>JAFDZY010000069.1 GCA_018266685.1 Bacteroidota bacterium
AGTTCCCCTTCACGCCACGCTGATTGCATAGGGTGCTAATCCTCGTGAGGTCGCCATGTTTCCAACGGGGGTCGTTCCTCATGTTTGAAGCAGTGTATAGCGACTCTTTCAGTTGCATTGGTCAGTATCAGTGTTTGCGTTGTTGCTTCTTGGCGGCGGCCTTGGCCCGCACCTGCAGCAGGGCGGCCATGCTGCGCTCGCGGGCGGCCACTAAGTCGCGGGCAATGGCGAGTATCTCCTCGTTCTGCCGCTCGTTGTTGGCGTTGAGGCACTCCTTCACATACTGGTAGGTGTAGCCCTGCCCCTTGGGGCCAAGGCGCAGCAGCTTGGTGATCTTGGTGATCTGCGGCAGGTCGCCGTGCTGCAATTCGGGGTAGTTGCTCTTGGCCATTACATTCGGGCACCCTAACGGTAGGCAAGTATATCACTAATGGTGATAATGAGGAGGCATAACATCACGATTAGTTATGAACAGGAGCCTGTTATTTGACAAGCTCAAGAAGGCGCGCGAGCTGCTTGGCCTTACGCAAATGCAGGCTGCTTCTGCATCTGGCGTGAAGCAACCACATCTAAGCGATATGGAGAAGAACGAGAAGACACTTATCCCTGTTCGTTATATCGACTTCCTCTATAAGAACGACATCGACCTCAACAGCCTATTCGGCGCCGGTCCGGTGCAGTTGCGCAGCACTCATGAGTCGGGCCTGCGCAACCCTTTAGTCGAGAATACTCGCCTTGCAACACAGGACCAGGTGGATGGGATACTGGAGCGCCTTGCTCAACTTGAAGCCGCCCAAAAGGGGGCCACATCGGGCAAGAACAAGAAGGCGGGGTAGTGCTGCGTGTGGTGTGGCCTATAAGTAATGTACAGGTGCCTGCGCGTGGAGTATAGCTATAAAACGAAATGAGCCTATGAGATTTCGCTGGCCATGGACGAAAAGAGATCCCGAAATGGACTGGCTTACACGCCACATGGAGGAAGCAGTGCGCACTGGCCGGTTAACAGATGATTATGAGGACCCCCAGTTGGTGGTTGAAATTGCGGATGAGTTCATGAAGCAACTGGATTTAGGCCCGGGAGAAGTACGAACTGTGATGATCGAACCGGAGAAGTTGCCCGTGCTGATACACGTGTTCCGTGGTTTCCACACGCACCGGCAGCTAAGGCGGGCAAGCAAAGACCTGCTTATTGCCAACGGAACTGATTTTGAGCGGTGGGCGCCGTTCAAGCGGAAGATATTGAAGTGGGCCCCCGACTATGACCTGGTGCAACTACAGGAAGAATACGACCTTGCGCGGGCCACAGTGCGCAGCATGGAGAATTGGAAGGAGGCACAGACTCTCAAGGATGTTGCCCCCAACATTCGGTTCTCATCTGCTGGGGATGACCTGGTGATTGCGCAAGATTTGGCACTGGATGGGCTTATCCGCCCTGTTGATGATGCCTTCTGGGATACGTGGTGGCCACCAAATGGCTGGGGATGGGGGTGCCGGAGCACGGTGATACCGGAAAGGGATGAAGTAAATGGAGACCTGGCATCAATAGAACCTACAGAACCGATGTTCGCCAACAACGTGGGGAAATATGGGGTGAAGTTCCCTGATGAACACCCGTACAGCAAGAGCCTACGTATGCGCATTGGGCGCTGGTGGCGAGCTTTGAAGGCACGTTAACCACGGTTCTTGAGGAACCACCTCAACCCAGTTTCAACAGCATTGCTCATGGAGCGGTTCTCCGCTTTGGCAATGGCCTGCAAAGTGCGGTACAGTTGCGGGTCAAGGGTGAAGGACCGAACGGCCTTGTTCCTGTGCAACTTGGTTTTCTGCATGATTCAAAGCCCTACACCCCCACTTCCAGCCCCGGTTGCGGGTGGCTGTAGGCCAGGAGGTCGTTGGTGGTGAAGAGGCGGGTGCGGAAGGCGATGGTGTCCACGCGGAGGTGGGTGTAGGTGTGGTCCTATATGGAGCCGCCTCGATCGTTCATAACACTGTTAAAAACTGCACTGCAACGCACCGTAATACGGCGCGTGCATGGGTGCATCTTTGTGGAACATCCCCACACACCACATCAGAGATGAGCGATAACACAAAGAAGAGCACCAGCCGCATAAGGCAAGTATCCTCCATGACGTTGGACCCCGAAGTGATCCGGCAGGTCCGCGCCATTGCCCAGGAAGAGAACCGCACGGTGAGCAACACCGTGGAATACGCACTGAAACGCTTTGTGGCCGAACGCAAGAAGGCCCTGTAACCCTATTACGCGAAGAACCCCGGTTGCCGCCGGGGTTCTCGCTTAATGCTCACCGGGAGCTTCCCGGATCGTCTAACCTCCAATACCTAAAACATGCACGTAAGCCGAATGAGCAAGCGCATGAACGAGGCACGGAAGCAAGCTGAGCAGCAGAAGCAGCCACTTGTGATCGTGCTGCACCCGAAGAAGGCGGCGTAACGCCTTCCTCAGCAAGTTGTACGTATCTGTACATGTGACCTTTGAAGCAACGGCCCCCGCCCACCGGCGGGGGCTGTTGCGTTGGGCAAACATACAACGCCCCTCCATACAAGGTTGTTGCAGGGGTGTCCACTTATCAGGCCAGCCCGGTTCACACCCCCACTTCCAGCCCCGTTTGCGGGTGGCTGTACTCCTGCAGGTCGTTGGTGGTGAAGAGCCTGGTGCGGAAGGCGATGGTGTCCACACGGAGGTGGGTGTAGGCGTGGTCCTGTTCCATGAGGAGCATGGTGAAGGTGCCGATGTTCTCCTGGCGCAGGGCATTGAGGTGCGCGGCCACGGCCTGCACGTTGGCGTAGGCTTGTTGGGCGGCGGCCTCTTCGCCCAGGGTGGCATCGCTGGCCATGCTCTCCAAGGGGAGCTGCATTACATCAATGTACACGGTGGCATCGGCCTGGTAGGCGCGGCGGCCCAGGGCTTTCCACTGGAGCGGGTCGTGGCGAACGAGGGCAGCGGGCAGGATGTAGCCGTCCAGTTCACCGGCCATCCACCTATCGGGCTGGTGGTGGAAGCGGTCCACCTGGCGGATGGCAAGGCCGCGTGCCGGGTCCAGGAGCCGTTCGCGGATGGCTAAGTAGAGCTGGTCCAGGATCATGGTTTAGCGGCCTTTTGGGCTTAG
>JAFDZY010000006.1 GCA_018266685.1 Bacteroidota bacterium
GCGCACTTCTTTTACTACGCCGGTTGGGCCGACAAGCTCCACTACGCCTTCCCCGGAAAGCAAAACTCACCGCTCGGTGTCGCTGGCCAGGTGATCCCCTGGAACTTCCCACTGCTGATGGCCGCGTGGAAGATCGCCCCCGCGCTGGCCTGCGGCAACACCGTGGTGCTGAAACCCGCCGAGACCACACCGCTCACCGCGCTCAAGCTCGCCGAGCTGTTGCAGGAGGCCGAGCTTCCCGATGGCGTCGTCAACATCGTCACCGGTGCGGGCGCAACGGGCGCGGCGGTAGTGAACCACCCCGATGTGAACAAGATCGCCTTCACCGGAAGCACAAACGTGGGCAAGCTCATCCAACGCGCCACCGCAGGCAGCGGCAAGAAGCTCACCCTCGAGCTCGGCGGCAAAGCGGCCAACATCATCTTCGCCGATGCCACCATCGATCAGGCCGTGGAAGGCATCGTCAACGGCATCTACTTCAATCAGGGCCACGTGTGCTGCGCCGGTAGCCGCCTCTACGTGGAGGAAGGCGTACACGATGAAGTGGTGCGCAAGCTCAAACACCGCATGAAAAGCCTCGTGGTGGGCGACCCGCTGGACAAGAACACCGACATCGGCGCCATCAACAGCAAGGAGCAGTTGGGCACCATCAACAAGTACATCAAGCTGGGCCAGCAGGAAGGCGCCGATATGTACCAAAGCGCCTGCGACCTGCCCGGCAAAGGCTTCTGGTGCCGCCCCACGCTCTTCACCAACGTGGCCCAAAGCGCGCGCATCACCCAAGAAGAGATCTTCGGCCCCGTGCTCGCCATCCAAACCTTCCGCACCATGGAAGAGGCCCTGCAAAAGGCCAACAACACGCCCTACGGTCTCAGCGCCGGCGTGTGGACGGACAAGGGCAGCAAGATCTTCAACATGACCACCAAGCTCCGCGCGGGCGTGGTGTGGGCCAACACCTTCAACAAGTTCGATCCGACTTCACCTTTCGGCGGCTACAAGGAAAGCGGGTATGGGAGGGAAGGCGGGGTGCATGGGTTGGGGGCGTATTTGAATTTGAATTGATGCTGAACGCCGTCACATCGAGCATAAGCGAAGCGGCACTCCGCAGAACGCGAAGAGTTCGAGGAGTCGAGAGGTGGGCGTTCCGGCGCTCAAATGCAGCGCCGTCGGGCTTTCCCCTCCAAGTCCTCGCCGTTGCTTCGTCGTTCCTCCTCGCAATCGGCTCCGGGCCTTCCGGTCCAATCCCTAACGCGAAATGACTGAATTGAAAGAGCATCAGTATTTTAGGATGCATGCAAGCCCAGTTTTTTGGGGTATAAAGGCTGCAAGCCTTCGACATGCCGCCGAAGTGTTATGGCCAGAATGCGAGCGAGAGTTGGACAAAGTAGTGAATCGGGATAGAACGAATCCTGAACTCAGTGGTGGTTCATTTATTTGGACATTTGATATTTATGGCGCATTGTTAGGATACAGTATTGAGTGCCTCCTGAAAGGCAAGATCATTGGGGATGATCAAACACTCGTGTCGAATGGGTCATTGGCCAAGAAACTTCAAACACACGACCTCAAGAAGCTCGCCTGTATGGCGAAAGTTGTGTTGAGCCATGATGAGCGAGTTTTTTGTGAGCAAGTACAACAAATGATGAAAACGGAGTTCAGATACCCGATTCCAAAATCACATGACAAGCAAATCGAGGGATATGAAGGAGGAGGGAAATGGCCAGAAGTCTTTGAGGGGCTTTATAATCGAATACACCCGTTATTGAATGTGCTAGTACAAAGCCATGGAAAGACGGTAAGAGTAACGTGGGGATAGCTACTTCTCTTTAGTTCAGGCGAAGGTTCATGGCCGATGCTTCAAGGGAATACCGTGATGAACAGAAGGGTTAAGCCCCAATGGATCACTACTCCTTTATCACATGCGCTATTGCCTTGGTGCCGTCTGCAAAGCAGAGCCGTACAAAGTATAGACCCGGCTGAATGCCACCGAAATCGAGGTTTTCCGGAGGGATGGGATTGATGAGGGTTTGGGTCATAACCATTCGTCCTGTGGCATCGACAAGCTCCACGGACCGGGGCTTGGTCTGCGGTGCGAAGCCAATGGAGAGGGTTGAGCGAACAGGGTTGGGGCAGACAGTGATGTTATCAGATTTAGCCTCTTCAATTCCAATTTGATCTGGTCCGAGCTTCACAACCCATACATCAAATACTCCTCCATGGTTCCCGGACACATCAACATCATTGGACTGAGTCCAACCGGATAGAATATAGCCTTCGTCGGAAGTCTGCTGAATGGAATACCCTTGGTCACTACCGGTTCCCCCAAGACACTTCTGCCATTGAAGGGCTCCGCTGTTACTAAGCTTCACGACCCAAAAGTCATCGCCCCCTTGTACCCCCTCAACATCGCCATCATTGGAACTTGCTCGCCCAACTACAACAGTGCCACCATCAGAGGTGAGTTCAATCGAATTGATGCCTTCGAGGTAAGATCCACCTATGCATTTTTGCCATTGTACATTGCCAAGGGCATCCAAGTTTATTATCCAGCCATTCATGACTCCGTGATTTTCACTTACATCACCATCGTTAGATCGAGTCGTCCCAGCCATTATGAAGCTGCCGTCAATATTTTGTTTAACGGAGTAATTCAAATCCTCAACGTAAGAACCGCCCAAGCATCTCTGCCATTCTATGTTTCCGACAGCATCTATTTTTACGGCCCATGCGTCGGAGTTTCCATGGTTCCCGCTCACATCACCATCATTGGAGTAGGTACTCCCTGCTACTATGTAACCCCCATCTGTAGTTTGTTGAACACTGGTTGCACGGTCATTTCCTGTCCCGCCCATGCACTTTTGCCATTCGATGGCACCATAAGCTGACAATTTCACCACCCAGGCATCCGAACCTCCATGGCCTCCTGATACATCGCCGTCGTTGGAGTTAGTATAGCCCCCCAGTACGTACCCACCATCCGAGGTCTGTTGAATCGAGTATGCCTCCTCTCCTCCAGTCCCACCTAGGCATTTCTGCCACTGAATGTTACCAGTGTTGTCAAGTCTCACTACCCAAACATCTCTTCCCCCGTTAGCGCCTTCGTGGAGGCCGCTCACATCACCGTCGTTAGATTGCGTACTCCCCACCAGGATAAACCCGCCATCGGAGGTTTGTTGTATGGAATGCGCAAAATCTTGTTCTGTTCCCCCTATGCACTTCTGCCATTGGAGCGAGCCAGTGTTGTTCAGTTTCACCACCCAGGCATCAATAATTCCATGGTTGCCACTAACATCGCCATTAGTGGAATTGGTAAATCCTGCTCCAACAAATCCCCCATCAGATGTTTGTATAATGGATGGGAGTTGTTCCATATTAGTTCCGCCTAGGCATCTCTGCCATTGAATGGTGGATTGGGCATGCATTGTGTTGGTCGAACAATGCAACAGCGTGAGTATGGTTAGACGTGCAACAAACTTCATGGTCTTTTTAGAGATTATACCACTTCACTTCGACCATTTACGCAGCCGCTTGCGGGCCTCAGCCGTGGAGACCACCTCGCCATTGGCCGACTGCGCCAATCCGCGCTCGATCTTGCTCAACAATAAGATACGGTCGATCAATTCATCCACCGGCACTTGTTCCGGTAGCTCCTTCACGCTTCGCAGCAGGGCCTTGCGGGTTACGGTGTGTTCCTTTGTGCGCATGTGTCAAAGATAGCCACTTGACGGTCCGTGGAAGTGCATGGTGATCAGGGTTGTGAACGCCGCTCATACCGCATCGCCACCACCCCCGATGCAAATTCCTCCCGCCCCACGAGCCTCAAGTCCACCATCTTGGAAAGCCCCGCGAATAAAGTGGGACCGCGCCCGATGATCCGCGGATGTACCACGAACTGGTACTCATCGATCAAGCCCAATTCCGTCAGGGCCATGGCCAACTGCACACCGCCCACGCCGATGCCCTTGCCCGGCTGCTGCTTGAGCCGCTGAACGAAGGTGGCCAGATCACCCTGCACGAGCTCCGCGTTCCAGTCCACCTCCTTCAGCGTGCTGCTCACCACGTACTTCCTGGCCGCATCAATGGTCTGCGCAAAAGGCAACATCCACTTCGGCATCGGCCAGGATACCGGCAAGCGCCACGCCGTCAACATCATTTCGTATGTCACCCGCCCGAAGAGCAGGGCATCGCAACCGGCGATGTATTCCATCGCGTTGCAGTGCAGCTCCTCGTCCGCGATGCCCACGGTGTGGTCGTAGCAGCCGTCCAAGGTGACGTTGAGGGAGAAGCGGAGGGGCCGCATGGTTGCCAGGCAATTGGTGTGCAGTGGATCCCGTCCGGCCTCAACCACGCATGCGCGACGGATGCTGCCGGGTATCGAAGAAATCGGTGATGTGGATGGTGTCACCGGCCACGTAGTAAACGATGAGGAAGCGTCCAGCATTCAGGCTCCGATGGTCCTTGCCGCGATGCGCCAACAGCTTTTCCGGCCTGCCCTTCTTCGGATGCTTCAGCAAGCCCAGCGCCTTTGCAAGTAGTCCATCGACAAGTCGAGCAGCAGCTTTCGGCGATGCGTGCAACGAGAAATAATCCTCGATCTCCACCAAACGCTGGCGGGCGGGCAGCGTGTACGAGAGCTTCATTTCCGCTTGCGGCGGGCAAGCAGGTGTTCCACGACTTCTTCGTGGGAAAAGACCTCGCCTTTGTGGATAGCTTCATCGCTCAGGTCCGCCATGCGGTTCATCTCCACAAAGGCCGCGCGGTCCGCCTCCGGCCGCAAGAGCAATTGCCTCAATTGCTCAAGGAAACCGAGGTCGCTCGTCTTGTCGACAAGCTTCTTCACTTCACTGCGCAACTGGATTGCGGTCATGGCTGATCGGACTTCAAATACTTGGTCAAAGATAATTGCTCAGGAACTCCGGTGCGAGCGTCCGCGCTCGTGCCGCTGATACCCTCTTTCCTCCGGCCCCTGGCCATTTCGTCCGTCCGCATCCAACAGCTCCAAGAAGTAGGTGTTTCTGCTGGATGAATACCACAGGAACCTGTCGAAGACGGACCGAGACGATAAGCACTCGGCAGTTCAGTGGGAGTCTACGGTGAAGCCGACTCCACACTTGCGCCGGGGTCGTGAATGCCGGTTGGAACGAAGACGAGGCCTTCGCTCTTGCCGATGATGGGGCTCAACGCGCAATGTTCAACCGCAAGCTGCGGCTGTGGCCTTGGCTTTGTACCTTCACCAGGTACAGCCCTTCGGCGAGCTGGCCGGTGGGCAGCGTGGCCCTGTTGGTGGCCCGTATGGGCAGGGCGACCTGGTTGCCCATCAGATCGAACAGGGTGATCGCCGCGCCTGAGGGCAGGCCCCAAAGTTCGGTGCGGTCCTGCGCCGGGTTGGGTGCCATCAGGATGGAGGACATGGCGGAGCCTTCGGGGTCGATCCCGCTGGTGCCGTCCTCGTAGCGCATTACCGTGGCCTTGAAGGTGTTGTTTTCGGCATCCTTGAAGCCGACGTGCGGCGTACCCGATTGGTCCAGGGCCAGGCTGAGCGAGTTGGTCATGGGTGCAGTGAACCCGGCGTTGCCCAATGTTTGCCAGCTGCCGTTGGCGTACTTCTTCACGGTGGCGCGCATGCCCAGGTCCGTGTCGGTATAGGCCACGTAGATGCTGCCCGAACCGTCCATGGCCATGGAGACCTGGTCCGTGTCCTCGTCACCGGAAGACACCGCAGTGCCCACCTGGACCCAGTCGCCGTTGTCCATCTTCTTCACCTTCACGTGGAAGTCATCGCCCACGTCGCGGTACGCGATGTAGGGCACATCATCCGAAGCGATGCACAGGTCGGCGATGCGGGCATCGTACAAGTTGGCCAGGCTGCCCACCAGTTCCCACGCACCGTTCACGAAGCGCTCCACCCGGCACCCGGCCGAGTTGCCATGGTAGGCCACGTAGGGAACACCGGTGCTGTTGAACGCCAACGCGATCTGGGCCGCGTAAATGGGCGAGTAGCCTTCTGCGCCGACCGGGTTCCAACTTCCGCCCTCGAACTTCTTCACCGTCACGTTGTTGGAGAAGCTATTGTCCGCGAAAGCCACATACGGCACATCGCCAGGTCCGAAGGCCAGGCTGGGCTTGGCACCACCAGCGGAGGAGGGGCCCGTGGAACCCACCACCTCCCAGTTGTTCCCGGAGAGCTTCATTACGGTGATCTTCTGGCTGTTCGCCATGTCCCGATACGCCACATAGGGCGTGCCCGCCGCGTTGATCGACAGCGTCGGGTCCATCACGCCGCCTGCGGAGAAACCCGCATTGCCCAGTACCTGCCAACTGCTACCGCTGTACTTCATCGCCGTGAGCTTGCTGGCATGGGCCCAATCGGAGAACGCCACGCAGGGCAGATCATCCGTGCCGATGGCCAGCACTGGGTAGTCCACCATGTTGGTGCTGAAGGCGGGGCTGCCCACGGGTTGCCACTGGGCATGGCTGGAGGGATGGCTTATGAAGAGGGCGGCTGCCAGGGCAGTGGAGGCGTACAGAGGGTGCATGCTTTTGTGATTATGGCCTTGTATCGGACGGGCAAATGAAGAGGTTTCATCTGCGCGCCGAATCCGTAGATCACCGTATTTTTTGCTCGGACCTGGTAGTGCGAACAAGCTGCCAGGAGTGGCCCCGCAACCAGCACGCCATGGGCGACTGTGCTTGCGCGAGTGGTAAAAGCTTTCCAACCAACCCCTTCAATCCCGAACAAACGCAACCCGCCCGCAAGGAACCAAGGCATAGTGCGTCGGAGGATCGATCGCTACGCCGAAGACCAGGGCGAGGCCATCCCCATTCGCCGTGTCGTTCGGTATGGCC
Source organism: Bacteroidota bacterium (assembly GCA_018266685.1). GTDB lineage: Bacteria > Bacteroidota > Bacteroidia > Flavobacteriales_F > PHOS-HE28 > PHOS-HE28. Next base: position 6,847 of record JAFDZY010000006.1, read on the forward strand.
CCTTCCGGGAAATATGCCGCTTTGGGTTGTTGGCCTTTGATGAAGAGTTCCCCGCGGCCGAGCCCCTTCATGCCGATCGGGGCAAACACCACGCCGATATACAGGATCTGTGCGGCTCCGGGCGCGAGGGTTGCGTGCAGCGATGTGGCGGACAGCGGTTGTGTGATCAAAAAGTCCACCGATCCCACGATCCCGAAATCGAAGGTGTCCCGCGCGATGTCAGGAGTGATGGCATCCGGAAAAAGGAGCACACTGATGAACCGACCGGTATCCGGCAACAACGGGACAGGTGAACCGGGAAAGTCCACGGTCAATTCGGCCGGGTTGGTGGAGTTGTTCGTTACGTGGATCCTGAAAATGCGATACTCAAGGACGCTTCCGCTTGCATCGGTATAGGCTCCGCCCCGCGGCAGGTCGGTGAGCAGCGTGATATCGCCGGGAGTGATCGGACGCGAAGCATGGTGGGACCATGAGCAGCTGACCGCAGCAATGAGCAGCATGATGAACCACTGTGCTTTCATCCGTATTTGATGGAGGGTGCTCTTGGAACCCAGTTGCAAGTTACCGTGCAATTGAAGCTACCGCTTCACCTCATACCGCAGCGCCACGGCTCCCGAGCCGAACTCCTCGCGGCCCACGAGTTTCAGGTCCACCATCTTCGAAAGTCCCGCGAACAAGGTGGGCCCGCGACCGATGATCCGCGGATGCACCACGATCTCGTAATCATCGATCAAGCCCAATTCCGTCAAAGCCATGGCGAGTTGTACGCCACCCACGCCGATGCCCTTGCCCGGTTGTTGCTTGAGCAGCTGAACGAACGTTGCCAGATCACCACGCACGAGTTCTGAGTTCCAATCGACCTCTTTCAGCTTGTTCGACACCACGTACTTCTTTGCCGCGTCCATCGTCTTTGCGAAGGGCTGCATCCACGGTGGCATCCAGTCCGGCCATTGTCCGCTCGAAGGCAGGCGCCAGGCGCTCTCAATCAACTGATAGGTCTTCCGGCCCAGCAGCAGGGCATCGGTCCCGGCGATGTATGCTTCCGCATTGCGGTGCAGGTCCTCGTCCGGGATCCCCACGGTGTGATCATAACAGCCGTCCAACGTGACGTTGATGGAGAAGCGGAGGGGGCGCATGGTGGAGGCCAGTGCTCGTGCGGTTCCAATGTCGCCGATCAGCGCGGCACCATTTTCAAGAGATCCTTCAAGCGCCTATCCGTCAGCGTAGCCTGTTCACTCTTGTCGTAGATGCTCAGCAGGTACACCTCCTCGCGCACGGCGACCACACAGGTGATCACGCGCGCACCGCCCGATTTTCCTTTGCCTTTCGACTTGATCGCAAGGCGGATCTTGTAGCAATCGTTACCGATGGGTGTTCCCATGTGCGGATGCTTGGCAAGTTCATCGCCAAGTGCGTCCATCTCCACCTTCAACGAGCGGTACTTCTTCGCGAGCCGTTTGAGTTCCTTCACGAACTCGGGGATCGGCACGACTTCAAAGCTCATCGAGCACCTCTTTCAGCGTCTTGAGCTTCCGCTTGCCGGCAATATGCTCATCCATCTCCTTGAACGCCTGGGTGAGTCCCTTCACGAACTTCTTCTCCTTCGGCGTCATGGGCTTGATGGCCTTGGCGCGTTTGGCTGCTGGCGTTTTGGTGGTCCGCCGTGCCGGTCGTTCCGCTTTGATAGGACCGCGTCGTACCTCCACGCCCTCAATCTCGTGCAGGATGTCCGTGACAAGTTTTTCCTTGCTCGGATCCGTGATGCTTACATACAGCAGCCTCATGATGAGGCTAAGATACGGCGCTAGGTGCGGTGCATCGCGTTTCAGCGGATGCAACCCACTACTTCGGCTCCCACAACTCGATCTTGTTCCCTTCCTGGTCGTACACCCACGCAAAGCGGCCGTAGTCCTCGTCCTGTCGCTTGGGGTCGATGCGCACCCCGGCGGCCTCGAGCTTCTTCAACAAGCCATCGAGGTCCTGCACGCGCAAGTTCAGCATGAATTGTTGCTTGGCGTCGAAGTAGTCGCTGTCGCGCTTGAAGGGCGAGAACACCGTGGGCCCGGCCTCCTGTTGCCAGGTCCAGCCGTGCGCTTCATCGTTGATGCCGAAGTGGTCGTTGTACCATTTGGCCAGTGCCTTGTGGTCGTTGGCGCGGAAGAAAAAGCCGCCGATGCCGGTGACGTGCTTGGTCATGGGGGATGTATTGGAAGTGCCAAGGTGCTGGGCCGGAGAGGAACTGCTGTACGCCGCTATTGGACCTGCCGGGAGATCTTGGCCGCGAAGATGGTTGCGACTCCTGTGCCTGCATGATGGCCATGGAGCCATAGCCACGGGTGGATTCCATGACTTGATGCGCATCTTTGCGGGCCATGCCTGTGCGCAAGATCAAACAGCCGCTACAGCCACAGGAACTCACCGCCGCGTACTTGCGTGCGCTTGACCGCCACATGGGCGAGTTCCGCGCGGGCACCGCCGACCGTGCATGGGGCATCCGCGAATTCGCGGAGCGACTGTTCGTGCATCCCACACACTTGAGCAACACGTTGCAGGAGGTGACCGGCCGGTCGCCGTGCGACCTCTATGAAGAGAAGTTGATGGATGTGGCGCGGGAGCTGCTGCTCGCCTCGGATGTTTCCGCGGCCGAAGTGGCGCGCCAGCTCACCATGGACCCCAGCAACTTCGGCAAGTTCTTCAAGCGCTACGAGGGGATCACCCCGAAGCAGTACCGAGAGCGGAAGGCCATGCGCCGCAGTGCCTGATCGCAGGTTCTGAAGTTCTCACCATGTTCGCGGCCTTCGCGGCCCTCAACTTTGCGCCCTGAACCACACGCACATGGAAACGCGCCAACTCGGAAAACAAGGTCCCCTCAGCTCCGCCATCGGGCTGGGATGCATGGGCATGAGCGAAATGTATGGCCCCAGTGAGGAGGCGGAAAGCATCGCCACCATCCACGCCGCACTTGATGCGGGCCTGTCGCTGCTGGACACCGGCGACTACTACGCCATGGGCCACAACGAACTGTTGATCCGGGATGCACTGAAAGGCCGCGACCGATCGAAAGCACTGATCAGCGTGAAGTTCGGTGCGCTGCGGGATCCCGGCGGCAATTGGCTCGGCTTCGATGGCCGGCCGGCCGCAGTGAAGACCGCACTGGCCTATACGTTGCGGCGGCTTGGAACGAGCTACGTGGACATTTATCGCCTCGGCCGCACCGACCCCAATGTGCCGATCGAAGAGACCGTGGGTGCCATCGCCGACCTGGTGAAGGCGGGCTACGTGCGCCATGTGGGCCTTTCTGAGGCCGGCGTGGAAACCATCCGGCGTGCGGCAGCAACGCACCCCATCAGCGACCTGCAGATCGAATACTCATTGATGTCGCGCGGCATCGAAGCAGCCATCCTGCCCACCTGTCGCGAGCTGGGCATCGGCATCACAGCATACGGCGTGCTTTCGCGCGGCCTCCTCAGTGGGCATTGGGCGGCGGACCGCTCCCTGGCCGCGAACGATTTCCGCAAGCATGCGCCACGCTTCGGCGGGGAGAACCTGCAGCACAACCTCGCCCTGGTGGAAGGATTGAGGGCCGTGGCGGCCAGCCGGAACGCCACCGTGGCACAAGTGGCCATTGCATGGGTGCTGTCGCGCGGCACGGACATCGTGCCGTTGGTGGGCGCCCGTAAGCGCGACCGGTTGGGGGAGGCACTGGGTGGCGTGGACGTGCGGCTCGCACCGGAAGACCTCGCACGGATCGAGCAGCTCATGCCCGCTGGCGCGGCAGCCGGTGATCGGTATCCAACGCCCATGATGGCGCACTTGGACAGCGAGCGGAAATAGGATGCGTGATGGATGCGCGGATCGATCAGGTGCCGCAACCTTCCTTGCCTTCCGTTTCAAGGGGCGGTCCACCTTTTCCATCGTGCCGTACTTCTCGCCCTTCGTGCGGCCCCATTTGGCAATCACCTCCAACAAGGGCAGCAGCGTCCTGCCATGCGGAGTGAGGGCGTACGCCGCGCGCGGCGGCACTTCGGCATGCACTTTCCGGCTCACGAAGCCGTCCTTCTCCAGTTGACGGAGCTGCATGCTGAGCATCTTCTCCGTGATGCCGGGATGTGGCGGCGGAGCTCCGGGAGTCGCTGCTTGTCTTTGCGCAGGTACCGGAGCACGATGGTCTTCCATTTGCCGCCCACCGGGTCCATCGTCACGACCAAGGCGCAGTGGTACACTTGTCCGTTCATCCGGATGCGGTGCTCATCACCGCCAATCATCATGGTGTGGATAACTTCAGGTTGGGCGGTTGTTCGCGTTGGCCGCTGAAACGGTGGCCCATGGCCGGTTCTAACATTTAGGACAGTACTTGTTGGAAGTATAGAGGCGGTTCATCTTTGCAGTGGAAAGGAAGATCAACCAACACGAACAACCATGAAGATCGGCGTATTCGGAACGGGCGTGGTAGGCCAGACCATCGCTGAGAAGCTGGACAGCCTGGGCCATGAAGTGATGCTCGGCACGCGCGACGTGAAGGCAAGCATGGCACGGGTCGACAAGGACGGTTTTGGCCGCCCGCCCGTGAAGGACTGGTTGGCCGCACACCCCAAGGTGAAACTGGCCACCTTCGCGAAAGCGGCCTCGCACGGGCTAATGCTCGTAAATGCGACCAGCGGTGCCGGGGCCATGGATGCCCTGAAAATGGCTGGCGAACCGGATCTTGCAGGCAAAACGATGCTCGACATCTCCAACCCGCTTGATTTTTCCAAGGGCTTTCCGCCGAGCCTTTCCGTCTGCAATACCGATTCGCTTGGTGAGCAACTGCAGCGCGCCCATCCCAAGCTGAAAGTGGTGAAGGGCCTCAATACGCTCACCGCTAACCTGATGGTGGCCCCGCGCACACTTCCGGACACGCATCACATCTTCCTCTGCGGAAATGATGCCGGGGCGAAGTCCGAGGTGCAAGGACTGTTGGCCTCCTTCGGATGGAAAAATGAGGAGATGATCGACCTGGGCGATATCACCAACGCTCGCGGTACCGAGCAGGTGCTGCCCCTCTGGGTGCGGCTCTTCGGAACATTGAAGAGCGGCATGTTCAATTTCAAGGTGGTGCGTGCGGAACAGGGCGCCTAATTTGGCGCGCATGCAAGCCCGTCTTTCCTTCGTCACGCTCGGCGTTGCCGACCTCGAACGCGCCAAAAGGTTCTACAACGAGGTGCTCGGTTGGGAACCCATGCACGATGCCGGGGGTGTGGTCATGTACAAGCTCAATGGCCTGGTGCTCTCGCTCTTCCCGCAACACGAGCTTGCCGATGATGCGCAGGTGGAGAATGACGGAAAGGGCAGCCGTTTCACCCTGGCACAATGCCTCCGTTCAACGGAGGAGGTGGATGCCTTCTTCGCGCGCTTGAGGAAGCACGGGGTGACCATCACCAAGGATCCGGTAAAGGTGTTCTGGGGCGGCTACAGCGGTTACTTCGCCGATCCCGATGGGCACCTCTGGGAGATTGCGCACAATCCCTTTCTGCGGATGGATGCGGAAGGAAACGTGCTCGGCATGGACAACAGTTAGCTCCATCCATATTACACCTTGATTCATGCTCCGGGCAATCCACCGGGCATGGTAGGCCGCTGTTCCAGGTGCTGTCATAGCTGGCTGCGAGCCCGCACCATGTCGATGTGCGGTATCCCGTCCAGATCATACTGCTTCCCGGAGGCCTTGTATCCCAGTGATGCGTAGAAGCCCTGCAAGTGTGCTTGTGCAGCCAGCGCGGAGGGTGAACCTGGATATTGCCGGTGAATCACGCGCAGTACTTCAAGCATCAGCTGCCTGCCGATGCCATGCCTCCGCACGGACGTGTCCACCACAACGCGGCCCACGTGCGGCAAGCCATCCCGGGCGGGGGGAAGAATGCGCGCATAGGCCAGTACATCGCCACTGGCGTTGCGGCCAACCACATGCGTGGCGCCCACGTCAGCGCCGTCAAGTTCCGGATACGGGCAATGTTGTTCCACCACGAACACATCCACGCGCAGGCGGAGGATGTCATGAAAGAGCCGCACATCCATCACGCTGTCACCTTTACCAGTTCGCCCTCACGTGCGTACAGCAGGTATCCTTCCACAGGAAATCCCTCCACGTTGTGCAGCAGCTCCATGTAGCCTTTCACC
>JAFDZY010000070.1 GCA_018266685.1 Bacteroidota bacterium
GTGCTGCTGAAGTATTCCGTGTTCGACACCAGCGATACGCTGCTGGTGATGCGCCCCTACCAGATCGCGGCCACCGAACGCATCCTGTGGAAGATCAGGTGCGCCTACAATGCGAAGCAGTGGAACAACACCGAAGGGGGAGGCTACATCTGGCACACCACGGGTTCGGGCAAGACGCTCACCAGCTTCAAGGCCGCGCGCTTAGCCACCGAACTGGAATTCGTGGACAAGGTGTTCTTCGTGGTGGACCGCAAGGACCTGGACTACCAGACCATGAAGGAGTACCAACGGTTCTCCCCCGACAGCGTGAACGGATCGGAGAACACGGCGGGCCTGAAGCGGAACATCGAAAAGGACGACAACAAGATCATCGTCACCACCATCCAGAAGCTGAACAACCTGATGCGCGGGGAAAGCGACCTGCCCATCTACAACAAGCAGGTGGTCTTCATCTTCGATGAGTGCCACCGCAGCCAGTTCGGCGAGGCACAGAAGAACCTGACGAAGAAGTTCAAGCGCTACTACCAATTCGGCTTCACGGGCACGCCCATCTTCCCGCAGAACGCCTTGGGCGCCGAAACCACCGCCAGCGTGTTCGGGCGTGAGCTGCATGCGTACGTGATCACGGATGCCATCCGCGATGAGAAGGTGCTGAAGTTCAAGGTGGACTACAACGACGTGCGGCCCCGCTTCAAGGCCATCGAAACGGAGCAGGATGAAAAGAAGCTGAGCGCCGCCGAGAACAGGCAGGCCCTGCTGCACCCGGACCGGATCCGCGAGATCGCGGGCTACATCCTGGAGCACTTCCCGCAGAAGACACACCGTGCGCACCGTGGGGCCAAAGGCTTCAACGCCCTGTTCGCGGTGAGCAGCGTGGATGCCGCCAAAGCCTATTACGAAGCCTTCCGGGAGCTGCAGGCGGACACGGAAGGGAACAAGCGGCTGAAGGTGGCCACCATCTTCTCCTTCGCTGCCAACGAGGAACAGGATGCCATAGGCGACATTGCGGACGAGAGCTTCGAGGTTTCGGCCATGAACAGCAGCGCCAAGGAATTCCTGGGCGCGGCCATCGGCGACTACAACGCCGCCTTCAAGACCAACTACAGCGTGGACAGCGCGGGCTTCCAGAACTACTACCGCGACCTGGCCCAGCGGGTGAAGAAGCAGGAAGTGGACCTGCTGATCGTGGTGGGCATGTTCCTCACCGGCTTCGATGCCCCCACGCTCAACACGCTCTTCGTGGACAAAAACCTGCGCTACCACGGGCTGTTGCAGGCGTATTCGCGCACCAACCGGATCTACGATGCCACCAAGACTTTTGGCAACATCGTGACCTTCCGCGACCTGGAGCAGCCCACCATCGACGCGATCACCCTCTTCGGCAACGCCAACACCAAGAACGTGGTGCTGGAGAAGAGTTTTAGGGAGTACATGGAGGGCTTCACGGACATCGCCACGGGCAGGGCTTGCCGCGGGTACGCGGAGGTGGTGAAGGAACTGCAGGCCCGCTTCCCCGACCCCAGCGCCATCTACAAAGAGCAGGACAAAAAGGACTTCGCAAAGCTGTTCGGCGAATACCTGCGGGTGGAGAACATCCTCCAGAACTACGACGAGTTCACCGGCTTGAAAGCGCTGCAAGCGGTGGACCTGCAAGACCCGCAGGCGGTGGAGGCCTTCAAGGCGAAGCACCACCTGAACGATGCCGACATCGAGGCGATGCGCACCATCGAAGTGCCTTCGGAGCGCCTGGTGCAGGATTACCGGTCCACTTACAACGACACGCGGGATTGGCTACGGCGCCAGCGGGATGGTGCGGAGAAGGAACCGTCCACCGTGGATTGGGATGATGTGGTCTTCGAGGTGGACCTGCTGAAGTCGCAGGAGATCAACTTGGACTACATCCTGGAACTGATCTTTGAGCACAACAAGAAGACCCGGAACAAGGGCGACCTGATCGATGAGGTACGGCGGGTGATCCGGGCCAGCATAGGCAATCGGGCCAAGGAGAGCCTGATCGTGGACTTCATCAACCACACGGACCTGGATGCCATTGGCGACAAGGCCAGCATCATCGATGCCTTCTTCATCTTCGCCCAGGAGGAGCAGCGGCGCGAAGCCGAATTCCTGATCAAGTCGGAGGAATTGAACGAAGAGGAGGCCAGGCGCTACATCAAGGCATCGCTGAAGCGGGAATACGCCACCGAGAACGGCACGGCGCTCAATGCCACGCTGCCGAAGATGAGCCCGCTCAATCCGAAGTACAAGACGAAGAAGAAGACCGTGTTCGAGAAGATCTCGGCCTTTGTGGAGAAGTTCAAGGGCGTGGGGGGGGAGCTCTGAAGGAGGCCACCGCCGCAACCTTTAGGGGCGAACGCTGCATCCTTTAGGGGCGAACGAAGCATCCTTTGGGGGCAAACGTTGCATCCTTTGAGGGCAAACGCTGCAACCTTTGGGGGCGACCGCTGCATCCTTTGGGGGCAAACGTTGCAACCTTCGGGGGCGAACGAAGCATCCTTTGGGGGCGAACGCAACCAATCTCCCTGCCCATGCGTTCCAACCACCTGGATCACGCAAAACAAGGGTATGGCCACCCGGTTCTGGGCCTGGTACAGATGAAGTCCAACATCAAGCTTTCCCCCGATTCGTTGACCCCTGTACGGTAGCTGGCCTTATACCATTTCGCAATAGAAGGGCACCCAAAGATGCGCCGCTATTTTTTCGCAGGGCAAGACGTGCGTTTCGTTGCGTAGCGGGGTCTACGGAACGAACCGCACGGTGATGCGATGCGGAAAAAGTGTTTCATCCCGTTTACAGGGAGCAAGCAGATCGGGTGATTTTCTATTGCGAATTGGTATTACACCCGATCTGCTATGTCTACCTTTACACATCAATCCAACGAACATGGACATCGCGGCTATCAAGCTCGAACTGGTACGGCGCATGCTGGCCGTCCGCGACATGGCCATCCTGGACCGGTTGCGCGAAGTGATCGACACCCAAGTGGAGGACGATGACATCAGCGAGGAGGAACTGGCGGAACTGGAATCGTTGAGGGCCGAGCGACTGCGCGGTGAAGGAAGCTCCTATTCATGGGAGGAGGTGCAGCGTATGGCCCACGATATGATAAAGCGATGAGCTACCGCTTGGTGGTGCGTGACAGCGCAGCCAAGGATGTGTTTGAAGCTTACTTCTGGTATCACACCATCCGCCCGCAGTTGGGTGAACGGTTCATGGCCGCCCTCAAAGAGTGCTACGACTCGATCCAGGCGAACCCTCGGGGATACCAGCTTCGCAAAGGCAATTTCCGCCACGTGATGTTGCGCAAGTTCCCGTACCGAAGGTCTATGAGGTCGACGGCCAGGAGGTCTTCATCTACCGGGTGATCCATGCAAAGCGCAAGCCGCATCCACGTTTTGGGCCTTGAACTTGAACGAAAGATGCGCCTGCAACGAACGCCGCTCTTTGATCCTCACAACGTCGTCAACGCCGCCGCTCCCAAGATCGCCGCATCATTGTCCGGCAGCGCCGAGGCCAC
>JAFDZY010000071.1 GCA_018266685.1 Bacteroidota bacterium
AGGCGGTCTCCAGCATCGGTGTTGGGTTCGGTAGGAACGCGCGAAGGTAAGGAGGGCCATGGCTCCTTGCGGGGATCATGAAAGCTACTGGCATCACAGACATACCCGCCCTGTAACCCCCGTTGTACTTTTGGCATCGTATTCCCGACATGCCAGTCGTACACATCACCCGCCGCGAGCGTTTCAGCGCGGCACACCGCTTGGGCCGCCCGGAGTGGAGCGCGGAGAAGAACTTTTCCGTGTTCGGCAAATGCTCCAACCCCAACTGGCACGGCCACAACTACGAACTGTGGGTAACGGTAAAGGCCGAGGTGGACAAGGAAACGGGTTTCGTGGTGAACCTCTCTGCGCTCAGCAAGCTCATGCACCAGCACGTCATTGACCCCATGGACCACAAGAACTTGGACTTGGACGTGCCTTTCCTGAAGGGTGTGGGCAGCACCACCGAGAACCTGGCGGTGGCGATCTGGCAGCAACTGGAGAAGCCGGTGGCGGCCATTGGCGGTACCTTGCACTGCGTGAAGATCCAGGAAACGGAGAACAACAGCGTGGAATACTTCGGCGAATAGGAACAACATGGCACAGGAAAAGGCAGGTGAACAGATGGATTTGGACGGGCACGGCCACCGGGTGAACCCGGTGTTCGAAGAAGGATATGAGCGGATCGAACGCTTTGACCCGGCCCGCATTGACCGCCTCAGCAAGCATTACGCGGACGTCCTGGAGGTGATCGGCGAAAATCCCTCCCGCGAGGGCTTGCTGAAGACGCCCGAACGCGTGGCCAAAAGCATGCAGTTCCTGACCCACGGCTACGAAATGGACCCTGCGGCCATCCTGCGCAAGGCCATGTTCAAGGAGGATTACAGCCAAATGGTGCTGGTGAAGGACATTGAGGTATACAGCCTGTGCGAACACCACATGCTGCCCTTCTTCGGGAAAGCCCATGTGGCCTACATCCCGGACGGGCACATCGTGGGGCTGAGCAAGATCCCGCGCGTGGTGGACGCCTTCGCCCGCCGCTTGCAGGTGCAGGAACGCCTCACCAACGAGATCCGCGATTGCATCCACGATACCTTGCAGCCCTTGGGCGTTGCAGTGGTCATCGAAGCATCGCATCTTTGCATGCAGATGCGCGGCATCCAAAAGCAGAACAGTGTCACAACGACATCCGCCTTTACCGGCATCTTTCTTGCAGACCACCGCTCCCGCGAGGAGTTCATCAAGCTCATCGCCTCCAAACTTCACTGAAACAACAACCGAACAGCAGCATGTTCCGCAGTTCCCTCTCCAACTTGGCGCCTGAGACCGCCACACACCCCGGCTACGTGGCCAACCCCGATGATGTGCGCGCCTTCCTCGGAAAGGTGTTCACCTATATGACCCTGGCGCTCGCCATCAGCGGCGGCGTAGCCTACTGGTTCGGGCACGACATGAGCCTGCTGTCGCGCTTGGTGGATTTCACCACCGGCAAGATGACCATCCTGGGCTGGGTGGTGATGCTGGCCCCGCTGGCACTGGTCTTTGTGATGGGCGGCATGGTGAACAAACTGAGTGGCAGCGCATTGCTTACGGTATTCGTGGCCTACTCGGCATTGACCGGGGCCAGCCTCGCCTTCATCTTCCTGGCCTACACCGCCACCTCCATCGCAACGGTGTTCTTCGTCACCGCAGCGGTGTTCGGCCTGATGGCCGTGGCCGGCTACACCACCAAGACGGACCTCACCAAGCTCGGCAGCATCCTCTTCATCGGCCTCATCGGCATCGTGATCGCGGGCCTCGTGAACATGTTCATGCACAGCGACACCATGGGCTATGTGATCAGCGTGCTCAGCGTGATCATCTTCACCGGCCTCACCGCCTACGACATGCAGCGCCTGAAGAACTTGGGCGGCACCGTGGTCAGTGGCACCGAAATGGCCCAGAAAATGGCCTTGATGGGTGCGTTGAGCCTCTACCTGGATTTCCTCAACCTCTTCCTTGCCCTGCTGCGCCTGTTCGGCAACAGGAAGTGATGCCAATGTGCCTTTCCGGATGACCGAACGGGCACCCGGAAAGGCTACAGTGGCACATGCCGTTCGGGCAAACAAAAGGACGGAACGGTGCTAAGCCGAAATCCAACCCTATTGTATGTCACAACGGTATGATTGATCCGACCCATATGAAGGGTGGATGGGCCGCAGTGGCCTTTCCACCCTTCGCTTTTGGAGACGGACTTCTACAAGGTAGTTGTTGACCTACAAGATATTTGCGGTTGCGCACTTGCACAATTGAATGGGCCTTCGGCTCCGCTCAGGCCAATGTTATCGATTACGATAATTGAAATGATGATTGGGCCTGAGCGGAGCCGAAGGCCCGAACCAAACATGCAACATAGGCGGATTGCCCGCACACCGCTATTTTCACAGCCGCAATACCCGCACCATGAACGCTTATGTATTCCCCGGCCAAGGCAGCCAGTTCCCCGGCATGGGGAAGGACCTGTATGAAAACGACAGCAACGCCCGCGTCTTTTTCGAGCATGCCAACAACGTCCTCGGCTTCAACATCACCGACGTGATGTTTACCGGTAGTGAGGAAGACCTGAAGCAAACCAAGGTGACCCAACCCGCCATTTTTCTGCACAGTGTGATTAAGGCGAAGACCTTGGGCGATGCCTTCCAACCAGACATGGTGGCAGGCCACTCCTTGGGCGAGTTCAGTGCGCTGGTGGCAGCGGGTGCCATGGAGTTCAGCGATGGATTAAAGCTAGTTGCGGCACGCGCCAACGCCATGCAGAAAGCCTGCGA
>JAFDZY010000072.1 GCA_018266685.1 Bacteroidota bacterium
CACCAAGAACGTTCGAAGCAGGAAAGTGAGCTGCTCCAGTTAGTCGCCGTAGCCCACGCCGTCATCGCGCAGGGTGTGGCAGAAGCTCCGGGCTTTGTTGACGATGACGGTGGAGGTCATGGGGGTACGGTGCTAAGAGGCGGAGCGTTCAATTAGGTAAGGAGGTACGAGTGTGGACGGTTGCGCTAGATAAGGGGGGAAGCTGTTCGATTCCAGCTTCAAATGGTAGCCTTTGTTTAATCGTTCCCCTCCAAAAATCCTCCTTGACAGAACCAGTCGTTTGCTGCGGCCGCGGTATACATGGCAGACTTCCATGAGTTAAGCGACACCTGCGCCCAGCTATCTGCCACCTCCAAGCAATGGTCACGGACGGCCTCTGCTCCACCGTTCACAAGTAGCCGATGGAGTTGGCCTTGAACGCCCGTCAACTCGCTGCCTGCGTTGGACGCATACAACTTCAACAACTTGAATACGCGCAAATGTGTGTCGAATCGCGACAACGTCACGGGGCTTACCGGAGCGGCGGGATCCACGAAGAACTCGAAAGAGGGTGGTGCGGATTGGTTGATTCCTGCTTTCAGCCATTTGACCGAATCAAAGTCGTCAAAATACGGGTGCAGTGTATGCTGCTCGGTATTCTTGGGGTAATAGGATCTCTTCGCATCTTGACAATCACCGCAGGCAGGTACAAGATTGTTTGGGACCACCGATAGTGTTGGGAACCCTGCCTTCGGCAGATGATGGTCCAGAGAGGAAATGCCACCAACTCCACAGAGCGGACATCTCTGGTTTGGGACACGGGCAAGTAACGCATCATAGACGGTGCGCCCCGGTCTTTCTTGTCTCACCATGCGATAGGTGTAGACGGAGATCAACTCCTCCTTGGTCAGCACGCCTGCCAACTGCCCCAGCGGGATAGAGTGTAATTCGGACTTCTCGGCAGCCTCGTCATAGTGCTTTGCTGCTAATACAATATCCTCGGTAGCAGCCACGTACTTCTTTTTGAGCTCAGCATTGCTCATATCGCTCACACACAGTTCAAACACCCCTTTAGCATCGTAAGGCTTACCGGCAGGGTCCGTAGGCTTCGGGAGCTTCTTCATGCTAGGCCTTGATAATCCGATGCCTTCACCGCGTACAGCGCACGCAATATTGACCTGGCCTCCATGCCCAACTGATCACCGAAGTGAAATACTGCTTGTTCATACGAGGGGTTGTTCCTAACAGCTTGTTCGAGGACCTTTTGGTAGCCAGATTGGGCCAATTCCAACTGGAACACCTCTCGCGTCAGAACACCGATGTTCTCACCGAATGTCTCGACCACCGGTCGCTCCACGCTTTGTTCCTTACCGAATCGATTGATCTTCCAAACGCACTGTTTGGGCACCTCCTGAAGGATAACCGGCGAGTGGGTCGCGATGATGGCAACGCCGTTCCGGTCGGCTAGCAGATCTGACAATGCGCGTACAAAGGCCGCCAGCAACGGTGGATGAAGGTGTGATTCCGGCTCATCAAGCAATACAAGGGACTTCTCTTCAATGGTCTCCACGAGACGTGTCACAGTAAGCAGGACGATCTTGTGCCCAGAACTGAGTTCCTTGAATAGCGCCTTGACCCTGCTACGATTGAACGAACCCTTTCCGTCCCCAAGAAGGGTGTCAATTTCAAGTGAGTTGAAGATAGGGTCACTTTTCAGCACGGACATAGCTTCCAGCCATCGCCGTAGCCTCGGTTGCTCACGAACCAGTGCCATGCTGTTAACGAGCTCCTCAACCAGCGCATCAACACTCTTGGGCTTGGTAGCGCGCTGATCATCCTTCGCCCGATCGCGTAAGCCGATGTACGTGTACCTAATTGTTCCCCGTTTGGCCTCCTCTTCGGAAAGCAGTTCATGATTGTCGAACGCGCTGAACGCAACTGCCACAACACTTGCAAAGCCTCTTGATCCTCCCCCATCGTTCTTCCAGGTGAATGCCCCAGATTGCTGAGCGGTCTTGTCTGGAGCGACCAGAGCCTTGGTCATTAGTGCCAACAAATGCGTTTTACCCACTCCGTTGCGGCCAATGAGCACATGAACATTCGATGGCGGTTCCTTCTCCGGCACCACAGAGAATTCAAGCTGATAGGGCGGCGCGCCTTCGCCAAGTCGCTTCGGTGGGGCATAAGTGAAGTGATAAGGCGTCCTCTGGGCCCCACCGCGTGCCATTCTCTTGAACTGCCCTTCTACTGTGACAAACGAAAAACCCCTCATAAGTGACACCTTAAGCACATCCTCGTGCCTCACTGCATCCAATATCTCCGAGTCGAATGCTATGTCGCGCAATTGTCGAAGAATGCTATCACGCACCTTCGCGCCCAGCTCATTTAGCTGCTTGTAGTACTCGTCTGATTGGCCGAGCGAAAAGAACTTGTCGTCAAGTGCAATAAACTCCTTCGGTACTGGGGGATAGCGATGGCTATCCGGGAATGCCTCCATCTCCTCTTTCGTGCCGGGCCTTGCTTTTCCTACAAGGCCCTTCCATCCGATTTTGACCTGACCGATATTCCGGCGATCTCCGCCCGCATCATAGATGGTCAGGTCATACTGTGTCTCGAATTGGCTCCAATCATCCCAGCGATCGGTGGAAAGCACTGCCAGGTTCTTTGTCCCCGAAGGTGGAGAGTCCTTTCGGGCACGTACAATAAATGGGATTGGAATGTTCATTGGTCTTAGACTTTGCGCTACTCCAACCTCCCCTCAAACACCCGCTTCAACACCGCCTGCCGCAAACATACCGCCTGCTGAAGCTGCGCGTCGAGGGTGCGGGCGCTTTTGCCTGGGTCGGGACCAAGTGCCGACATTTGCACCGGAGACTCGGCCAAGGGATGGCGTC
>JAFDZY010000073.1 GCA_018266685.1 Bacteroidota bacterium
ACTGCCTTCAGGCATATTCATCTGTTCTTTCATGGATGAAATAATATCTTGTGGTAAATTCATTTTCAATTCAGTTTCTTTTTAAAATTGCGTACAACTACCTGTTCCCGCATTGCGTGAATTTCCGGACTTGGATAAGCTGCCTATTGCGACAACATAACCCCAGCGGGACGAAAGACGCAATGAGCTATTACAGGTCCAAGTCATCCAACGGGCTGCGGATTTTGCCAAGGGCTTTGGTGCTTACGTGGGTATAGATCTCGGTGGTTTTGCTCGAGCTGTGTCCCAACAGTGCTTGGATATAACGAAGGTCGGTTCCCTTCTCCAGAAGGTGGGTGGCAAAACTGTGGCGTAATGTATGCACGGTGGCGGGTTTTACAATGCCGGCCTTTTCCTTGGCCCGGTGGAAGATGGCCTGTACGCTGCGAGGGGAGTAGGCTGAGCCGTTCGGGCCTTCAAACAGGTGCCTCACTGGTTTGTACTCCGCGAGGTAGGCCTGAACGGTGTCCAAGGCCTTGGAGCTCAGCAAGGTGATGCGGTCCTTGTTGCCTTTGCCTCCACGCACAAGCAGCTGTTGCCGGTCGGTTATAAGGTCTCTTAGTTCCAGGTTGATCAGTTCGCTGAGCCTTAAACCGGCGGAATAGATCAGCATCAGGATGCAACGGTGCTTCAGGTTGTTCACCGCGCGCAGGAGGGCGGCCACCTCGGTTTCGCTCAGTACGGTGGGCAGCTTTCGCTCTTGGCGCGGTCGCTCAATAAAGGTGACCCGCTTGGCATCGCCCACCACGTTCATATAGTAATAGCGCACCGCGTTCACCACCTGGTTCAGGTGGCTGTTGCTCACCTTCCGTACGGTGGCCATGTGGTGCTGGTACGCCTCAATATCCTCCGTACGGATGTCGCCCGGGTGCTTAGCAGGGAAGTGCAGGAAGAAGTGCTTGGTGGCATTCAGGTACGCATCGATGGTGCGCGGGCTGTAGCGGGCGATCTCCAGCTTGCGCTGCATGGCCGCCAAGGCTTCCTGCTGTTCGGGGTTCGGTGCGGCTTGCGCGGGCTTTGCTTGCTGCGCAGGTGCTTTCTCCGTAGCAGTGGACCCGGGTGTGGGCTTGTTGAACAACGCGGTAGTGTCCACCCAAGCGAGGCCCTTGAACGCCTGGAAGATGGTGCGCAGGTGCTGGGGCGTGTTGGGCGTGTACCAGCGCTTGTGGGTGCTGCTCCATCGCGCTCCGGCCTTTTTAGCTGCGGCGATCAGCTCCGTATTGTAGGGGAACGCGATGGCAATGCAGTGCTCGGTAGCATGCACCAAGTGTTCCAGGCGAACGGTGGTTTTGCCGGGTTTTTCGTCCATGGTGAAAGGACAAGATACGCCCGCTGGCCGGACTACCCCCGGAGGTACCAGGGCTATCGCCTCTTGCGCCCCCAGCGGTCGCGACTTTCCAGATTTTTCAACCACGGATGGACGCAGATGAACACGGATAAATGCGCGATTTAGGAAGTGGGGCACGACTTTGTGTCCGATACCCGGAGAGGTTCGCGATCCGTGTCCATCCGTGTGGACCCGCCTGCCGGCCGGCAGGTCCGTGGTTCGTCCAAGTGTTGGATATGCGCCGCTAAGCGCAGTATTAAGAGGCGATAGCCCTGCCGGAGGTACTAGCGCCCCACGATCAAATACCACCGCCGGTGCTCGGCATTCACCTGCACGCTGTCCACGCGCACCACTTGGTATTTCGGCTTGCCGCGCCGGTTGGTGGCGGTTACGGCCACCTGTTCCAGCGGCGGGTCGAAGCGCTCGCCCAGGCTGTAGGTACCGCCCCGCAGGGTGTCGCCCTTCAGCAGCGTGGCATCTAAGTTCTTGGCAGCGGGGCTGGTCTGCTTGGGCCGCAGCTGCACCCGGCAGTTCTTCCGTGCCACCACGAAGTATTCGTTGGTGAACAGGCGCTGTTCGCGGACCTCCTCCTGCTTGTAGGCTGGTTGCGCAGGTGTTGGGGGCGGCGATACGCGCGGGCGGAGGATGGGCCCGTCATTGTCCCAGCCGTCCTCGCTGTAGCCTGTTTGCACACCGGCGGTGTCGAACGTGGTGGTGCTTCTGAACCACTGGATGCCGCCATCGGGCGCATCGCTCACTTCCGCCCGGCTGATGCCGCCGTTGGGGTGGTAGCGGTAATCCACGCTGGCATGGCCGCCGATCCTGCGGGTTTGCCGGTCGAAGATCACTTTGCCCCGGCGGTCGTAGGCCCAGCTATGGCCCCAGCGTTCATCCGCGTCCGTCCAAGCCTTGGTGCTCAACTGGCCTGTGATGAAATAGTGCAGCACCACGGTACCAGTGTCGGTGTGCACGGTTTTTTCCGTGCCTTGGGCAAAGGTGAACCCGGCCAAGGCCCATGCGAACAGGGTGGATGGGACGCGCATCGCCTGATACTGCCAAAGACCGGGCCAGATCCAGGGCCTCATTCCCGGATGGCTGCCCGCTGTTCCATGAAGGAGCGGATCGTTTCACCGTTGCCCACGAGCCAGACCACATCATTGGCCTGCAGCTGCATGCGGCCCTCGGGGTTCATGATGCGCGCACCGTCCCGCTCGATGCCGGCCACCATGGCGTGGGCTTGGTCACGCAGTCCGCTGTCGTGGATGCGCAGGCCCACCAAGGGCGACTGCGGGGTGATCCGGAACCGCTTCATGCGGATGTCCTCCTTGGCAAGGTTGGGCGCCAGGGCACGGGGAACTTCCAGCGCTTTTTGCAGTTGGGCCATTTGGCTGTCGGTGCCGATCACCAGCAGGTTGTCGCCCGGGAAAAGCCGGTCATTTCGGCCCGGGGCCGTGATGGTGTGTCCGCTGGACCGTTCGATCATGGCAATGTTCACGCCGTACTGCTCGCGGAGGGCGAGCTCCTGAAGGCTATGGCCAATGACCCCGGAGTTTATTTTCACGCGGATCTGAGACAGGTGCATGTCCCAAGGGGCCAGGTCGTTGCGGCGCATGCTCAGTTCCCGCTGGTTCAAGTTGCGGAAGAAACGGTCTTCCATGCGCAGGTAGAAGTGGTGCAGGCGCTGCCGGAACACCACCACGGCCACGATCATCAGCACGAGCAGCGCCGCAAAGGCCCAGCCGGTGCTGAAGAACACGCTGACCAACAGTGCCAGTACCACTACGGCGGCCGCCACCCGTACCAGTTCCATTACCACCAGCGGGCCGCGCAATTGGCGCTTGCCCACCCAGAGCTGCCGGTAGGCATTGCGGCCAATGCGGCGCAAGGACATGGCCCAGATGAAGGGAAGCACCAGCAGAAAGGTGGCCATGCCGGCCAATGAATGGCCCGAAATGCCCATGAAGCCCGGGTTGAGCAGCGCGGTAAGTACCGGGCCCAGGCCGAACACAATGGACAGGCAGAGCACCATGAAAACGGCCAAGTTGATGATGTATGACCTCAGCAACTTGTGCCAGGCACTGGTCTCTTTTACCTGGTCGGCTTGGTGCCCGTAGCGTTCCAGGGCCGCCTTCCAGCGCGGGGGCAACCGCTGTTCCAGCCAGTCCGCGAAGGGGCCGGCGGCCTTGATCATGTACGGCGTGGTGAAGGTGGTAACGGCGGAAACCGCCACGGCGATGGGGTACAGGAAACCGCTGGTGACCTCCAGCGTAAGGCCGAGCGTGGCGATGATGAAGGAAAACTCACCGATCTGCGACAAGCTCATGGCCACGCGCACCGCGCGTTTCAAGGGCAAGCCGGCCATCAAGGCCCCGGCGAAGGAGCTTAGAGGCTGGCCGATGACCACCACGGCGGAGAGCAGCAGCACCGAGGCCCAATGCTGCACCAGCATGGCGGGGTCCAGCAGCATGCCCACGGAAATGAAGAAGATCGCGCCGAAGAGGTCCTTCACCGGGGTCACCAAGTGTTCAATGCGCTCGGCCTGCACGGTTTCCGCAAGCAAGGCACCCATGATGAAGGCGCCCAGGGCTGCGCTGAACCCCGCGTTTACGGCCAGTACCACCATGGTAAGGCAGAGGGCCACCGCCACGATCAGCAGTGTTTCATCGTTCATCAGCTTGCGTGTGCGCGCCAGCAGGGAGGGGATCAGAAACACTCCGGCTGCGAACCACAGGATGAGGAAGAAGCCCAGCTTGCCAAGCTCCCAGAGCATGGCCCCGCCGGAGAAGTGGTTGCTTACGGCCAAGCTGCTCAACAGCACCAGGAGCAGCACGGCCACGATGTCCTCGATCACCAGCACGCCCACCACCACCGAGGCGAAGGTCTGTGTCTTCAGGCCGAGCTCGTCCAGCGCACGGGCAATGATGGTGGTGCTGGACATGGAGATCAATCCGCCCAGGAAAAGACTGTCCATGGTGGTCCAGCCAAGGGCCTGACCGGTGAAGTAGCCCACCAGCAACATAAAGGTCACGGTGGTGAGCGCGGTGATCCCCGAGGTGCCGCCCACCTTCACCACTTTCTTGAAGCTGAATTCCAGGCCCAGGGCAAACAGCAGAAAGACCACGCCGAGCTGGGACCAGATGTTGATGCTCTCCTCATCCAGCACGGTGGGCAGCAGGGTGACATGCGGGCCCACCAGCATGCCTGCCACGATGTAGCCCAGCACCAGCGGCTGTTTCAGTTTTTTGCTGATCAGCGTGGTGGCGGCCGCCACCGATAGAATGAGGCCGAGGTCGGCGATAAGGTCGGGGAGGTGCTCCATCACAAGGCGTGCATCACTTCGCCAATGTACAGGCGAAACCCCATTCTCCGCCTTGCTTTGCATCTTCGCCCCCTGAACAATGTGAGCAGCCCATGAAGAAGCGTTCCTTTAAGAAAATCCTGGTCGCCAACAGGGGCGAGATCGCCCTGCGCATCATGCGTTCCGCCAAGGAAATGGGCATTGCCACGGTGGCCGTGTTCTCCGAAGCCGACCGCAATGCCCCGTTCGTACGCGCGGCGGATGAGGCCGTGTGCATCGGGCCGCCGCCCAGCAAGGAGAGCTACCTGGTGGTGGACAAGATCGTGCAGGTGTGCAAGGACCTGAAGGTGGACGCCGTGCATCCGGGCTATGGGTTCCTGAGCGAGAACGGCGACTTTGCCAAGGCGCTGGAGAAAGCAGGCATCACCTTTATCGGACCATCACCGGAGGCCATGCACATCATGGGCGACAAGCTTGCCGCCAAGGAGGCGGTGAAAAAGCACGGGGTGCCGCTGGTGCCCGGCACCGAAGGAGCGGTGGGCGGGCTTGACGAAGCTTTGCGCGTGGCCAAAACGATCACCTTCCCCATTTTGATCAAGGCCGCAGCGGGCGGTGGGGGCAAGGGCATGCGCATCGTGGAGCGCGAAGCGGACCTGCGCGAAGGGCTGGAACGCGCCATGAGCGAGGCGGAGAATGCCTTTGGCGACGGCAGCGTGTTCATTGAGAAATTCGTTACCGGTCCGCGCCACATCGAGGTGCAGGTGCTGGCCGACATGCACGGAAACACGGTTTACGTGTTCGAGCGGGAGTGCAGCATCCAGCGCCGCTACCAGAAGGTGGTGGAAGAGGCGCCCAGTGCGGTGCTCACGCCCGAATTGCGCGAACGCATGGGCAAGGCTGCGGTGAATGTGGCCAAGAGCGTGAATTACACTGGCGCGGGCACCGTGGAGTTCCTGCTGGATTCCAGCGGCGAGTTCTACTTCATGGAGATGAACACGCGCCTGCAGGTGGAACACCCTGTAACCGAGATGATCAGCGGGCTGGACCTGGTGAAGGAACAGATCAAGGTGGCGCAAGGGGAAAAGCTTTCCTTCAAGCAGGAAGACCTGAAGATCAACGGCCATGCCATTGAGGTGCGCGTCTATGCCGAGGACCCGTCCAACAGCTTCCTGCCGGACATCGGTACGCTCACCACTTACCGGCCGCCGCAAGGCCCTGGCGTGCGCGTGGATGATGGTTTTGAGGAAGGCATGGCCATCCCCATCCATTACGACCCGATGATCGCCAAGCTGATCGTGCACGGTGCCGATCGCGCCGAGGCCATTGCACGGATGGAACGCGCCATCGATGACTATGCCATCAGCGGGGTGGAGACCACCCTGCCGTTCTGCCGCTTTGTAATGGGCCACCCGGCGTTCCGTTCCGGCAAGTATGACACACTGTTTGTGCGGGACCATTTCCGCCCGGAAGTGCTGGAAGGAGGGGATGCCGCGGAACAGGCAGCCGCAGCGTTGGTTGCAGCCCATTTTGAGGCGGAACTGAACCATGTCCCGCAAGCCGAAAACGCGGGGGACCACCAACCTTCACCGTGGTGGATGAAGCGCCGGTAGGCTGGTTTTTGCGCTTGGTCGAACGGAAAAACCACTTGCCTGGATTATCGTTCCATGGGTACCTTCGTGGTTCCAGAGGGATGAAACGGTTGTTTGGACACTTGGTGATTGGATGCCTGTTGGCGTTGCCGGCGTGGGCACAACATGGTTCAGCGCTAGTTCCTGTAGTGGTTGAGGGCACGGACACCATGCCGGTGTACATGCTGAGATCAGTGGAGGTCAGTGCAGTGATGACCGCACAGGTGCGCCGCCATGCCATGCGTGCCGACCGCCTTACACGCTATGTGCAGAAGGTTTACCCGTATGCGGTGATCACGTCCAAGTTGCTGGATGAATACGACCATGATCTGGCGGGCATCAGCAACCAGCGGGACAAGGAGCTATACATGAAATTGGCTGAAACGGAGCTGCGGGCGGAGTTTGAGGGCGACCTGAAGGAAATGACCATGACCCAAGGCCGGATCTTGGTGAAGCTGATCGACCGGGAAACCGGCCACACCAGCTATGAACTGGTGAAGCAATTGCGCGGCTCCTTCCAAGCGTGGATGTGGCAAGGCCTTGCCAAGTTGTTCGGCCAGGACCTGAAGGGGGAGTATGATCCCGAAGGCGATGACAAGGTGGTGGAATCCATTGTGCGCCGCATTGAAAACGGCGAGTTGGAGGC
>JAFDZY010000074.1 GCA_018266685.1 Bacteroidota bacterium
CTGCACCGTGCCATGCCCCCGGCGCCCAACGGCCTGGCCTTGCTGCGGCAAGACCTGGTGCTATTGCCCAAGTAATGCCAATGCGACATTCGGAACAGTCCAAAGGACGATCCGAATGTTTGCAGCGGTTTCATGCCGTGTGTACAAGCAATTGCCCGGAACCGTGCGAAGCCGAAGTGGGACCCTATTGCTGGTGACAACGGTATAATTTGAGGGGGGCCTTTCCATTGGGACAATTCCCACAAAACGGCAAAACGGCCCAAAACCGTTGATGCTCTAAGGATAGAGAGCAAAACGGAAAAACGCCGTTACAGATCCATTGGGACAGTTTACTACGATTTGGGGACCATTTGAGGGGTGGTAGACCGCCAAAAACGGGCGTGGACTACCACCGGTGGCGGATGGATGGCCGCCTACGGGGGCGCGACGGGCAGAACGAAACGCCCCACCAAAACCCGCCCTGCACCTCCCTGCTGACAAAACGACAAAAACAGAATTAGGGGGACAATTAGGGGGACAATTAGGGGGACACACTATTGGGATCCTACCGGAGCTGCTTGGGCCGAAATAACCCGCCATGCGGCCGGGGCCACGGGCGGGTTTAAGGGGGCGGTCGGGCGGAGGTCTAAGGCTGTTCGGGCAGCTCCATTTTGAGCTGTTCCGGGTCGCTGTCCTTGGTAACGGCATAGCGCTTCAGGCGGCGCATGATGGTGACTTCATCTAAGTAATAGTCCTTCACCAGCTGCTGCATGATGGCCTCGGTGGTGAGCATGCGCACCCCGCCCATCTTACGGCGGCTCAGCGCCGTGAAGTCGTGATACATGTCCCTGTCCTTGCGGCGTTGGTGGCTGCGGTGCGGGTGGTTGTGCTTTTTGCTCATGCCGTTGGTTTCACATAGTCCAGGATGGTGCCGTCCGGGTGCTTTTTGGGCACTAAGCCCAGCTCGCGCAGGTGGCGGTAGTAGTCCCCTACGTCCTGCGGGGACAGCTTGTTGAAGTGCTCGCGGCTCCAATGGTCCGGGTGCTTGCTTGGCGGCGGCGCCGCCATGGCCACCTTCACCTGGTTGAAATAGTGGAACAGGTTGCCGATGCTCTGCTTCCCCTTCCAAAGCCATGTTTGCGGCGTGTCCGGCATGTCCTTGTCGCAGAGGTACCAGCGCAGCAGATTTTCATCGGCCTGTACCTCGCCAAGGCGCTTGGCGTCCGGCCCGCTGATCACCCACTTTTCGCCTTTGTACTCCTTCCACAGGCGGCACCACAGGGCCACCTTTTCATTGGTGGGCAGTTTGGCCGTGTCTTCCTTTACCGAACAGCCCTGCAGCTGGAGGGAGCGCAGGTAGACATCGGCAGGCAGGTCAATGCTCCTTTCCATGGAGGCCAAAGCTGCGGTGCCGGTGGCTACGAACGCGGCACCGGCCATGTAGAGCTTGTCCACCCGGCCTTGCGCATCCACGGACACACGCATGACGGCCTTTGGATACGCCGGATGGGTGACGTTATACACCTTCATGCCAAGGCACGGTGGAGGTTGCCGATGAACATACGGGCGGCCGGCCACCGGTCGCCGCCTTGCTCCAGCCATGCGAGCACCAGGCCGAGGGCCAGTTCGGCGGGCAGGTGCATGCGGTAGTTCTCCTTCAGGGTGAGGCGGGCGGTGGCCAAGCGGATGCTCAGGCGGGCGCAAAGCGTGGGTATGAGCTGGGCCACCATCTTGCCGAACGGAGACTGGCCGATGGCGGAGCGGATGTGGGCCGGTGTGCGGCCCGCGGTATAGTTGTGCAGGAAGTGGAGCACCTCGTCCAGCTCCTGCCCGCTCATGGTGATGCGCACGGTGTTCATCGGCGGGGCAGCTGTTCCAGTTGGGTAAGCAGCTTGGGCAGCTCGTTGTGGCTGTACTGGTTGATGCCCTTGTGCA
Source organism: Bacteroidota bacterium (assembly GCA_018266685.1). Classification (GTDB taxonomy): domain Bacteria; phylum Bacteroidota; class Bacteroidia; order Flavobacteriales_F; family PHOS-HE28; genus PHOS-HE28. The sequence goes on from JAFDZY010000074.1 coordinate 1,915, forward strand.
GGTAGCTGTACTTGAGCATCCAGCCGTCGAAGCGGGCGCGGTCCACCTTTCCATCGGCGGTTTCCCAGCCCAATTCGTGCGCAATGGCGAAGGCTTTGCGGCGCATCACGTGGGCGCGGTCGGCATTGGTATCAATGGCCACCTTTGCGAGGTGGTCAATGAGGGCCTGGCACTCCGTGGCGCTCATGTCCTTGGTGCTGCTGCTGCGGCCATCGGTGAACTCCTCCACCAACCATGCCTTTTGGTCGGGTTCAATGTGCAGCATGCCCAAGAGGCCGTGCAGGCGGCTGTTCTGTTCGTTGGTGCGGTTCATTTCACGGGGTCCAGTTTGCCGTCGATGTAGGTGAGCGGGTCATGTCCGCGCAGGAGTTGGCCGAGGTGGAACTGGCTAAGGCATCGCAGGTCTTGCCGCAACAGGCGGTCTATACTGATGTGGAAGAAGCCGGCCAGCAGCTCCAGGGTGTCGTAGTCCGGGGTGCCCGCGCCATGCTCCCATCCGTTCAAACGGCTGCGTTTGAAGCCGTAGAGTTCGGCCACGTGCGCCTGGGTGAGCTTGCGGTTCTTGCGCAACAGCGTGATATTGCTTGCGAAGTAGGTCATGGATACACGAACAACATGATGGTGGGGATACCAATTGCGGCAGTCGCTTCCACGCCTATGGCCACCAACACGGGCGGCCAGTGCAGTTTAGCCCCTACGTGCCAGAAGAACAGGTCGTACTTGCTGCGGCTGGCTGACTTTATACCCGGTTCCGGACCCATGTAGCTAATCGGTAGCCGGCGCTCGATGTTCAGCACCAATCTGAACCACATACTGAACATGCCGGCCATGCCCACCAAGGCCAATAGACCCCACCATGGGCCATAAATCAGGCAAGCCGACCCGTAGCCGATGACAACATAAGCCGTCAGCCAACGCCCGTGGTGGATGGGCTTGTTGGCCTGGATAAGGCGGGATTGCCAAATGGCTGCTGCAATGGCCCCGAACATGGCGATGATGTTCAGCATTTGGCCCCCTTATCAAGTTTCGCGCTCCAATACCAGTAGTTGCCTATCCAATACCCGGCAAGCGGCATGACCGTGACGACCCAGGCCACAATGTCCCAGGGGCTTTCGGGGCGGTCGGTGATGAGCGACCAGATGAGCAGTCCGATCACTATGTGGATGAACACGATGCGGATGGGCTGGGTGCGCGTGACCCAATGGAGGAATGGTTCGGGCTTTTTCATTGTTGTTCGGGGATTTCAAGGATGGCGTCCAGCAGGAGGTGCAAGCCCAGTTTGAGGCGTTTGCTCAACCGGTCGTTGAGCACCAGTTCATCAATGGCCATGGTGAGGTAGGCTTTGTCGGCGCGGCTGTCGATGTGGTGCCGCCAGTAGAGCACTTCCTTCACAATGGCCCTGCAGGCCGCACGTTGTTGCCGGTTCGTTTTCATTTCTTGCGGTCCTTGCGCCGGGCGAGGTAGTCGGCCAGATCGGGTTCGTGAACGCTTTTCGCATCCCCCAGCACATGGCCATCGGCGATGAAGTTGATGAGCGTGCCTACGGCGATGCCCGCCCGCTTGGCGGCATCGGCATGGGGCACCACGCCCGCACCTTCCAGGCGCGGACGCGGCATGTACCCGCGTTCGTGGTCCACCACCCTATCCGCCTTGCGGACGATCTCCAGGATGCGGCGGTCCACCGCCCTGTTGAACGCCGGATGCCGCAGCAGTTCCTTTACCTCTTCCTCAGTCATGGCCAATGGCTTTGCTCAGTTCAGGGGTCCAGCCGCCCAATTCCTCGAAACGGCTGCAGATCTCGGCCAACACGGCCGCCTCCCGCTCCACCACTTCATCGTACGCATCCGTGCCTGCGGCATGGAAGCCAGGTGAAGGCAGATACCGGTGCCACCACGCCAATTGCTCCCGGCTGGCTTGTTGCACTTCAGAAATGGTTGGGTAGTACATCAGGGGTAATGGTTGGGTGGTGGGAAAAGGTGTGGAGCTTGAAGCCGAGCACGGCATAGCCCTTTTCAATGCCGAATTGGTCACCCGGGAGGATGTAGGTGATGGTGCAGGTGCAGCTATGGCCGGTGTAGGCTTGCTCCATGGGGTCCCAGCCCCGCAGCAGTAGCTTATCGCCCACCGCAAAGGGGCGGTCCGTCCGGCGCACCTCGAAGCGCTTGCCATGCAGTAAGATGGCATCCAGGTACTGCGGCCACACCTTGAGCTGGTGTACAACTACCGCTTGCTTCTTCGCCACAGCAGGTGTGCGCCAGGCATCGCAGCGGGTGCAGCGTTGGCTTTGCCAGCGGTGGCCGAGGAAGAAGCAGGTGAGGCCCATGGATGCGTTCAGTATTGTTCCATTAAGTCTTCCTCATCCACGTCAGCATCTGCCTTCATGGGCAAAGCCCTCAGCTCGTAGGTATTGATGGGGGTAGCGCGGTAGTTGTTCAGCAAGCGCAAAGCCACCTCCTCACTCACCGGGGTCATGGCGTACACAGCACCATTGCCATAGAACTTGGTGAAGGCTTGCGCCTCCCCTTGCGCTGGCACATCAACGCGCAGGAAGTTACAGCCGCCAATGGCGGCTTCGCTGACCTTGCCGATGATAACGCTGTGGCCGAAGAGCTCGACTTTGGCCCAGCTCTCGAATTTCTCTGTGGTGGTCATTGTAGGGTTGGGGTTTGGGTTTGGGTGGACGGGGTGCGCTCTTCCAAGTGGCTGCATGCTACCCACCCGGCTTTACCATGGACGTGACAGACGAACCGATCGTAAGTCTGAAAGGCCGAATACCGAATGGTGGTGTGGAATGGCTCGCCATGGAAGGTGCCATCATCCTCGCGGATTGGCCAGTATGTGACTGGCATACCTACAGTGCATTTTTTTGGGTCCATGTGCTACCAGTTTTGCTTTCCGATTTCTTTGTGAAAGGTTCTCCGTGTGCGTCCTTTCAAGCCCGAACGCTCACGCAATTCTGCTGACCAATCGCGGAGGAGGTCCCATGCCTTTCCGTTGTCCTGTCCTTTGCGTACCAGGTCGTTCATGATCTCTTGGATGAAGAGCCGATCGGTGTGCGCCTGGGCTTGTTGTGAGCGCTCCTTCATGCTGCGGAGAAATTGAGGTTCAC
>JAFDZY010000075.1 GCA_018266685.1 Bacteroidota bacterium
CGCCGTGGCGCGGCTTGGAACAGGAACGCGCGGGCTGGGACCTGCCGTTGGACCGGTTGGAGGGCTTCACGGAAGCGGTGGAGCGCCTTTGTGGGATGGACCAGGAGGAATATGACCGGTGGTCGCAGGGAGCTTTCGGGCGCGGGATGCGATCTTTGGCCGATTCCGGTCCTATTGAGGCAAGTATACAATTGTTCCTGCCATGAACCCATCACGCCCCCACGCCGACCTCAGCCGTTTCAACAACGCGGATTTCCCCTTGGGCGCCGGGTTCATCAAGCGCACGCTGTGGTATTTCACCAATGCCGTGTTCTTCATCAACCCATTGTTCCCGTTCCGCTCGCCCAAGCCGGTGCTGCTGCGGCTGTTCGGGGCCAAGGTGGGCCGTGGCGTGGTGATCCATCCGGGCGTCAACATCAAGTTCCCGTGGAAACTCGCCATCGGCAACCATGTGTGGATCGGCCAACGGGCGTGGTTGGACAACATCGACCAGCTTACCATCAAGGACAACGCGGTGATCAGTCAGGGCGCGATGCTCATCCTGGGCAGCCACGATTACAAGCGTCCGGATTATCCCACGCTTTCGGGTCCTGTAGTTCTGGAGGAGGGAAGCTGGGTGGGGGCGGGTGCGTTGGTGCTGGGCGGCGTCACGCTCAAGAGCCACGCCCTGCTATCTGCCGGAAGCGTCACCGGTAAAAACCTCGAGGCCTACACCATTTACCGGGGCAACCCGGCGGTGGCCGTGCGTGAACGCGTGATGAAGGATGCCGGGCCTGCCCCCGTGGCGGAAGAACCATTGCAAGGCCCCGCAGAACCGGCATGAAGGTCTCGGTGATCACGGTATGCTACAATGCGGCGGGGGAGATCGATGAGACCATCCGCAGCGTGATGGTGCAGGACCACGCGGACATTGAGCACATTGTGATCGACGGTGGAAGTACCGACGGTACGCAGGACCGTGTGATGCGGTACCGGGAATGCATCGCGCAATTCACCAGCGAAGGGGATGAAGGCGTGTATGATGCCATGAACAAAGGCGTGCGCTTGGCCACCGGCGAAGTGGTGGCTTTTGTCAATGCCGGCGACATGCTGGCCACGCGCAACACGGTGTCGTACATGGCCCGGGCATTTTCGGAACACGATGCGGACGTGATCTACGGCGATGCGCTGATGGTGGACCCCGGCGACATCACCATGGTGAAACGATTTTGGAAAGGCGGTGCCTACGACCGGGAAAATTTCCGCAAAGGCTGGATGCCGCCGCACTTGGGCACCTACATCCGGCGCAACGCATACGAACGCTTCGGCCTGTTCAATACGGCCCTCAAGGTGAGCGCGGACTATGAGCTGATGTTCCGCTTCCTGTACAAGCATAGGTTGAAGGCGCGCTACGTGCCGAAAGTGCTGGTGCGTTTCCGGCTGGGCGGGGTAAGCAACCGCTCGCTGGGGCACATTTGGCGGGCAAACGTGGAAGTGTACAAGGCATGGAAGATGAACGGGGAACGCGTATCGCCGCTCATCGTGCTGCGCAAGCCGTTGCGCAAATTGGGCCAAATGATCACCCGGAACCAAAACGGGCAGGGTTGAACATGCCCCCGTGTTTTGCCAGTGCCTACTTTTAACGCAATACTTTCCACCATGGGTATAAGCCGGTGCACGCTTTTCATGCCTGCCTTGTTCTTGCTCGCCCATGCCATGGGGCAGAAGAAAGACGCCGCCCCGGTGGCGGGGACCCAACAGGAAAAGATGGCGGACAGCACGGACCTGCCGCCATTGCCTGCGGACAAAACCGTGAAACAGAGCGCCGTGATCGGCGGGCGTTCGATCAATTACAACGCAACCATAGGGTCCATCCCGGTGCGCGATGAGAAAGGCAAGAAGATCGCGGAGGTGGTGTTCACCTCATACGTGGTTCCGGGCGATGACCCCGGACGGCCCGTCACTTTCGCATTCAATGGCGGGCCAGGTGCATCTTCCGTCTATTTGAATTTCGGCGCTGTGGGGCCAAAGCGGCTGCAGTTTGGCGCCGAAGGGGATCTTCCCTCGGACGCGCCCGTCACCAAGGACAATCCGGACAGTTGGCTTGATCTTACCGATCTGGTGTTCATCGACCCCGTGGGCACGGGTTTCAGCCGCAGCTTGGTGGACAAGGATGCGTCGCGCAAGAATTTCTGGTCCACCGAGGCGGACATCCACTACCTCTCCCGCATAGTGTATGATTGGCTGCTGCGCAACAAGCGGATGCGCTCCCCGAAGTATGTGATGGGGGAGAGCTATGGAGGGTACCGCGCACCACGCATTGCCCACGAATTGCAAACCGGCATGGGCGTGGGCGTGAACGGCATCGTAATGGTGTCACCGTACCTGGATCCTGCAGCAGTGGGGGACGGCACCGCGCTTTCGCCCTTGCCGTGGATGATCAACCTGCCATCCATGGCGGCGGCCAAACTGGAGCGTGAAGGCAAGCTCACTCCGCAGGCCATACAGGGCGTGGAGGAGTATGCGAGGACCGAATTTGTGACCGACCTGCTGAAGGGGCCCAAGGACACGGCAGCGCGACTGCGGTTGGTGCAGCATGTAAGTGCGTTCACCGGGTTGGATACCGCCGTTGTGTCCAAGCTGGACGGCCGTGTGGATGCAGGTACCTTCCTGCGGGAGATCCACCGCGTGGACAAAAAGATCGGAAGCTGGTATGATTCAAACGTTACCGCGTGGGATCCCTTTCCGGGTTCCGCTGATCAACGTTCCGGCGACCCGATCCTGGATGCCTTGATCGCACCAACCACAAGTGCCATGGTGGATTTCGTTACGCGGGAGGTGGGCTGGGACATCCATGCGCACTACAATGCCTTGTCCGATGAGGTGAACCGGGAATGGAACCGTGGGGCCCCGAGGGACTCGCCTGTGTCGGACCTGCGCAAGGCCATAGCGAATGACCCGAACATGGCGGTGATGATCGTTCACGGTTACGACGACCTGGCCTGCCCCTTTTTCGGGTCAAGGCTCATTGTGGACCAGATGCCTGCCTTCGGCGTAAAGGACCGCGTGAAGGTCCATGTCTATCCCGGAGGGCACATGTTTTACAGCCGTCCGGCTAGCGCTGCCTCTTTCAAGGCGGATGCATACGGACTTTTCAGGCATTGATCAGAATAGCACCCGTCCCCAACCGAAAAGATCAACCAAACCCCAAATCCCCTTTCACCTTTACAACTGATCATGATGAAATACCGATCATTTTCTTCCGTGCTGCTTGGCGTGGCGATCACCCTGTCCGCCGCCGCGCAGAAAACCTACACCTACACCTCGGTGCCCAACGACCCGATGCAGGTGCGCATATACACGCTGGACAACGGCCTGAAGGTCTATTTGTCCAAGAACGATGATGCACCGCGCATCCAAACCAACATCGTGGTGCGGGCGGGCAGCAAGTACGACCCCGCCACCGCCACCGGGCTGGCGCACTACTTGGAGCACATGCTCTTCAAGGGCACGCACGAGATCGCCACGCTGGACTGGGCCACGGAGAGCAAGTACATCAAGCAGATCTCCGACCTGTACGAACAGCGCAGGCAAACCACCGACGATGCCAAGCGCGCCAAGCTCTACGAGCAGATTGACAGCATCAGCAACATCGCGGCCACCTACGCGGTACCGAACGAGTACGACAAAATGGTGGCATCGCTCGGTGCCAAGGGAACGAACGCATACACCAGCACCGAGCAAACGGTGTACGTGAACGACATTCCCTCCAATGCCCAGGAAAAGTGGATGATGATCGAGTCGCAGCGTTTCCAGGATCTGGTACTGCGCCTGTTCCACACGGAACTGGAGGCGGTGTTCGAGGAATTCAACCGGGGGCAGGACAACGATTACCGCAAGGTGAGCGAAGCCATGAACCGCGAGCTGTACAAGAACCACCCGTACGGTACGCAAACCACGATTGGGCGCGGCGAGGACCTGAAAAACCCCAGCATGGTGAAGATCCATGAGTACTTCGACACCTACTATGTGCCGAACAACATGGCCATCGTCATGGCGGGCGACATCAACTACGACAGTACCATTGCCATGGTGGACAAGTACTTCGGGTGGTGGAAATCCAAGCCGGTGCCGCCCTTCACCTTCAAGCCGGAAGCGCCCATCACCAAGTCCGATACGCTCAGCGTTTATGGGCCTATGGCGGCCTCGGTGAACATGGGCTGGCGCTTCGGAGGCGTGAAGTCAGGGGATTACATCATGCTGGACCTGCTGGCCGGCGTGTTGAACAACGGCCAAGCCGGCTTGATGGACATTGACCTGGTGCAACAGCAGAAGGTGTTGGAGGCAAGTGCCTATGCCAGCGAGCAGATGGATTACTCCGAGTTCGGCATGGACGGATCGCCCAAGCAGGGCCAAACGCTGGAGGAGGTGCGCGGCCTGCTGCTTTCTGAGCTGGACAAGGTGAAGCAAGGCCAGTTTGAGGATTGGCTGATCCCTGCGGTGATCAACAACAAACGCCAGATGCAGATCCGCTACTGGAACGAGCGGAACAACCTCAGGGCCTCGGCCTTGACCGATGCGTTCATCCTCGGCAAGGACTGGAAGGACGTAGTGGATTACTATGACCGCATGGCCAAGATCACCAAGGCACAGCTGGTAGACTTTGCCAAGACCCGGTTCAACCATGACGATGTCACCGTCTTCAAGCGGGTTGGCACGGACACCACGGTCTTCCATGTGGACAAGCCGAAGATCACCCCCTTGAAGATCAACAGGGGAGAGGAGAGCGCCTGGAGGAAGCGCTGGGACAAGGTCCCAGAGGCCCGGATCAAACCGCAGTTCGTGGACTTCAATACCGCCATTACGCGGCGCACCCTCAACCATGGCATTCCCTTGGCATACATCCCCAACACGAGCAACGACCTCTTCACCTTGACGCAAGTGCTGGACCTGGGGAACTACGATGACCCGAAACTGAAGATGGCGGTGAACTATCTGCCCTTCCTGGGAACCTCGAAAATGAGCGCCGAGGATGTGCAGAAAGAGTTCTTCAAACTGGGCGTAAGCTTCAATGTGAGCGCCGGCCAGGACAGGATGTACGTGTCACTCCAGGGCTTGGAGGAAAACATGGGGAAGGGCTTGAAGCTGATGGAGCAAATGTTGGCTGACCCTCAACCCAATGCCGATGCATTGACGGAGATGGTGAATGATGAACTGAAGGGGCGCAGCGACAACGTGAAGAACAAGAATTTCATTCTCTACAACGGATTGTACAGCTATGCCCGCTACGGCCAGCGCTCCCCGGTACGGAACATCCTTACGGCAGAGCAATTGCGGGCCGTGGCGCCTGCGGAGCTCATCAACCTCATCAAAGGGATCAACACGCACCAGCACCGGTTCTTCTATTACGGCAGGAAGAAAGTGGATGATGTGGCCGCCATCCTGAACGCGGACCACGCAACGCCCGCCAAACTGGCTGAATGGCCGCAGCCCGCGCCGTACGTGGAACTGCCCACGGAGGCCAACCAGGTGTACTACGTGGATTACGACATGGTGCAGACCGAATTGATGCTGGTCTCCAAGGACGTGCCGTTCAATGTGGACCTGATGCCTTATGCATCGCTGTTCAACGAATACTTTGGATCAGGGCTGTCGTCCATCGTGTTCCAGGAGATCCGCGAGGCAAAGGCGTTGGCGTATTCCGCCTATGCGGCCTATACCTCTCCGGCCAAGAAGGACCAGTCGCATTACATCCAGGCGTACGTGGGCACACAGGCGGACAAGCTGGCCCAGGCGGAATCCGCGATCGGCGGACTGCTGGACAACATGCCTGCGGATGAGGCCATGTTTGAAGGGAGCCGCGAGGCTGCCTTAAAGAAGATCGAGTCCAACCGGACCACCAAGGAGGCCATTTATTGGAGCTGGGAAGCCGCCCAGCGCCGCGGCCTCAACGAGGACCTGAACAAGATCATCTACCCCAAGATCCAGCAAAGCAACATGGCCGGGCTGGTGGATTTCTTCAACCAGCACATCAAAGGCAAGCACTACACCTACTTGGCCATCGGCAAGGAAGGCTCGCTGGACCTGAAGGCGCTGGAAAAACTCGGCCCCGTGAAGCAATTGTCCATCAAGGACCTCTTCGGCTACGACGGAACAGAACAGTAGAACTTTGCCGAATCATGCGGAACGGCGGGCCATTTGGCCCGCCGTTCCGCATTTTCCGTTCTTGCTCAGCGGGCTATGACCACCCTTGCCGGGCGCACAGGAACTCGGGGGGCAAGCAACATATAGTTCCCGGCAGCGAGACCGCGAACGTCCAATTGACTTTGTCCGGAAGCGGGAATTACGCCTGTGAGCACTGTCCGGCCGGTGCCATCGGTCAGTAGCCAAGGTGTATTGCGCCCCGCCACTGCGGGCCATTTAACCTGCACGGAAGTGGTGGCGGGAATCGGTGAAATGGAAGGCTTGGGCAACTGAGGTTCGGAAATTCCATCCGACATGAAGGGTTCTGAAATAACCTGGCAAGCCTGGCCATAATCCACGAAAACAGTATAAGGCCCCATAGCCGTTTGTTGGATGCAAGTACCGGTGTCAATGGGTGAACCGATCAAATACCATTGAGTGGCACCTCCCGAAGGGTAGGCGCAAAGCTCGCCATTGTCCATGTCCACGATGTCGGGTTGCCAGTTGGGCAGGAATGTGGCGGAGATCACAACGCCAATGCCCATGATGGAATTGGGGCATTCCCCCGGAGCTGCGCTAACAGAGTAGTTACCGTCGGTGGTCACTGTTAGTACAGGTGCTGTTGCGCCGGGGATGGGATTGCCGTTGTTGGTCCACACAATGTTCTCCGTATAGCCGGGGGAAAGGGTGAGCGTGAGCGTGTCGCCTTCGCAGAACTGAAGGTCCGGGCCTTGGTTGATGGGGACACCCCCGCCATGGATCACATACGGGAGCAGAAATACCCAGCCGTCCACCAGCACGGGTGCGGACATTTCAGTGCAGCCGTCCAGCGTGGCGGAAACCGAGAAGGTGGAACCGGCGTCCGTGGCTTGCTCCACGACCAACGTTTGTGCGGTGGCCCCCGGAATGGCGCTGCCATCCTTGTACCATTGATAGACCTCGTATACCTGCGTGGTCAAGGTGTCAGTGGCATCCGGGCAAAGGATCGGGTTGGCGGGCGAAATGGTGGGGGTGAAGGTGCATTGGGCAGATGCACCAGTGGCCGTTAGGGCCATGGCAAGCGTGAAGCTGTAATGAGCACGCATGTTAATCCGGTTGAGTTCTCAGGGAAGACAGCCGATGGCGGCATTGCGTTGCCCGATCACCGGGAAATTGACTAATCGGCGATCAGCCGGAACGCATCCCCGTCAAACAAGCCGAGGTCGCTCATCTTCAGGTGCGGGATCACCAACAGTGCCATGAAGCTGAGCGTCATGTAAGGTGCGGCCAGCGTGGAACCCAGTGCCTTGGCTTGCCCATCAATTTCCGCATAGGCCTTGGCGACCGTGTATGCATCCGCATCGGTCATGATGCCCGCCACCGGAAGCGGTAGGACATGCTGCTTTGTGCCGTCCGCCAGGCTCACGCCCCCGCACGCTTCGACCACCTGGTTGATCGCAGCGCACAAGTCTTCGTCGTTGGTGCCTACCGCCACGATGTTGTGGCTGTCGTGCGCCACGCTGCCTGCGATGGCTCCGCGCTTCAAACCGAAATTCTTGATCCATCCCACGGCCGGCGGGGCATCCTTGTAGCGGTTCACCACGGCGATCTTCAACAGGTCGCGCTTCGCATCGGGAACGGCAAATCCATTTTCAATCTTGGGGGCCATGTGCTCTTTGCCGGTGATCAACTGCCCGTCCAGCGCGGTGATCACCAGCAGCTCTTCCGCAGTGGCTGGAACGGCAAAGTCCGCCGGTGCCTTTGGTGTGCATTGGAACCGGTTGGGCTTTTTTTCCTGAACGGAAGCAATCAGGCTGCGGCCGTTTTCCGCCACCAATCGGCCATCGAGGTAGCATTGACGCCCGCGGAACTTCACCAAATCCTCCACCACGATCAGGTCGGCCGCATCGCCTTCGCGCAGCCGCCCGATGGGGAGTTTATAGTGCTCCACCGGGTTCACACAGGCCGCGCGCAGCACGTTGAACACGTCGATGCCCTTGGCCACGGCCCGTGCGCAGAGGTCGTTGATGTGGCCTTCCACCAAACTGTCCGGGTGCTTGTCGTCGCTGCAGAACATCATCATGTCCGGATGGTCGCGCAGCAGGTCGATCAGCGCCTCGAAGTTCTTGGCGGCGCTGCCTTCGCGGATCAGGATCTTCATGCCATGCTTCAACTTGTCCAGTGCTTCCTCCTCCGTGAAGCATTCGTGGTCCGTGCTGATGCCTGCGGCGATGTACCGCTGGGCTTCCTCGCCGCGCAGCCCGGGCGCATGGCCGTCCACGGGTTTCCCCAGCCGGTGGGCATGGGCGATCTTGGCCATCACTTCCGCATCGCTGTGCAGCACGCCGGGGAAGTTCATCATCTCGCTCAAGTACAGCACTTCCGGCTTTTCCAGCAGGGCACCCACTTGGGCGGCATCGATCGCATCCCCGGCGGTTTCAAAAACGGTGGCCGGCACGCAGCTCGGCGCACCGAAGAAGAAGTGGAACGGCGTTTTCTTCCCGTTGGCGATCATGAACTCCACGCCTTCCACGCCGAGCACATTGCCGATTTCATGTGGATCGCTCACCGTGGCCACGGTGCCGTGCGTTACGGCCAAGCGTGCAAATTCGCTGGGGATGAGCATGCTGCTTTCCACGTGTACGTGCGCATCCACGAAGCCCGGCAGGATGAAGCCCTGCACCACTTCATCGAGTTCGGTGATCCGCGCAATGCGGCCATCTTCAATCGTTATCTCCGCGGCAAACATGCGCCTTGCCGGGATGTCCACAAGGTTCCCTTTGATCACTGTTGTCGGCATGTCCGCAAGGTAAGGCAGCCCGTTGCGAACCTTCAGCGGATGTGCTTGGCCGCTGCCGCAGGAGTGCGTTCCTTCACCCCGTACCTGCGCCATACGCGGTGGCACATGCCCAGGAAGGTGATGCACCAGGCCAACCAGGCGATGCGCAGGAAGACCCAGGAAATGGATTGCAGCACCGGCAGCTGAAGCATGCCCGCGAGTTCCCATGTGCAGAGCGTGTACACGCCCAGCGGGAACACCAGCGACCAGTGGCCGGCGTGGTAGCGCAGCGGGATGATGGTGTGCCGCCAGATCTCCAGGAAGAGGATCACCGGGATCCACCAGGTGCCGGCCACCCAGAAGAAGGCACTGCCCAGCTTCAGCAAGGGAATGAAGTCCGTGTAGATGCCGTGGCGGGCCATGGCGTCCGCGAGCATGGTGCCCGCCAGCGTGGTGATGGCGGCGGCGCCCATGTCGATCCAATAGCTGGGCTTGAATTCATCGGCCCGCATGTGGAAGAAGGTGGTGCGGTAGAAGATCATGCCGATCACCACCACGTAGAACAGGCAGCCCAGCAAGTACAGGAAGAGCGCACCGAATAGCGCGTGGCGCAAATACGGGGCGAGCACGGGCGCGATCAAGGAACCCAGGATGGACAAGGCTTGTGCGGCCACCACGAACAACAGCCACGAGCCATCGATACCGTGTTCCAGGCCGGGCTTCCGGCGGCTGATGGTGACCAGGATGAAGAAGGCGTACGACAGCACCGCCCAGGCCATGAACGCTGCACACCAAAGTGCAAGGGCAGCATGGACATTGGGGGCCAATACCATGTGCTCGGTGCCGAGGATGCACAGCGCAGCCACAACGGTGAGGAAGCCCGCACCTTTGTTGTGGGCCGATAGGTCTTTTCTGAAGTTGGGGAAGTAAAGGACCATGCGCAGCAAGAGCATCAGCCCGAGCACCGCGATCTCCGCATTGTTCAAGCCGAAGAACAAACGCGCAACGGCATCATTGCCCAAGGCATGCGAGGCCAAGGCCAGGGCGCCGGTGGACATGGGCAAACCAAAGTAGGCGGGGTCCAAGGTGCGGATGTCTGATCGAAGCGCACGGAATTGCATGGGGTGGAACGAAACCCTCGGATGGCTTCCTCGTGGGAAACAATCCGCCGCCATGTTTTGATCGGACCAAGCGCAGGCTTAGGCCAACTTTCGCAATCGGACAACGCCCAAGAGGTCCAGCAGTTTGATCACCGGCCACGTGGGGTCGAACTCCCACCACTTGGTGCCGAAGTTGGCGCGCGCCGCGTGCGTGTGGTGGTTGTTGTGCAGGCCCTCGCCCATCATGATCACGTCCAGCGGCATTAAATTCTTGCTCGTGTTATCCGTGGGGTAGTTCACGTAGCCGTACTTGTGCGCGTACCAGTTGATGATCATGCCGTGCAGCGGGCCCATCACAAACTGCAAGGGGAGGAGCAACCACTGCCACCAGGCGGTGGCGAAGGCGAAATAGAACGCCGTGTACAGCAGGCCCCATGCAATGCGCGAGATCCAGCTTTCGCCGATCACTTCCATCATCTTCCAGTGGGGAAGGTCCCGGGTGAAGCGTTCTTCCGGCTGCTTGGTGCCGTACAACAGGCCGTTGTACCAACCGGCCGTCTTCCACATCATCTTGAAGGGATTCTCGTCGAACTTGGGCGAGTGCGGGTCCTGCTCAGTATCCGCATACACATGGTGCGCGCGGTGCATCATGCCGTACACGGCGGGGTTGAGGTAGCTGCTGCCTTGCGCCAGCCAGGTGAACACGTGGAACGCCTTCTCCCAGAACGGGCTCATGGTGAACATACGGTGCGCCGCATACCGATGCAGGTAGAAGGTCTGCACGAAGAGGGAGAGGTACCAATGCGCAATGAAGAAGAGCACGATGATCATGGCGTGCAAAGTTACCGGGTGATGCACTGTGCCGACCGCGCGGGACAATCGCGCCGCACGGTCAATTGGCGAACATCTCGCGCACCCGCTCAAAGAATCCCTTGTCCTTATTGGTGGGCTTGGGCTGCATACCGGGGCTGTCGCGGAGTTTTTCGAAGATCTTCTTCTCGTCCTTGCTCAGGTCTGTGGGCGTCCACACCATCACATGCACAAAGAGGTCGCCCAATCCATGGCGGTTTACGCTGGGAAGGCCCTTGTTCTTCAGCCGCAACACGTGGTTGCACTGGGTTCCCGGCTCAATTTTCACCTTGGCCTTGCCGCTTACCAACGGCACTTCAATGCTCGCGCCCAAGGCCGCGTCCACCATGGTGATGAAGGCTTCGTAGTGCAGGTTGTTCCCGTCGCGCTTCAGTTCCGCGTGGTCTTCCTCCTCGATCACCACCAGCAGGTCGCCGGGAATGCCGCCTGCGGGTGCTTCATTTCCGAGCCCGCTCAGGTTTAGCTGCATGCCTTCTTCCACGCCTGCCGGTATTTTCACCGTCACCACGCTTTCCTCCCGGACCAAGCCGTTGGGGTCGCTGCCCGGGGCGCGTTTGCTTACGGTTTGGCCGATGCCGCCGCAGGTGGGGCAGGTGGTCACCGTTTGCATCTGGCCCAGGAAGGTGCTTTGCACGCGGTGTACCTGGCCGGCACCCTTGCAGGTGTGGCAGGTGCTGTATTCGGTGCCTTTGCCGCGCACCAGCTTTTGCAGCTTTAGTTGCTTCTCCACGCCTTCGGCGATCTCGCTGAGCGAGAGCTTGAGCCGGACGCGCAGGTTGCTGCCCTTCACAGTGCGGCGCTGGTGGCCTCCGCTGCCAAAACCACTGAAGCCGCCTCCCGCAAAGGCCCCACCGAAGATGTCGCCGAACTGGGAGAAGATGTCCTCCATGTTCATGCCGCCACCACCGCCGTGGAAACCGCCACCACCGGCCCCGGCATGGCCGAAGCGGTCATACCGTGCCTTTTTTTCCGGGTCGCCAAGGATCTCGTACGCGTTCGCCGCTTCCTTGAAGTGCTCTTCTGCGGCGTGGTTCCCCGGGTTCTTGTCGGGGTGGTACTTGATGGCCATTTTGCGGTAGGCCTTCTTGATCTCCTCCGCGCTGGCGTTACGGCTTACGCCCAACACCTCATACGGGTCTCGCTTGCTCATGGCCGATATGCTTCCCTGGTTGTTGGCGGAATGATCTTATTGGCCAACCACCACTTTGGCGTAGCGCAGTACTTTGTCGTTCAGCAGGTACCCCGTCTCCACTACGTCAAGCACCTTCCCCTTCTGGTCTGGTGAGGATGCGGGCACCTGGCTGATCGCTTCCTGCAGGTCCGGGTCGAACGGTTGGCCTTTGCATTCCATGGGTTTCACGCCCTGTCCTTGCAGAATGGAGCTCAACTTCTGTTGGATCAACACAAATCCCTGTTTTACAGACTCGATGTCGCCTGCCTCCGCATTGTGCGCAATGGCTCGTTCCATGTCGTCCAGTATGGGAAGCACGCTCTTGATCGTGTCTGCCCCCGCGCTCATCAGTAGCTCCATGCGCTCCTTGGCGGTGCGCTTGCGGAAGTTGTCAAACTCCGCATGCAGCCTGACGAACTTGTCATGCATCGCCGCATGTTCCGCCTTTTGGGCATCCAGTTCGGCACGCAGGCGTTCCGCTTCGTCCACAGGTTCCGTCACTCCCGTATTCTCAGCTTCTTCGCCAACCGCCTCGTTGCGGGGATGCCCAAGTTGCGGTTCGGTGGTATCTTGGCGCATATCGTTACGCGGTTCGGCCTCGGATTGCTGGCGCATGGGCTTTCGGGGTCTTTGGAATGGATTCCGCATGGGGCAAGTACAGTGCCGATGCCCGAAGGACGGACAATGCGGCGCGAAGATGGGACAGATCGACAGGACCGCCAACGGTCCCGGACAAATGCGCAGGCGGCCTGGATCAGGCAGTGCAGCCGCTCAGAAACTCTTCACGAAGGGATCCAAGGCTTGGTCCAATTGCGGCCCGCGCAGGTTCTTGGCGATGATCACCCCGTTGGGGTCGATCAGGAAGTTCATGGGGATGGAGTTCACCCCGTAGATACGCGCACCGGCGGAACTCCATGCACCCAGGTCGCTGACATGGTTGGGCCAAGCCAACTTGTCCTGGGCAATGGCCGTTTTCCATGCCGTCCGGCTCTTGTCCAAGCTCACGCTGTATATGGTGAAGCCCTTTCCGTTCTTGAACTTGGCCTTGCTGTACTTCTCGTAGGCGCGCACCACGTTCGGGTTTTCGCGCCGACAGGGGCCGCACCAGCTGGCCCAGAAATCAATCAGCACGTACTGGCCACGCAGCGAGGACAATTTGATCACTTTGGTGCTGTCCGGATTGTAGTAGGCCAGTTCCGGTGCCGTATCGCCAATGGCCGTGCCGTTCTTTTCCGAGGGCGCACCGCTGCGTGCGGTAAAACCGTAAACGGCGAGCAACGCTACGCCGGCAGCAAGAAGAATGCGGGTTTTGTTCATCAGGGATCGGGCGTTCATGGTGCTAATTTAAGAAGATGCCTGCCGGATTAACCAGAATCATGCCGGGATCGGGCACCAAGCTCAGTTTGCTTTCTTCCGCTTCGCTTTGCGCGCTTCCTTTTCCTGCTGCTTCCGGTCCTTGGCCAGTTGCTTTTCCTTCGCGGCAATCTTGGCGGGATCGTGCTCCAGCAGGCTGTTCAGGGCCTGGTCCAGGTCATCGCCGTGCAGGTCCGTGCCGATCACCTTGCCTTGTGCGTCGATCAGCACGTTTGTGGGGATGAAGCGCACCTGGTAGGTGTTGGCGGCGGTGTTCACCCCGCTTTCCACCGCGCTTACATGCCAGGGCCAGTCCAGTTGGTCCTGGGCAATGGCCTTGGTCCATGCATCCTTTCCGCCTTGCCGGTCCAGGCTCACGCTGAAGATGCGGAAGCCGGTTGCATTGGCAAAAATGGTGTCCTTGTAGGTGTGGTAGGTGGCGCGCACATGCGGGTTGTCCATGCGGCAAGGGCGGCACCAACTGGCCCAAAAGTCCAGCAGCACAATGTTTCCCCGCAGCGACGACAAGCGCAGTGTATCCCCTTGCGGGTTGGCCATGGCCACTTCGGGTGCTACGTCACCCACGGCCACACCGTCCAACCGCTGCTGGGCGGAAGTTTGGGTGGCGCAGAGCGCGAATGCAAGGCAAAGGGTAGCGGTTGTTTTCATATTGCGAAGATTGCTTGGGGCCGTGGATCTTGGACCCGGTATCAGCACATTTTGGCAAAAGAGTTCCTCCCTGTACTCCTTCTTCTCTTCTTCTCTTCCTCTCTTCTTCTCTTCCTCTCTTCCTCTCTTCAGTTCGCCCAGAACAAAGCGGAAGGGCACCTGTTCGCTGTTTGCACTTCCAGTCGGGCCTCGCAAATTTCAGGGTAACCGTTCGATGCGTGCCCCCAATGCGTTGATGCGTTCGGCGATGCGCTGGTAGCCGCGGTCCACTTGCTCAATGTTGTCAATGGTACTGGTGCCTTCCGCGCTGAGCGCTGCGATGAGCAGTGAAACGCCTGCCCGGATGTCAGGACTGGTCATGCGGATGGCGCGCAGCGGCTTTTCGAAGTTCTTGCCGATTACCAGCGCCCGGTGCGGGTCGCAGAGCGTGATCTGTGCGCCCATCTCGATCAGTTTGTCCGTGAAAAACAGGCGGCTCTCGAACATCTTCTGGTGGATCAGCACGTGGCCGCGTGCCTGCGTGGCCGTCACCAGCACGATGCTCAGCAGGTCCGGGGTGAAGCCGGGCCACGGGTGGTCGCTGATCACGCGGTTGCTGCCGTCCATGAATGGCTCAATGGCGTAATGTTCCTGGGCGGGCACATGGATGTCGTCACCGCGGCGTTCCACAAGGATGCCGAGCTTTCGGAACACCTCCGGGATCACGCCGAGCTGGTCGTAGGCGGTGTCCTTGATGGTGATGTTGCTGCGCGTCATGGCGGCCAGGCCGATGAAGGAGCCGATCTCGATCATGTCCGGCAGCATGCGGTGTTCGGTGCCGCCCAGTTCCTTCACGCCATCAATGTGGAGCAGGTTGCTGCCGATGCCCTGGATCTTGGCCCCCATGCGCACCAGCATGTTGCAGAGCTGCTGCAAGTAAGGTTCGCAGGCGGCATTGAAGATGGTGGTGCGTCCTTCGGCAAGCGTGGCGGCCATCACCAGGTTGGCAGTGCCGGTCACGCTGGCTTCGTCCAACAGCATGTAGCAGCCCTTGAGCCGCTTGGCTTCCGCACGGTAGAACGAGTCGTTCTCATCGTACTTGATGGTAGCCCCAAGCCGCTCAAATCCGGTAAAATGGGTGTCCATCCTGCGGCGCCCGATCTTGTCACCTCCAGGGCTGGGTATGTAGCCCCGCCCAAAGCGTGTAAGCGCGGGGCCCGCCACCATCACACTGCCGCGCAGGCCACCGCCCAATCGCTTGTATTCAGGGTCCAGGAAAAACTCCAGGTTCACCGTTTTGGCCTGGAAGCGGAACGAGCCGTCACCGAGTTTCTCCACCTCCACGCCCATGGCGCGCAGCAGGTCGATCAGCTTGTTCACGTCCACGATGTCCGGAACGTTGTGGATCGTTACCGGTTCGCTGGTGAGCAGCACCGCACAAAGTATTTGCAGGGCTTCGTTCTTGGCTCCCTGCGGAACCAGTTCGCCCTTCAACCGGTGGCCTCCCTCAATTTTGAAACTTCCCATGTTGCGAAGCAACAACGGGAACGGATAGGCCCTAAGCGGAAACCCTGCAGGCTTTCAACAACGCAATGTAAAGGGAAGGATGGCCGCGCGGTTTTTACCGGCACGTTGAGCTTCAATATGCCCCATTCAATCATCTGATCATCTGATCGTCTGATCAATACCGGTTCTTCTTCCGGTTCCTGTGTCTCTTCTTTCCTCCGCCTCCGCCATTGTTGTTGTTGTGGCGTTTGCGGCCGGTTTCCACGGCGTTGCGCGGGCCGTTGCGCTGGGTTTGGAGCAGCGCTTCAGTGCTCGTCAATTGCTGGTCCTGCGCCAGTTTCAACTTTCCCTTGGAGAGTTCAGCGAGATCTTTCAGGATTGCTCCGTCACCCACGCTATCGCGGTTCCAGGTGAGGAACTGCTTTTTCATCTGGTTGGCAATGGCCAGGGTGAAGGCGGCTTTTTCCGCGCCCTCGGGCTTGGCGATGCATTCCGCGATCATGCGCTCCACCAATTGGCCATAATGGCCATAGCGGATCACCGTTTTGGGGTAGGCCACCGGCTTGGGCTTCACGGCGCGTTCCTCTGCGCTGGGCGGCGGATAGGGCCCGTCCACATCGAGCTTGTAGCCGGCCATCACGTGTACATGGTCCCAAAAGGTGTGGTCGCTGTTCTCGTTGCTGCGCAACTGCGGGTTCAGCTTGCCGATGGTGTACACCACGGCGCGGGCCATTTTGGTCCGCTTTTCACGGTCTTCCTCCTCCAAGCACAGTTGCACCATGCGCTGCACGTAGCGGCCGTATTCGGGGATGATCAACGCTTCGCGCTGGGTATTGTAGTCGAGGGCGACTTGCATGGAGGATGTTGGTGCGGATGAAAAGCAACTGGCCGGGGAAAGGGTGCCGTTCGCACAACCGGCGGGCACCCTGTGCCCAAGGTTGGCAAATGTAGCCCATTGCGACTTTCCCGCATACATGCCGTCCTTTTGGTGTGCGCCCCGCTGTGAACAGTGGGGCCTCTGCCGGGTTATCCCATCCACTATTTTAATGAGGGAGCCTTTAAATATCCCTAACTCTTTGCGGGCAGCCACAGTTCACTCCTGGTCCTTTGCTCATTCCGGCACGAACCTAAAGCTCGGCCGACAAGGATTCGACCGATGGTTTGGTGCTGTTGAATGCCAATGTTTTGATAATCACATGGATATAGGATTGCGTCGCAAATCCACCTCCATACGTTTGCCGATGGTTTTGTCCCAAGCCGGGCAGAACGCAAGAAACACCCAAATACACCCTAACAGGTCCTTCAAAACCACTCTTAAAACCCATAGACCCATGAAAAAGCAACTACTCTTATCTTTTGCGTTCGTCCCCGCCATGTGTATGGCCCAAGCCTTCTCGGATGATTTCGAGTCGTACACGGAGGGATCGTACATCGCGCAGAACTCGAACGGTGTTTGGACCACATGGAGCAATGCGCCCGGCGGACCGGAAGATACCTTCGCTTCAGGTGACTTTGCCCACAGCGGTTCCATCTCGGCCGAGTTCGAAAGCACCATAACAGGTGGAGGTCCCACCGACTTTGTGCATGATTTCGGCAATTTGACCTCCGGGCATTATGAGCTCACTTTGTGGATCATGGTCGTTGATGGGTCAGGCGGCTACTTCAACCTGTTGCATACCGGGGGCAACAATGCGGTATGGGCCTTAGGGGCCTATTTTGACGGTGATGGCAATGGGCACGTAACGGCTGGTGCCACGGACTTTCCTTTCACCCATGTGCTGTCCGGTTGGAACGAAGCCAAGGTGGACATCAACATTGATGCTGACCTCTGTGAGTTCTTCATGAATGGAGCCTCTGTCGGCAGCTGGCAGTGGAGCTACACCGAGACCGGCATCACGGGAGGCAGCAATCAGTTGGCTTGGATGGACGTCTTCGCCTATGGTGGAACGAATTGGCTGGCCCATTTCTACATCGATGATGTCTCCTTCCAGGAAGTGGCCAGTGACGGGACCCAGGAGTTGTACCGTAACGGGGAACTGCCCGCCTGGCCCAACCCAGTCCGCGACATGCTCCAAGTGGACATGCGCGGGACGATTTCCGCCGGCGCCCATGTTGAACTGGTCGACCTTACGGGAAAAGTCCTCGCCGTGCCCGCTCGTCAAGATGGCCAAGTGCTGCACATGGACATGGGCAGCTTGATGGACGGGGTGTACTTCGTTCGTGTCATTGATGGGGCCATGCAGCGTGTAGGTCGGGTGGTGAAGCTCTGAACCATTGCTGTTGCGAAAGGAAAGCCGCCTTCATGGGGCGGCTTTCCTGCAATGTGCCTCCCGGGCGGTTTTTTTCACCCCTCCACCACCCGCAATTTCGCGAAGCGCAGTAGCAACTGCTTCTGTCCGGTGGAAGGGAAAAAGATTGTGGCTTTCTGGTCCGGTGGTGCTCCCTCCACCTTCACCACTTTGCCTTTGCCGAACTTGTCGTGTTCCACGGTAACGCCTTCCTGAAGGTCTTCCGGTGTGGCGTAACCCAGTGTGGCCGTGGCCTCCAGCGGGGCACCGGTCGGGGAAATCTTCTTCAGGTTCCTGCGGCCCGCTGGCTGCGGCGGTGCGGAAGCGGGCTTGCTCCTTTCCGCAAAAGCCGTTCGTTGCGGTGAGGGGGCTGCGGGCCTTGGTGTAAAGCCGTTGCGCTCCGCAAAGCTCTCCCGCCTGCCGAAGGCATGCGGTTCCTGCCTGCCTGGCAAATGCAGGTATTTCGCGTCGATCTCCTGCAGGAAACGGCTGGGTTCCGCGCTTTGCAGCGTGCCCCATTTGAAGCGGCTTGCGGCATAGCTCAACGTGCAGCGCTTTTCCGCGCGCGTAAGGGCCACGTAGAACAGGCGGCGCTCCTCTTCCAGGTCGGCCCGGCTTTGCACGGCCATCATGTTAGGGAAGAGGTTCTCCTCCAGGCCCACGATGTACACGTAAGGGAATTCCAGGCCCTTGGCGCTGTGCACGGTCATCAGGCTCACACGGTCCTGGTCGTTGGGGTCATCGTTGTCCGCGTCCGTCAGGAGGGCCACATCGATCAGAAAGTCCGGCAGGCTGCGCAGCACCTTTTCGCCGTCTGCCACCGTTTCCGGGTCCTCTCCGGGTTCAGTGGTGGCCGCATTGCCGGCGGGATCACTGAATTCCCTCATCCCGTTCAGCAGGCCCTGGATGTTCTCGTAACGGCTTACGCCTTCTGGTGTTTTATCCGCGAAGAGATCCTGCAACAGGCCGGTGGTGCGCGCGATGTATTCGCCCAGTTCGTAGGCGCTGCGCGTGTCCAGCATGGTCTGGAAGCTGCGCACCATCATCACGAAGTTGGCCACCTTGGTCCGCAAGCCTTGGTGCAGGTCCAGTTCACCGAGGTGCCCGATGATGGTGTCCCACAAGCTTTTTTCGTGCTGTCCGGCCACCACCGTCAGCTTGTCGATGGTGCTTTGGCCGATGCCGCGCGCGGGGTAGTTGATGATGCGCTTCAGGGCCTCGTCGTCGTTGGGGTTGCAGGTGAGGCGGAAGTAGGCGATCAGGTCCTTCACCTCCTTGCGCTGGTAGAAGCTGAGTCCGCCGTATATGCGGTAGGGGATGTTCATCTTCCGCAGCGCCTCTTCCATGCTGCGGCTTTGGGCATTGGTGCGGTAGAGGATGGCGAAGCCCTTGTTCGGCACCTGTTCGTGCATCTTGGTGCTGAAGATGTCGTCCGCCACAAAGCGGCCCTCCTCGTTGTCGCCCAGGCTGCGGTGCACAGGCAGCCGGTTGCCCTCGTCGTTGGCGGTCCAAACGGTTTTCTCTAAGCGCTCCTTGTTCTTTTCGATCAGGCTGTTGGCGGCACCCACGATGTTCTTGGTGCTGCGGTAGTTCTGCTCCAGCTTGAAGACCTGGTGTTCCGGGTAGTCCGTGCGGAAGTTGAGGATGTTCTGGATGTTGGCGCCGCGGAAGGCGTAGATGCTCTGGCTGTCGTCGCCCACCACGGTGAGGTTCTGGTGGCGCGCGGCCATGGTGCGCACAATGTTGTACTGGGCCAGGTTGGTGTCTTGGTACTCGTCCACCAAAATATACTGGAAGCGCTGCTGGTACTTGAGCATCACGTCCGGGTGGTCGCGAAAGAGGATGTTGGTGAGGTAGAGCAGGTCGTCGAAGTCCATGGCACCGGCGCGGTAGCAGCGGGCTGCGTAGTGCTGGTAGATGGTGCCGATGTGTGGGCGCAGGTTGGCGGCGTCGCTGGCCATCAGCTCGGTGTTGGCCAGGTATTCCTTGGGGCCGATCAGGTTGTTCTTGGCGATGCTGATGCGGCCATGCACCTGGTTGGCCTTGTAGAGCTTGTCGTCCAGCTGCAGCTCTTTCACGATGGTGCGGATCAGCGAGCGGCTGTCGTCCGTGTCGTAGATGGTGAAATCTTTGGGGTAGCCCAGCTTGTCGGCCTCGGCGCGCAGGATGCGTGCGAAGACGCTGTGGAAGGTGCCCATCCACAGGTTGCGGGCCTCGGTGCCCATGCCGGGCACGTCGGCGAGCAGCTTGGCGATGCGCTCCTTCATTTCCTTGGCGGCCTTGTTGGTGAAGGTGAGCGCGAGGATGCGGAAGGCGTCCACGCCCTTTTCCATCAGACGGGCGATGCGCACGGTGAGCACCTTGGTCTTGCCGCTGCCTGCGCCGGCGATCACCATGGTGGGGCCGTCGGTGGCCTCAACGGCGGCGCGCTGTGCGGAATTGAGTCCTTGCAGAATGTCCATGGGGAGCCGCGAAGGTACGGGCCTGGGGAAGGCCAAATTTTGAACATCCGTGGCGAGGTTGGGCGTTTCTTCGCCACTGCATGAATTTCGAAGGCGCAGGCAGCGATTCACAGCGAACGGTTGTCTTTATTCAGGCCGCATTTCAGTCACTAAACACCCACACAATGAACCTACGTATACACCCATGGCTGCCTTTGCTCAGTTTGATCATGGTAGCCTCGCCTGCCGAAATTTCGGCGCAGTACGAGCGCTATCAGTATTTCGATGGTTCTGATACTATCGGGACTCAGTCCATACTGATCTTGATGGACCCGGACAGCACCAACCTCTGGCAAGTCGGGCCGCCGCAGAAACCGCTGTTCAATAGCGCTGCCACACTGCCAAACGCATTGGTCACTGACACCATCGGCTTGTATTCCCCAGGGAACACGTCAATGTTCAGCTTCACCTATGTGCCGGAAATACCATGGGGCCTATTGGCCTTGCAGTGGAAGCAAAAGATCGACCTGACCGCAGGCGTGGATGTTGGGATGTTGGAGTTTTCCGTGGATTCAGGGTCCACATGGAGCAATGTATTCACTTCACCATTCGTGTACAACCTCTATGGTTTTGATCCCGGGACTGTGGATACCGTTCTTACAGGGGACATCGGGTTTACGGGTACGGATACCACATGGCGTGATATTTGGTTGTGCTTTGACATGTCCTGGATCGGGTTTGAGGGCGGCATCACCTTCCGCTACTCGCTTGAGGCGGACACAGCGGGGCTTCCGCATGAAGGCTGGATGATCGACAACATGATGTTGCATTCCACCTTCATGCACCCGGTGAAGGAAATGGCTCAACCCGCATTCATCAACGTCTATCCGAATCCAGCCACCGACCGGGTGGGCATTGTGTTGCGGCCGGTTGGGGAGTACCAGTTGATCGAACACATGTACTTGTCGGCAATGGATGGCCGGATCGTCAAGGCGTGGGCAGGATTGCCTTCCAGATTCTGGTTTGATACCGAGGCGTTGCCGAAGGGGACCTACTACCTGTCCATCCGCACCAATCTCCGGTCAGAGACTTTCCCCATCGTGATCCAATGACCTGGTGATTGATGCGGTCCGCATTCGCTGTGTTTCTTGCCTTGGGCTGCTGCCTTTCGTTCCGGTCAGGCGAACCCAGGCCCGTGCCATACCGTTTTCCGGTATTGTATGCATTCCCACCCATGCCGGTCGATCCGGAAAATCCGGTCACTGTGCAAGGTGTGGCATTGGGTCGGCGGTTGTTCTACGACAAGCGGTTGAGCGCTGACGGAGACTTGGCCTGTGCATCTTGCCATCGCCAGGCGCAAGCCTTCAGCGATGGGACGAATGCGTTTAGCAAGGGCCGGAGCGGCGAAGCCACGCGACGGAATGCCCCGCCTTTGTTCAACCTGGCATGGTATCCAAGGTTGTTCCTGGATGGCCGTGCAGGGAGCTTGGAGGAACTGGTCTCCATCCCCTTGCTGGATCGGCATGAAATGGCCATGGACTGGCCCGAATTGTGCGCGAGGATCGCGGCGGATGAAGACTACCCGGCAGACTACACTGCTGCCTTCGGGGATGGGCGCGTGGACAGTGCACGCACCGTGCAGGCCATTGCACAGTTTCTGCGTACGTTGCTTTCGTACCGGTCCAAGTACGATCGGGCAATTGCCGGTAAAGTGCGGTTCACTCCACAGGAGGCCATGGGGTACGAACTGGTGAACGACCAGACCAAGGGCGATTGCCTGCATTGCCATACCACGGATGCCAATGCACTTGGGACAACGTTGGGCTTCAGCAACAACGGATTGCCCGGAGGCCTTGAAAGCCGGTCTGTGGACCCGGGCCGGGCCGGGGTCACAGGCCGTGCCAGTGATGTAGGGAAGTTCAAGATTCCTTCGTTGCGCAACTTGGCCTTCACCGCACCTTATATGCACGATGGCCGGTTCGCCAACTTGCAGGAAGTTTTGGATTTTTACAGTACTGGTGTCCGGGCTGGGCCGGCCGTGGATGCAAGGATGGAATTTGCCCACCAGGGGGGCGTTCAACTTTCACAGGATGAAAAGGCGAGCATCCTGGCTTTCTTGCTCACGCTGTCGGACACGGCATTCATCCATGATCCTGCTTTCAGCAACCCGGACACTACCGGGGAGGGACAGTGACGGCATGATCTTCGGAAAGGCAAGGGAACCACTTGCGGGAATTGCGCGTCCAGTGCAAGCACACTTCCGTTGATGCCGATCACGGAAACTTGGGCAGTCCACTTGCGCTCGTTCGCCCAAATACTTGCACCCAGCGGGTAAAGGTCATGTCCTCATAGTGGATGATGCCCTGCTTGTATTGCCACTGCTGGAACAAATTGAGGGCGATGCACAGGAACAGGGTTGCCAAGAGTCCGTGGCGCAGCCAGCCCTTCCACCGCTGCGCGCTGTGTACGGCCGTCGCCAACGGCAAGGCCAGCAACGGCAGGATGTCGATCAAGGGGCGGCTTCCGAAGCCACCGCCGTACCACCACATCTTCCAGCTGAAGGCCACGTAAATGAACGGGACCAGCACGCAGCAAAGCATCACCACATAGTGCCGGGAAGTGCTTCTTGCCGATTGCCATCGCCATAAGGGCCACAAGCCGGCCAAGGCGATCAACGCCGCAGGCGTGTATACGAACCACCCCTTGCGGAAACCAAACAGGCCTTGCAGTACGTGCGGATGCAGGAAGTCGAAGGATTCGTCGCCGTAGGAGTAGAACAGGTAGTGGCCCGTGGCCGCCTTCCAATACATGGCCTGGGGCAGGCCGCACAGCAGGACCAGCCCCGCTGCGGCGAGCAATTGTGTTTTGTGCCTTGCCAGCAGGTGCAGGCCGTTTGGCGTCAAGGACCAGCAAAGCGGGATCAACGCAAGCAGCGCGGCAGTGGGCCTGCACAACACCGCCAACCCGATGCAAAGGCCGATGGCCAAGGCCTTGCCGAGCGCTGGTCCGGCATACCAGGCATCGGTACGTTCGATCAAGAGCGCACAGAGAAAGAAGAGCACCGGGTGGCTCATCCCCTGGGCCAGGGAGGCGTAGAAGAACAGGTTGGTCCCCAGGCCGAGCACCAGTACGGCGGCAGCGGCGGTGGCATCATCAACACGGCGCCGCAGAAAGCGCACCAGCACCAGCAGGCCGAGCCAAGCCCAACAGGCGGAGCTCAGCGCCACGGCAAGCTGGTAAGGGGGCGAATACCCGTCGGCCACGCATCCGGGGCTAGCCAGGCACCAGGCGTGGGCCTCCAGGAAGAAGGGCAGCTCGAACACGGCGGTGCCCATGGTGTACTTGTCGCAATAACGACCCGTGGCCGGCACCCGTATGCGCCCCTGCCCGAAGGCATAGCCGCCGTTGAAGTTGTTCGGCTCCACCCGGTCCAGGAACCCCAGCCCGAAAAGGTCGCCGTGGATCAGGGCCGCGGGGAGGTAGAGGTAGTAGCCGTCCGTGTCCCATTGCAGGATTTCCCGGTCTTTCCAGCGGTGGACATTGAAGCAGACCCATACGGCCGCCACGAGGAAAATAAGCGTGGAGGCGGTGCTTGCGGGCGATCGGCGGAGGAAGCTTAAGGCAGCACGCATCCGGGCTTCGGGGTTTTTCCGCATGGCGTTGCGGAGCCGCCGAAATTAGGTGCAGGCGCATACAACCCGCCTTGGCGCGGCATAAGCGGCGGATATAGTAACACGTAAAATACGCAACATAAAATATAACACATAAACTATAACACATAAAATATGTACCTTCGTGGAATGAACGAGGAGGACAACCCCTTCCTGCTCCAGGGCTATGCCGGCGCGGATACGTTCTGCGACCGCGCGGACGAGGTGGCGGCGCTGCGCGAGGCCATGGCCAACCAGCGCAACGTCACCATCATTTCGCTGCGGCGCCTCGGCAAAACCGCGCTCATCCGCCACTTCTTTGCCAACCAGCGCCGGTTCACGCCCATCTTCACGGACCTGTACCGCACCACCAACCAGGAGGAAATGGTGCAGCGCATCGTGCAGGAGGCCGTGCGCCAGGTGGGCAAGCCCACGGGCAACCTGCTCAAGGAGGTGGCCCGGGCC
Organism: Bacteroidota bacterium; assembly: GCA_018266685.1. Taxonomy (GTDB): domain Bacteria; phylum Bacteroidota; class Bacteroidia; order Flavobacteriales_F; family PHOS-HE28; genus PHOS-HE28. The sequence goes on from JAFDZY010000075.1 coordinate 24,413, forward strand.
ATGCGTTCCATGGAGTTCAACCTCAGCATGGACCCCATCACCGGGCTGCCGGAGCTGGGCGTTTCCGTGCGGCCCGGGCGCAAGCAGGCCATCGCGCTGGACGAACTGTTCAGCTTCCTGGAGCAGCAACGCAAGCCCGTGGTGGTGGCGCTGGACGAGTTCCAACAGATCACGGAATACCCCGAGAAGAACACCGAGGCACTGCTGCGCGAGCAGGTGCAGCGGCTGCGCAACGTGCAGTTCATCTTCTCCGGCAGCGACCGCCGCATGCTGCAGGCCATCTTCGCCGACGGCAAGCGCCCCTTTTTCCAGGCCACCGAACCGCTGTACCTGGGGCCCATACCGGACGAAGCCTATTCCGCCTTCATCACCCGCCACTTCAAGGCGGCAGGGCGGCGCATTGACCCGGCCGTTGTACAAGAAGGACTAAGCTGGTGCCGCAGCCACACCTACTACGTGCAGTACCTTTTCAACCGATTGTGGTCAACGGGCTTCCGCAAGGTCGCCACCTTGGACCTGGAGCGCACCAAGGCCAGCATCCTCAAGGAGCGCGCCCCGGAGTACATGACCCTGCAACGGCTGCTCAGCCCCAACCAGGCCGCCTTGCTCACGGCCATCGCCAAGGAAGGAAGGGTGCAGATGCCCACGGCCATGGACTTTGTGCAGCGGCACCGCCTCAGCGCCTTGAGCACCGTGCGGCAAAGCCTGGGGGTACTGGTGGAAAAAGAATTGGTGTACCAGGCGGAAGGGACTTATGGCGTTACCGATGTTTTCTTGGGGCACTGGCTGGCTGAAGTGTGAGGTACTTGGATCCAACCGCTCCCAAGCCTTGACATGCCTTGGGTTGGCCTGTTACCGGCTTCAAGACAGCTGCCCATAACTGATGCAGGCCGCATGCCCAAAGGCCTTGCTACAGAAGAATGACAAGCGACTGGTCAATACCGTATCAGGAGTTTGGCCAATAGGATGCCAACCTTTTGGTTCCCGCTTTTCCCAACCGTCCTTGCTCCACTGCGGCGGCCAGGTCACGGCTGGCGGTGGCCGGTGACAGTTCCGGGAACATGCGGCGGTAATCCTTGCGTGTGAAGGTTCTGCGGTTCAAGGCCAGGAGGAACGTGGCCATTCGATCCTGTGCCGATAGGGATTGCCGTTCCCGGGTGAGTAGCTCATGCAGGGCTTCGTCGATGCGTTCCAGCATGAATGAAATGAAACCGCCACTGTCCTCCTGACGATCGGCAAACTCCAAGGCGGCATAATAGCCGGAGCGGTTTCCTTGGATGAAACCTTCCAGCGGCAAATAGGCAAATACCGGCCATTGCTTCATCAAGGCCAGTTTCTGCCAAAGCCTTGCTATCCGCCCGTTTCCCGCAGTGAAGGGGCGAAGGTGGATCAGCCCATAGTGCAGCACACAACTGGTAAGTAATAGCGGGGCTTCGTCGTTCTCCACATAGTGCAGCAACTGTTCCACTTGGCTGGAGATGTTGCCCGCTGCAGTCCTTCTGCGCCGGGTACCGTCGGCGTATAGAACCTCCATGGTCCCGGTACGGTACGTGCCCGGGTCCAGCGCCAAGCCGTGCATCAGCTCGCCATGGGCTAGCCTGAGGTCTTGTCCACTGAACGGGTCCAATGCGGGCAGCATGTCATACAATCGGTTGGTGTTCAGTGCTTCCAGCTCTGCGGGTTGGGCCGGGTCGGGAGTGCGGCCGTCCAGTAGACCGGCAATGGCCCGCCGGTCCAGCGGATTGTCTTCCAGGGCTAGGGTGGCGTGTATGGAGCTTACGCGGTGTGCGCGCAGCAGGGCGGGCCCGGGATGATGGAGATGGGCTGCATTCACTTCACCCAATCGCTCGGACACGGAGGCCAAGAGTGCGAGCGTGCGGGGTGGGATGGAGTAATTCATCGGAATCATGATAACATCATTTGAGGCTAAAACTAGATGAAAAAAGATTTGCAAACCGAAGCGATGGAGGGATGGCGGGATTTGGGGGAGGTATTGGATAGATATACGTAAGTGCATGATATACAGTAAATTGTATTTCAAGCGAAGAAGAACGTGGTGGGGCTTTTTCGCAGCCTGAAGCAGTGTACCAAAAGAAATTGCACACCATGCCTTGGTGGTGAAGGATAAAAACCTACATTTGCAGCCCCAATTTTGCCTGCATTGGAAAGCGGGCGGAAGGGACAGACAAACAGGACGAAACGGAGCTTCATGCCAACTATCCAACAGCTGATCCGCAAAGGCCGCAAGGACCCGGTGTACAAGAGCAAGTCCATTGCCCTCACCGAGTGCCCCCAGCGTCGCGGCGTATGCACCAAGGTTTACACCACCACGCCAAAGAAGCCGAACTCGGCCCTTCGCAAGGTGGCCAAGGTGCGCCTTTCCAACAAGATGGAGGTGATCGCCTACATCGGCGGGGAAGGCCACAACCTGCAGGAGCACAGCATTGTGCTGGTGCGCGGCGGCAGGGTGAAGGACCTGCCCGGCGTGAAGTACCATATTGTACGAGGCGTGCTGGATACGAGCGGCGTGGAAGGCCGCAACCAGCGCCGCAGCAAGTACGGCACCAAGCGCAAGAAGGCCGGTGCCCCCGCAGCGAAGAAGTAGTAACCGCCGACGAGAAACACGATGCGCAAGAAAGCAGCCAAGCACACCACGCTCCCCGATCCCAAGTTCGGTGACGTGCAAGTGACCAAGTTCGTGAACAACCTGATGTACGACGGCAAGAAGAGCAAGTCGTTCGACATCTTCTACAGTGCCATCGACATGGTGGCCGAGAAAACGGGCGAGGACGGGATGGAGACCTTCAAGAAGGCGCTGTCCAACGTGACCCCCCAAGTGGAGGTGCGCAGCCGCCGCGTGGGCGGGGCCAACTTCCAGATCCCCCAGCCCGTGCGCGAAAGCCGCAAGGAAAGCCTGGCCATGAAGTGGCTCATCGGCTTCAGCCGCAAGCGCAATGAGCGCAGCATGGAGCAAAAGCTCGCCAACGAGATCATGGCCGCCGCCAAGGAAGAAGGTGCGGCCTTCAAGAAAAAGGAAGAAGTACACAAGATGGCCGAGGCCAACAAGGCGTTCAGCCACTTCCGCTTCTAACAGCAAAGAACCAGGGAACCCATTATGGCCCGCGACCTTAAATACACGCGCAACATCGGCATCATGGCGCACATTGATGCCGGCAAGACGACCACGTCCGAGCGCATTCTCTACTACACCGGCCTTACCCACAAGATCGGGGAGGTGCACGACGGTGCCGCCACCATGGACTGGATGGCGCAGGAGCAGGAGCGCGGCATCACCATCACCAGTGCCGCCACCACCACCTACTGGAACTACCGCGGCAACAAGTACAAGATCAACCTGATCGACACACCGGGCCACGTGGACTTCACCGTGGAGGTGGAGCGCAGCCTTCGCGTGCTGGACGGGGCCGTGGCCCTCTTCTGCGCGGTGGGTGGCGTGGAGCCCCAAAGTGAGACCGTGTGGCGCCAGGCCAACAAGTACAAGGTACCCCGCATCGGCTTCGTCAACAAGATGGACCGCAGCGGTGCCGACTTCTTCCGCGTAGTGTCCCAGATCAAGGATCGCCTGGGCGCCAAGCCCGTTCCCTTGCAGGTGCCCATCGGCGCAGAAGCCGAGTTCAAGGGTGTTGTAGACCTGGTGAACAACCGCGGCATGGTTTGGAATGAGGCGGACCAGGGCATGACCTGGACCGAAGTGCCCATTCCGGAAGACCTGAAAGAGACCGTGAAGGAGTGGCGCGACAAGCTGATCGAGGCCGTTGCGGAAAGCGACGACAAGTTGATGGAGAAATACTTCAGTGATCCCGACAGCCTCACCGAGGCCGAGATCATGAATGCCATCCGCATCAGCACCATCAACATGACCATCACGCCGGTGCTTTGCGGCTCCTCCTTCAAGAACAAGGGGGTGCAGACCATGCTGGACGCGGTGATGGCTTACCTGCCCAGCCCGGTGGACATCGAGGCGGTGGTGGGCCACGACCCGGACAGCGGTGAGGAGATCATCCGCAAGCCCAGCGTGGACGAGCCGATGGCTTCCCTGGCGTTCAAGATCGCCACCGACCCCTTCGTGGGCCGCTTGGCCTTCTTCCGCTGCTACAGCGGCAAGGTGGATGCCGGCAGCTATGTGCAGAACATGCGCACCGGGAAGAAGGAGCGGATCAGCCGCATCTTCCAGATGCACTCCAACAAGCAGAACCCCGTGGAGGCGATCGAGGCCGGTGACATCGGCGCTGCGGTCGGCTTCAAGGACATCCGCACGGGCGACACCCTCTGCGACGAGAACAAGCAGATCGTGCTGGAGAGCATGAGCTTCCCTGAACCTGTGATCGGCATTGCCATTGAGCCCAAGACCCAGGCCGACCTGGACAAGATGGGCCAAGCCTTGGCCAAACTGGCTGAGGAAGACCCCACGTTCAAGGTGCACACGGACGATGAAACCGGCCAGACCGTGATCAGCGGCATGGGCGAACTGCACTTGGAGATCCTGGTGGACCGCCTCAAGCGCGAATTCAAGGTGGAATGCAACCAGGGCGCTCCCCAGGTGAAGTACAAGGAAGCCATCACCGGTACCGTGGAGTACCGTGAGCTGTACAAGAAGCAGACCGGTGGCCGCGGTAAGTTCGCCGATATCCATGTGCGCATTGAGCCGCAAACGGACGCCACCAAAACCGGCCTGGAGTTCATCGACGCCATCAAGGGCGGCGTGATCCCCAAGGAGTTCATCCCCTCTGTGCAGAAGGGCTTCGCCGCTTCGCTGCAGAACGGCGTACTGGCGGGCTACCCCATGGAAAGCCTGAAGGTGACGCTCTACGACGGTAGCTTCCACAACGTGGACTCCGACGCACTGAGCTTCGAGATCGCCGCCAAGGCCGCGTTCCGCAACGCGTTGCCCAAGGCCAAGCCTATCCTGCTGGAGCCCATCATGAAGATCGAGGTGATCACCCCCGAGGAGAACATGGGGGACATCGTGGGCGACCTGAACCGCCGCCGCGGCCAGATCCAAGGCATGGAGGACCGGAGCGGTGCAAAGGCCATCAAGGGCACCGTTCCCTTGAGCGAAATGTTCGGCTATGTGACTTCCCTGCGCACCTTGAGTTCCGGCCGTGCCAGCAGCACCATGGAATTCAGCCACTATGAGCAGGCCCCCAACAACATTACCGAAGCCGTTCTGGCCAAGGTCCGCGGAAAAGTTTCAGCATAAGACGCCCCCAATTCGATGACCCAAAAGATCAGGATCAAGCTGCGGTCTTACGATCACAACCTCGTGGACAAGAGCGCCGAGAAGATCGTGAAGACGGTGAAGAGCACCGGAGCCGTGGTGAGCGGTCCCATCCCTTTGCCCACGCACAAACGCATCTTCACCGTGCTGCGTTCCCCGCACGTGAACAAGAAGGCCCGCGAGCAGTTCCAACTGTGCAGCTACAAGCGGCTGATGGACATTTACAGCTCCAGCAGCAAGACCATCGATGCGCTGATGAAACTGGAACTCCCCAGCGGCGTGGACGTGGAGATCAAAGTCTGACGGATAACAAGACCAAGCGATGAGCGGATTGATCGGAAAGAAGGTCGGGATGACCAGCCTCTACGACACGGAGGGCAACCTGTTGGGCTGCACCGTGCTGGAAGCGGGCCCCTGCGTGGTAACCCACGTGAAGACCGTTGAAAAGGACGGCTACAGCGCCGTTCAACTGGCCTTTGGCGAGCGCGGCGAGAAGAACGCCACGGCAGCATCCATCGGCCACTACAAGAAAGCAAACACCACCCCGAAGGTGAAGAGCCACGAGTTCAAGGAGTTTGAGGAAGAGCTGAAGCTGGGCGATACCGTGGACAGCGGCATCTTTGAGGAAGGCGGGTACATCACCGTTACCTCAGCAAGCAAAGGCAAGGGTTTTCAAGGTGTGGTAAAGCGCCACGGCTTCAGCGGTGTGGGCGAAGGCACGCACGGCCAGCACGATCGCAGCCGCGCCCCCGGTTCCCTGGGCGGCTCATCCTACCCCTCGCGCGTGTTCAAGGGGCTGCGCATGGCCGGCCGCACGGGCGGAACCAAGATCACCACCGAGAACTTGCGCGTGGTGAAGATCGACAAGGAAAAGAACCTGATGGTGGTCCATGGCTCCATTCCCGGGCCCAAGGGCGGCTACGTTATCCTCTGGAAGTAAGATGGAACTGGACATCCACAGCGCGGACGGCAAGTCCACCGGCAAGAAGGCCAAGCTGAACGACGCGGTATTCGCGATCGAGCCCAACGACCATGCTATTTGGCTGGACGTGAAGCAGCACTTGGCGAACCGCCGCCAAGGCACGGCCAAGACCTTGGAGAAGAGCGAAGTGAGCGGCTCCACCAAGAAGCTGCACCGCCAAAAGGGCACCGGTGGCTCCCGTAAGGGCTCCATCAAGAGCCCCTTGTTCAAGGGCGGTGCCCGCGTGTTCGGCCCCAAGCCGCACGAGTATGGCTTCAAGCTGAACCGCAAGGTGAAAGACTTGGCCCGCCGCAGCGCATTGACGCACAAGGCCAAGAGCGGCGCCATTTCGGTGCTGGACGGCAAAGGCATGGACAGCGCCAAGACGCGGGACTATGCGGGCATGCTGAAGGCCTTCAACCTCACCGGCCGCAAGGCCTTGGTGGTGCTGCCTGCCAAGAACGACAAGGTGCTCCTGGGCACGCGCAACATCCAAGGTGCGCGCGTGGTGACCGCCAGCGAAGTGAACACCTACGACATTATGAACGCCAGCCGTGTGTTGATCACCGTGGACGCCATCGCCCCGCTGGAAACCACCCTTAGTAAGTAACCTGAAATGAGCAGCATCATCATCCGTCCGCTCATCACTGAAAAGATGACGGCCCAGGGCGAAAAGGAAGGCCGCTACGGCTTCGTGGTGGACCGCCGCAGCAACAAGGTGGAGATCCGCAACGCGGTGGAGAAGGAATTCAACGTGAAGGTGACCGGCGTGCGCACGATGATCGTGCGCGGCAAGGAGCGTACGCGCTACACCAAGAGCAACATCCTGCGCGGCGCCACCAGCACCTGGAAGAAGGCCATCGTTACCCTTGAAAAGGGCGAGACCATCGACCTGTACAGCAATCTCTGACCCCCGAACTATAGCAGATCATGGCAATCCGTAAGATGAACCCCGTGACCGCAGGCACCCGCCACAAGGTGGCCCTGGGTTTCGAGGAGGTCACAGCCGGCACTCCCGAGCAAAGCCTGCTCCGCGGCCGCACCAAGAAGTCCGGTGGCCGCAACAACCAGGGCAAGATGACGATGCGCTACATCGGCGGCGGCCACAAGCAGCGCTACCGGGCCATCGATACCAAGCGCGACAAGACCGGCATCGCCGGGGTGGTAAAGACCATCGAATACGATCCGAACCGCAGTTCACGCATTGCCTTGGTGCACTACCCCGATGGGGAGAAGCGCTACATGCTGGCCCCGGCCGGCCTGAAGGTGGGCCAAACCGTAGTGAGCGGCAAAGGCGTTCCCCCGGAAGTGGGCAACGCACTCCCGTTGAGCGACATCCCCTTGGGCACCTTGGTGCACAACATCGAGCTCCAACCCGGCAAGGGCGGTTCCATGGCACGCAGCGCGGGCACCTTTGCCCAGCTCAACGCGCGTGAAGGCCGCTATGCCACGCTGAAAATGCCGAGCGGCGAAGTGCGCATGGTACTGGTGAGCTGCATGGCCACCGTGGGCACCGTGGGCAATGCCGAGCACATGCTGCAACGCAGCGGCAAGGCGGGCCGCACCCGTTGGCAAGGCCGCCGTCCGCGCGTACGCGCCGTGGTGATGAACCCCGTGGACCACCCGATGGGCGGTGGCGAGGGCCGTGCATCCGGAGGTCATCCGCGCAGCCGCAAGGGCCTGCTTGCCAAGGGCAAGAAGACCCGCGCACCAAAGCGCCAGTCCAACAAGTTCATTATCCAGCGCGCCAACCACAAGAAGGTAGCCTGATCACCCGATAGCCGATGAGCCGTTCACTCAAGAAACCCCCGTTCGTCCACTACAAGCTGGCGAAGCGCGTCACCGACATGCAGAAGGGCGGAAAGAAAGCCGTTCTCAAGACTTGGTCGCGCGCCAGTACCGTCACCCCGGATTTCGTGGGCCTGACCTTCGCCGTCCACAACGGGAACAAGTTCATCCCGGTGTACGTCACCGAGAACATGGTAGGACACAAGCTGGGAGAGTTTGCACCAACGCGGACCTTCCGCGGCCACTCCGGCAACAACAAGAAGTAACCAATGGGATCGCGCAAGAGAATTGCCGCTGAAAAGCGAAAGGAGGCCAAGAAGGCCGTGGCAGTGGCCAGCCTGAAGAAGGTGCCCACCAGCCCGCGCAAGATGCGCCAGATCGCGGACACCATCCGCGGGGTGGAAGTGGAACGGGCCCTGGGCCTGCTGCGCTTCAGCACGCGCCACGCCAGCAAGCCCATGGAGAAGCTCCTGATGAGCGCCATTGCCAACTGGGAGGCCAAGAACGAAGGCCAAAAGGCCGGCGACACCAAGCTGATCGTGAAGACGGTGATGGTGGACGAAAGCACGGGCCTCAAGCGCATGCTGCCCGCCCCGCAGGGCCGCGCCTACCGCATGGTGAAGCGCAGCAACCACGTTACCCTGGTCGTTGACACCGCACCCGCACAACCCGCCGAGAACAAAGCATAATGGGACAGAAAGCAAACCCGATCGGCCAGCGCCTGGGCCTTATCAAAGGCTGGGACAGCAACTGGTATGGCGGCAGCAACTACGCCGACAAGCTGGTGGAGGACGAAAAGATCCGCCAGTACCTGATGGCCCGCCTGAAGAAGGCAAGCGTGGCCCGCATCATCATTGAGCGCACCCTGAAGCTGGTCACCGTGACCATCAACACCGCGCGCCCCGGGGTCATCATTGGCCGTGGCGGCACCGAGGTGGACAAGCTGCGCGAGGAACTCAAGAAGTTCACCGGCAAGGACGTGCAGATCAACATATTCGAGATCAAGCGCCCCGAACTGGACGCCCGTTTGGTGGCGGACAGCATTGCCCGCCAGTTGGAAGGCCGCATCAGCTTCCGCCGTGCCATGAAGATGAGCGTGGCGAGCACGATGCGCATGGGCGCGGAAGGCATCAAGGTGCAGGTGAGCGGCCGCTTGAACGGCGCCGAAATTGCCCGCACGGAAAAGTACCGCGAGGGCCGTGTGCCGCTGCATACGCTGCGCGCTGACATCGACTTCGCCATCACCGAGGCGCACACCAAAATGGGCCGCATCGGGGTGAAGTGCTGGATCATGCGCGGAGAAGTGTACGGCAAGCGCGACCTGAGCCCGAACCAAGGCCAAGTGAAGGGCCCGGGCGGCATGCGCATGGGCGGCGGCAACGAGCGCCGTGGCGGAGGACCGGGCGGGGAGCGCAGGGGCGGCGGCGAACGTCGCGGCCCGGGCGGTGCCGGCAGGGAGCGTCGCGGAGGCGGAGGACGGGAACGTGGAGCAAACCGGAATAACAACTAAGCATCATGTTGCAACCCAAGCGCAGCAAGCGCCGCAATATGCACAAGGGCCGGATGAAGGGCGAGAGCCAGCGCGGCCACCGCGTGGCCCTGGGGTCCTTCGGGCTCAAGGCCATGGAGAGCGTATGGCTCACCAGCCGCCAGATCGAAGCAGCCCGTGTGGCCCTTACCCGCCACATGAAGCGTGAAGGCCAAGTATGGATCAAGGTGTTCCCGGACAAGCCGGTGACCAGCAAGCCCGCCGAGGTCCGCATGGGTAAAGGCAAAGGTTCACTGGACCATTGGGTGGCAGTGACCCGCGCCGGCCGCATCATCTTCGAGGTGGACGGCGTGCCCAGCGCCACGGCAAAGGAAGCCCTGCGCCTGGCCGGCCAAAAGCTGCCGATCCGCACGAAGTTCGTGGTACGCGAGGATTACGACGGCCAATAAGCAACGGCGATGAAGAAGAAGAAAGACGACCTGAAGGACCTGACGGCACTGGAGCTGCAGGACAAATTGCAGTCTGAGCGCGAAGCCCTCGGCAAGCTGCGGTTCAACCACGCGGTAAGCCCTGTGGAGAGCCCTGCCCGCCTGAAGAGCACGCGCCGGAACGTGGCACGCATCCTCACCGAGGTACGCCGCCGCGAAATCGCCAACAAAGCACAAGCATGAGCACCGAAACCACTGCCAACGCGGAGAACAACGGCCGCAACCTGCGCAAGGAGCGCATCGGCATCGTTACCAGTGACAAGATGAACAAGAGCATTACCGTCACCGTGGAGCGCCGCGTGATGCACCCCAAGTACGGGAAGTTCGTGAAGCTCTCCAGCAAGTTCATGGCCCACGACGAAAAGGGCGAGGCCCATGTGGGTGATACGGTACGCATCACCGAAACCCGGCCGCTGAGCAAGTTGAAGCGCTGGCGCTTGGTGGAAATTGTGGAACGTGCCAAGTAAGCAACACCGGACAGAACCATGATCCAACAGGAATCCCGGCTCACCGTGGCCGACAACAGCGGGGCCCGCGAAGTGCTCGTGATCCGCGTGCTCGGCGGCACCGCCCGCCGTTATGCCCGCATCGGCGACACCGTGGTGGTGTCCATCAAGAACGCATTGCCCAACGGAGCCACCAAGAAGGGCAGCGTAAGCAAGGCCGTGGTGGTGCGCACCAAGAAGGAAACTCGCCGCAAGGACGGCAGCTACATCCGCTTTGACGACAACGCGGTGGTGCTGTTGGACGGCGCTGGCGAAATGAAGGGCACGCGCATTTTCGGGCCCGTGGCGCGCGAACTGCGCGACAAGAAGTTCATGAAGATCATTTCACTGGCACCCGAAGTGCTCTGAGAAAAGACCAAAGCTGGTGGCACGCCACCGCAGCACGATGCAGAACAAGACACACATCAAGAAGGGCGACCTGGTAAAGGTGCTCGCCGGCGAGGAACGGTCCAAGCAGGGCCGTGTGCTGGAGGTGGACCGCACCCACGGCACCGCGCTGGTAGAGGGCCTGCGCATCAACAAGAAGCACAGCAAGCCCACCACGGCCACCCCGCAAGGAGGCATCGTGGAGAAGGAAGGCCCCATCCACATCAGCAACCTGATGCTCATTGACGCGAAGACCGGCGAACCGGGCCGCGTGGGCCGCAAGGCGGGCAAGGACGGCAAGCTGGAGCGCTACGTGAAAGTGAAGAACAAGAAAACCGCGAAGAAATAATGGCCACTTACGTTCCGCGTCTGAGGACCAAATACTCCAACGAGGTCGTTCCCAGCCTCCAGAAGGAGTTCAAGTACAAGAGTTCCATGCAGGTGCCCCGCCTGGTGAAGATCTCCGTGAACCAGGGCCTCGGCAGTGCCGTTGGCGACAAGAAGATCGTGGACAATGCCGTGGAGGAAATGACCATGATCACCGGCCAACGCGCACAAGCCACCATGTCCCGCAAGGACATCAGCAACTTCAAGTTGCGCAAGGGCATGCCCATTGGTGCACGCGTCACCCTGCGCGGTGCGCGCATGTACGAGTTCCTGGACCGCCTGATCGCTGTGTCCCTGCCCCGCACGCGCGACTTCCGCGGCGTGAAGGCCACCGGCTTCGATGGCCGCGGCAACTTCACTTTCGGGGTGAAGGAGCAGATCATCTTCCCGGAGATCGACATCGACAAGACCCCGCGCATCCAGGGCATGGACATCACGCTGGTGACCACCGCAAAGACCGATGCGGAGGCCAAGGCACTGCTGGCAGCATTCGGTTTCCCCTTCACCAAGTAAAGCAGCGGGAACGCCCCAACAAGCAAGACAATGGCAAAAGAATCGATGAAGGCCCGCGACCGCAAGCGCGCCAAGATGGTGGAGAAGTACGCGGCCAAGCGCGCGGCGCTCAAGGCGGCCGGCGACTGGGACGCCCTGCAGAAGCTGCCCGCCAACAGCAGCAAGGTGCGCATGCACAACCGCTGCCAGATCACGGGCCGCCCCAAGGGCTACATCCGGATCTTCGGCATCAGCCGCAACACGTTCCGTTCCATGGCCTTGGACGGCAAGATCCCGGGCGTGACCAAGAGCAGCTGGTAAGGACGCGGCAACACGCGCCATTCAAAAAGACACAAGAGCAATGACCACAGATCCCATCGCAGACTACCTCACCCGTCTTCGCAATGCCATCATGGCGAACAAGAAGGTGGTGGAGGTACCGGCCAGCGGCCTCAAGAAGGACATCACCCGCATCCTGTACGACAAGGGCTACATCCTGAGCTACAAGACCGTGGAGGACGGCAAGCAGGGCTTGATCAAGATCGCGTTGAAGTACGGCCCGGACCGCCGCAGCGCCATCCGTGAACTAAAGCGCGTGAGCACCCCCGGCCTGCGCCAATACACCGATGCCACCGGCCTGCCGCGCGTGCTGAACGGCCTCGGCGTGGCCATCATCAGCACCAGCCGCGGCGTGCTCACCGACAAGGAGGCGCGTACCCTGGGCGTGGGCGGTGAAGTGATCTGCTACGTCAGCTAAGATTCAAGAAGACCATGAGCCGCATAGGAAAAGAACCGATCCGGATCCCTGCAGGGGTGGAGGTTACCGTGAGCGACAAGAACGTCGTTACGGTGAAAGGCCCCAAGGGCAGCCTCGTCCAGACCTTGGACCCGGCCATCAAAGTGATCAAGGAGGACGGCAAGCTGAATTTCAGCCGCCCCACCGACCTCAAGCACCACCGCTCCATGCACGGATTGTACCGTGCACTGGTGGCCAACATGGTGGAGGGCGTTACCAAGGGTTTCACCAAGGAGCAGGAACTGGTGGGCGTGGGCTACCGCGCCACCGCAAAGGGCCAGCAGCTCCAGCTCTCACTGGGCTTTTCGCACAACGTGGTGATCGACCTGCCCAAGGTGATCAGCGTTAGCGCCGTCCAGGAGAAGGGGAAGAACCCGGTGATCAAGCTGGAAAGCATCGACAAGCAGCTGTTGGGCGCCGTGGCGGCCAAGATCCGCGGCTTGCGCAAGCCTGAACCCTACAAGGGCAAGGGTGTCCGTTTCGTGGGTGAGAACATCCGCCGCAAGGCAGGCAAGGCCGCAGGCAAATAACATAGACGATGGCATTCAACAAGACAGCGCGCCGCGCACGCATCAAAACCAGTATCCGCATCAAGGTGCGGGGCACCTCGGAGCGTCCGCGCCTCACCGTGTTCCGGAGCAATTCGGAGATCTATGCACAGGTGATCGACGACGAGCAAGGCCGCACCCTGGTAAGTGCAGGGAGCCTCAAGGACAAGGCTGCACACACCGCGGCCGGCATCGAACAAGCCAAGTTAGTGGGCAAGTCCATCGGCGAAAAGGCCAAAGCCGCTGGCATTGGCCAGGTGGTGTTCGACCGCAATGGTTACCTCTACCATGGACGCGTGAAGGCCCTGGCCGACGCCGCCCGCGAAGCAGGCCTCAACTTCTGAACCACATACACGCAGCATGTCAGACATCATTTCCAAAACGGTTAAGAGCAGCGACCTCGAGCTGAAGGACACCGTGGTCCACCTGAACCGCGTCACCAAGGTGACCAAGGGCGGGCGCACCTTCACCTTTGCGGCCATCGTTGTGGTGGGCGACGGAAACGGCGTGGTGGGGCACGGCTTGGGCAAATCCAAGGAAGTGCAGGAGGCCATTGCCAAGGGCGTTGAGGATGCCAAGAAGAACTTGGTAAAGATCCCATTGCGCAAGGGTACCATTCCCCATGCGCAGGAAGGTCGATTTGCCGGCGCCAAGGTGCTGTTGAAGCCGGCGGCGAACGGTACCGGCGTGATCGCGGGGGGCTCCATGCGCGCCGTGCTGGAATCCGCTGGGATCACCGACGTGCTTGCCAAGAGCAAAGGCAGCAGCAACCCGCAGAACGTGGTAAAGGCAACCATCCAAGCCTTGGCCAGCCTGCGCGATGCAAACGCTGTGGCCCGCCAACGCGGCATTGAACTGGCCAAAGTGTTCAACGGATAAGCAAAACGCCTCCACCGCGAGGAGGAGGAAGAAGCCATGAGCAAGATCATCATCACCCAGACCAGCAGCCAGATCAAATGCCCCAAGCGGCAGAAGGATACCCTGCTGGCCCTCGGCCTCGGCCGGATCGGCAAGAAGAACGAAGTGGAAGGAACCCCGCAGGTGCGCGGCATGGTGGCCAAGGTGCAACACCTGGTGACCGTGACCGAGGCCTGAGGCTAAAAAAGACAGAGCGATGGAGGACCTGAGCAAATTGAAGCCCGCCACCGGTGCGGTGAAGACAGTGAAACGCATTGGCCGCGGCCAAGGCAGCGGTTACGGCGGCACCAGTACCAAGGGCCACAAGGGTCAAAAGGCCATCTCCGGCTACAACCGGAGGCGCGGCTTTGAAGGCGGCCAAACGCCCATGGTGCGCCGCCTGCCCAAGTTCGGCTTCACCAACCCAACGCGCACGGAGTTCAAGGGGATCAACCTGGACGCCTTGCAGGCCATGGCCGACAAGACCGGCATAAAGGTGATCGACATTGAAGCCCTGCGCAAGAACGGCTTGATCTCCGGCAACGACCTGGTGAAAGTGCTGGGGCGCGGCGAGATCAAGGGTGCCCTTGAAGTGAAGGCGCACGCATTCAGTGCAACGGCCAAGGCCGCCATCGAAGGCAAGGGAGGAAAAACCGAAATCGTGGCCACCCGCTGATGAAGAACTTCATCGAAACGGTAAAGAACATCTGGCGCATCGAGGAGCTGCGCAACCGCATCCTCATTACGCTGGGGCTCCTGCTGGTGTACCGTGTCGGTAGCTTCATCGCCCTGCCGGGCGTGGACAGCACGCGCCTGGGCAGTGCCAGCGGTGCCGGTTCCGGCTTGGTGGACCTGCTCAGCATCTTCACCGGCGGGGCCTTTACGCGGGCCAGCATTTTCGCCCTGGGCGTGATGCCCTACATCAGCGCAAGCATCATCATGCAGCTGGCCGGCATTGCAGTGCCCATGGTGCAGAAAATGCAGAAGGAGGAAAGCGGCCGCAACAAGATCAACCAGTGGACGCGCTACATCACCATCATCATTTGCATTTTCCAGGCACCCGGCTACCTGTACACATACGTGGATGCCAGTGCACGTCCCGAAGGCCAGTTCTGGATGTCCACCAGCGTGATCATTCTCACGGCAGGCACCCTGTTCGTCATGTGGCTGGGTGAGCGCATCACCGAGCGCGGATTGGGCAACGGTGTTTCGTTGATCATCATGATCGGCATCTTGGCCCGCCTGCCGGAGTCGTTCCTGCAAGAGTTCATCGGCCGCACCACCGGTGGTGGCGGCATGGTGGTGATCCTGCTTGAAGTGGTGATCTGGCTGGCCATCATCGCGTGCAACGTGATGCTGGTGCAGGGAACCCGCCGCATTCCGGTGCAGTTTGCCAAGCGCGTGCAGGGCAACAAGCAGTTCGGAGGCGTGCGCAACTACATCCCATTGAAGGTGAACGCCGCCGGTGTGATGCCCATCATCTTCGCCCAGGCCATCGTGCTGGTGCCGATGTACGTGGCGCAGATGCCGGTGTTCAAGGGCAATCCCCCGATGTGGCTGCAACAGTTCACCAACTACGAGAGCTTCTCGTACAACTTCTTCCTGTTCCTGATGGTGGTGGCCTTCACCTACTTCTACACCGCCATCACCGTGAACCCCAACCAGCTTTCGGACGACCTGCGCCGCAATGGCGGTTTCGTTCCGGGCATCAAGCCCGGCAAGCAGACCGCCGGCTACATCGATGACCTGCTCAGCCGGATCACGCTGCCGGGTTCCATTTTCCTGGGCATCGTGGCCATCCTGCCCGCCTTCGTGATGATGGCGGGGGTGAAGCAGGGCTTTGCGCAGTTCTTTGGGGGGACTTCCCTGTTGATCATGGTGGGCGTGTTGTTGGACACGCTGCAACAGATCGAGAGCCATTTGTTGATGAGGCACTACGATGGCCTCATGAAATCAGGACGCATCAAAGGAAGGACCAGTTCGGCTTTCGGCATGGCAGGATAGAATGTCGAAGGTGGTGAACAAGTTGGGTGAGGAGGAGATCGAGCTGGTCAGAAGGAGTTCTTTGCTTGTTGGTAGGACCTTGGCCGAAGTGGCCAAACGGATCGCGCCGGGAGTAAGCACGGGCGAGTTGGACCGGATGGCCGAAGAGTTCATCCGGGACAATGGCGGCATTCCAGGCTTCAAGGGCTTGTACGGCTGCCCGTCCACGTTGTTGATCAGCGTGAACGAACAGGTGGTCCACGGGTTGCCCGGGAGCCGCACCCTTGTGGACGGCGACGTGGCCAGCGTGGATTGCGGCGTGCTGATGGGCGGTTTCTACGGTGACAGCGCATACACCTTCCAGGTGGGCGAAGTAGCCGCGGAAGTGCGGAAACTGCTGCGGGTAACGCAGGAGTGCCTGAAGCTTGGCATCGCCCAGGCAGTGGCAAACAACCGCACTGGCGACATCGGCTACGCGGTTCAGCACCATGCGGAATCCCACGGCTACGGCATTGTGCGCGAGCTGGTGGGGCACGGCGTGGGAAGGAAGCTGCATGAAGCACCGGAAGTGCCCAATTACGGGCGTCGCGGGCATGGTGCCAAGCTCAACGAGGGCATGGTGATCGCGATTGAACCCATGGTGAACATGGGCGTGAAGGAGGTGAGCCAGCTGGACGACGGATGGACCGTGGTATCACGGGACGGCAAACCCAGCGCACACTTCGAACACACCATTGCGGTGCGCGCCGGCAGGGCAGAGGTCTTATCAACGTTCAGCTACATTGAAGATGTGCTGAAGGAAAGGGGAATGGCGGTGGAGGAAATAGCGCCGGGGAAGTAGTGAAGGGGAAAGAAGGAAAGTGAGATCGGGAAAGCAAAAAGAAGACAGAAGGAAGCATGAGCAAAACGGGAAACATAGAGCAGGACGGCGTCATCAAGGAGGCGCTGAGCAATGCCATGTTCCGCGTGGAGCTTGAAAACGGCCACATCATCGTGGCGCATATTTCGGGAAAGATGCGGATGCACTACATCCGGATCCTCCCCGGTGACAAAGTGAAGGTGGAAATGAGCCCGTACGACCTGAGCAAGGGGCGCATCTCCTTCCGTTACAAGACCTGAAGAACAGCAGAACACTCCGACCCAAATGAAGATCAGGGCCTCGATCAAGAAACGTTCAGCGGACTGCAAACTGGTGCGCCGCAAGGGACGTCTGTACATCATCAACAAGAAGAACCCGAAGTTCAAGCAGCGTCAAGGCTGATAAACCGAAGAGCATGGCACGTATTGCAGGCATTGACCTCCCCAAAACCAAGCGTGGCGCCATCGGGCTCACGTACATCTACGGCATTGGCCGCAGCATGGCCCTGACCATCCTTGAAAAAGCCGGCGTGGACCCGGACATCAAGGTGGAGGACTGGACCGATGACGACCAGGCCAAGATCCGCACGTACATTAATGAGCACATCAAGGTGGAAGGTGCGTTGCGCAGCGAGGTGCAATTGAGCATCAAGCGCTTGGTGGACATCAACAGCTACCGGGGCACGCGCCACCGCAACGGCCTGCCCGTGCGCGGCCAGCGCACGCGCACCAACAGCCGCACCCGCAAGGGCAAGCGCAAGACCGTGGCGAACAAAAAGAAGGTGACCAAGTAAGATCAGTTGCCAGTTGTCAGTTGCCAGTAGGCTACCACTGACAACGGACAACGGACAACCGACAACTGAAGACAATGGCAAAGCAAGAAAAAGGCGGCGCTGCCGCAGGCAAGAAAAAGAAGAAGAACGTGGTGGTGGAAGCCTTCGGGCAAGCCCACATCCTGGCCACGTTCAACAACTTGATCGTGAGCCTCACCAACAACAAGGGTGAGGTGATCAGCTGGAGCAGCTCGGGCAAGATGGGCTTCCGCGGCAGCAAGAAGAACACGCCGTATGCCGGCCAGGTGAGCGCCGAAGAGGCCGCCCGCGAAGCGTTTGAACTGGGCCTGCGCAAAGTAAAAGTGTTCGTAAAGGGCCCCGGTGGCGGACGCGAAAGCGCCATCCGGGCGCTGCACAACAGCGGGGTGGAGGTTACCGAGATCTTGGACCTTACGCCCATGCCGCACAATGGCTGCCGCCCACCCAAGAAACGCCGCGTTTAAGAGAAACTAACCGTAGGGAGCTGAAAGCATCCCGTTGTTGGTGCGCAAACCGCACCCAAAACCAAGAAGAATGGCACGTTACATTGGACCCACTACCCGGATCGCCCGCAAATTCAAGGAGCCGATCTTCGGACCCGACAAATGGATGGAGCGCAAGCCCCATTCCCCAGGCCAGCACGGCCTGAACGCACGCCGCCGCAAGAAGGAAAGCGAGTACGGCCTGCAGTTGAACGAGAAGCAAAAGGCCAAGTACACCTACGGCATCCTGGAGCGCCAGTTCCGCAAGATGTTCCAAACGGCGGTCAGCAAAAAGGGCGTTACCGGCGCCATCCTGTTGAGCCTCTGCGAGGCCCGCTTGGACAACACGGTGTTTCGCCTGGGCATCGCGCCCACGCGCCGCGCCGCCCGCCAGTTGGTGGGCCACGGGCACATTACCGTGAACAAGGAAGTGGTGAACATCGCCAGCTTCACGCTCCGCCCCGGTGATGAGATCGCCGTGCGCGAGCGCAGCCGCAGCCTGGAAACCATCACCAATAGCCTGGCGGTGAACACCAACCGCTTCGACTGGTTGGACTTCAACCCGGCCACGATGACCGGCAAGATGATCGCCATGCCCGAGCGTGCCCAGATCCCGGAGACGATCCGCGAGCAGCTCATCGTTGAATTGTACTCCAAGTAAGCAACCCAAACAGACCGAGCAACCATGCCAATCCTGGATTTCCAAAGACCTGACAAGGTCTCGATGATCGAAGCCGACGACAAGCACGGGATTTTTGAGTTCCGTCCCTTGGAGCCCGGCTACGGCATCACCATCGGCAATTCCCTCCGCCGCATCCTGCTCAGCAGCCTGGAAGGGTATGCCATCACCAGCGTGCGCATCGATGGCGTTGAGCACGAGTTCAGCACCATCAAGGGCGTCATGGAGGATGTCACCGAGATCATCCTGAACCTGAAGCAAGTGCGCTTCCGCCGCCAACTGGAGGATGTTTCCACCGAAAAGGTGTCCTTCACCGTGAGCGGCAAGGACGGCTTTACCGGCGCGGACATCGGCAAGCACACCACCGGTTTCCAAGTGCTGAACCCGGAACTGGTGATCTGCCGGATGGAAAGCAGCGTGAAGCTCCATGTGGAGCTCACCGTGGGCAAAGGACGCGGCTACGTGCCCGCCGACGAGAACAAGGTGGAAGGTGCCCCCATTGGCACCATCTTCATCGATTCCATCTTCACGCCCATCAAGAACGTGCGCTACAGCGTGGACAACACCCGCGTGGAGCAAAAGACGGACTACGAAAAGCTCACCATTGAGCTGGACACCGACGGCAGCATTGACCCGAAGAACGCACTGCAGGAAGCCGCCAAGATCCTGATCCACCACTTCATGCTCTTCAGCGATGAGCGCATCACATTGGACCTGGAGGATCGCAGCCCGGCAACACCGGAAGCCGGTGCGGCCACCAGCGACCTGGGCGACCTGGACGAGACCGGCATGCACATGCGCCAACTGTTGCGCAGCAAGCTGGTGGACATGGACCTGAGCGTGCGTGCCCTGAACTGCCTGAAGGCTGCCGACATCGAAACCCTCGGTGACCTGGTGAGCTACAACAAGAACGACCTCTTGAAGTTCCGCAACTTCGGCAAGAAGAGCCTTACCGAACTGGAGGACCTGGTGGAGAACAAGGGCCTGAGCTTCGGCATGAACACGGGCAAGTACAAACTGGACAGGGATTGATCGTAAGGACGGACCCGGTCCGGCCAAACGGAGACTACCATGAGACACGGAAACAAGAACAACGCGCTGGGCCGCAAGAAGGGCCACCGCGACAGCATGCTCAGCAACATGGCATGCTCGCTCATTGAGCACAAGCGCATCGAAACCACCCTGGCCAAGGCCAAGGCGCTCCGCATCTTCGTGGAGCCTTTGATCACCAAGAGCAAGGAGGACAGCACCCACAGCCGCCGCACGGTGTTCAGCTACCTGCGCAGCAAGGAGGCCACGGCCACCTTGTTCCGCGATGTGGCGCCGAAAATCGCCGAGCGTCCCGGAGGGTACACCCGCATCATCAAACTGGGCAGCCGCTTGGGCGATGCCGCCGAGCGTGCCATGATCGAGATGGTGGATTTCAACACCCTGTACTCCGCCAAGGAAAAGGCCGGTGCCGAGGTGAAGAAGACCCGCCGCAGCCGTAGTGCCAAGCCAGCCGCGAAGAAAGCGGCCCCGGACGCTGCAGGCGACGCCCCCGCAGCGGAGGCCAAGGCCGAATGAACCACACGTGGATAACTGATGGCAACGGGGCGCTGAAAAGCGCCCCGTTGCTTTTTACGGCGGGTAAATTTGCAAACCCGGATTGTTTCCCTATCCCCAACGAATGCTTATAAGCCAACGCCCCAAGGCCGTGCTGCTCCTCAGCGACGGCACCCGTTTCGAGGGACGCGCCATCGGTGCGCCCGGAACCTTTACCGGGGAGGTCTGCTTCAACACCGGGATGACCGGCTACCAGGAGATCTTCACCGACCCCAGCTATACCGGGCAGATCATGGTGCTTGCTTCCCCGCACATCGGCAACTACGGCGTGAAGCAAGGGGAGGAGGAAGGTCCGTGCGTGAGCATTGCCGGCCTGGTGGTGAAGAAGTACAGCGAAGTGTGGAGCCGGCCCGGCGGCACGGAGTCCCTGGATGAATACTTGTCCCGTGCGGGCATTGGCGGCATAAGCGACCTGGACACGCGCAAACTGGTGCGCCATATCCGCGATCGCGGCGCGCAGAACGCCATCATTGACAGCACCGGCATGGATGATGCCGCCCTGAAGCTGCGCTTGGGCCAAGTGCCGGACATGGCCGGCCTGGAGCTTTCCAGCACGGTATCCACCAAGCAGCCTTATGAGCAGGGACCTGCGGATGCCAAGCACCGCGTGGCATTGGTGGACTTCGGCATCAAGTACAACAGCATCCGCAGCCTTGCCGAACGCGGTTGCTTGGTGCGCGTATTTCCGATGGGAACGCCGGTGAAGGAGATGCTCCGCTGGCATCCCGACGGCTTCCTGCTGAGCAATGGCCCCGGCGATCCCTCGGCCATGCCCGGAGCGGTGAAAACGGTGCAGGAGGTGTTGGACACCGGGCTGCCGGTATTCGGCATTTGCCTGGGGCACCAGCTGATCGCGGAGGCCCATGGCGTTGCAACGGTGAAGATGCACCACGGCCACCGGGGCATCAACCACCCGGTAAAGAATGTGGTCACGGGGAGGGATGAAGTCACCTCGCAGAACCATGGTTTCGTGGTGGACAGGACGAAGGCGGAAAAGCACCCGGCCATGGAAGTAACCCATCTGCACCTGAACGATGGCAGCGTGGCGGGCATCCGGTTGAAGGGCCGCCCCGTTTTCAGCGTGCAGCACCACCCGGAAGCCGGGCCGGGGCCATTGGATTCGCGCTACCTCTTCGATGATTTTGTGGAGCACATGGTTGCGCTCCGCAAGCAAGTGGCCGCCAAGACGCAACCCGCGTGATGTGCCGGTCGTTGGAACCCAATTCCGCCAGCCAGGCAATTTTTCAGTACCGAAGAACCGATCAACCCCTTACACCACCATGAGCGTCATTGCCAAGATCCAAGCGCGTGAGATCCTTGATTCCCGGGGCAACCCCACCATAGAAGTGGACGTGTACACCGACGGCGGCCACATCGGCCGCGCCGCCGTGCCCAGCGGGGCCAGCACCGGTGCCCACGAAGCCGTGGAACTGCGCGATGGAGACAAGAAGCGCTACCTCGGCAAAGGCGTGCAAAAGGCCGTGGCCAATGTGAACGGGCCCTTGAATGACGAGCTCACCGGCACCTTCGTTGGCGATCAGGCCGCCATTGACCAGCAGATGATCGCGTTGGACGGTACGCCCAACAAGGCCAACCTCGGGGCCAACGCCATCCTCGGCGTTTCGCTTGCCGTGGCCAAGGTGGCCGCCGCTGAAGCGGGAATACCCCTTTACCGCTACGTGGGCGGCACCAACGCTTGCATGCTGCCTGTGCCCATGATGAACATCCTCAATGGCGGCGCCCATGCCGACAACAAGGTGGACATCCAGGAGTTCATGGTGATGCCCGTTGGTGCGGCCTCCTTCTCCGAAGGACTTCGCATGGGTGCAGAAGTGTTCCATGCGCTGAAAGGCGTGCTCAAGGCCAAGAAGTTGAGCACCAACGTGGGCGATGAAGGCGGCTTCGCCCCCGACCTGAAGAGCAACGAGGACGCGCTGAAGCTGGTGATGCAGGCCATTGAAAAGGCCGGTTACAAGCCGGGCGATGATGTGATGATCGCACTGGATGCCGCCAGCACCGAGTTCTACGACGCAAAGAAACAGCGCTACGTGCTGGAAAGCACCGGTGACAGCCTGACCGGTGACGACATGATCGCGATGTGGAAGGATTGGAGCAAGCGCTATCCCATCCTCAGCATTGAGGATGGCATGGCCGAGGACGATTGGGCCGGCTGGGCCAAGCTCACCAAAGCCATGGGCGACAAGGTGCAATTGGTGGGCGATGATCTCTTTGTCACCAATACCAAGCGTTTGGCGGAAGGAATCCAAAAAGGCATCGCGAACAGCATTTTGGTGAAGGTGAACCAGATCGGCACCTTGACCGAAACGCTGGAAGCCGTGGAAATGGCGCACCGAGCTGGCTACACCTCCGTAATGAGCCACCGAAGCGGCGAAACCGAGGACAGCACCATCGCGGACCTGGCCGTGGCCGTGAACTGCGGCATGATCAAGACCGGCAGCGCCAGCCGCAGCGACCGGATCGCGAAGTACAACCAGCTACTGCGCATCGAGGAGCAGCTTGGCAAGAGCGCGCGCTATCCGGGCAGGAGCCTGAAGTACGTGGGATAAGGTTAACGGGATCTGCTGATCGCGTTTGGGCGGCATCCACGGATGCGATGCTCCTTGCAAGCGCATCATGCGCGCTGGCCATTCCGTCCTCGCCGGATCACCATTGTGAAGTGGTATCAAAAAGCACAACCCGCAGATCAGGATGACCTGCGGGTTGCGCTGTGGGAAACCCGTAGCCCGGATCAGGCAGGCAGCTTGGCCGTACGTTGTTCCCCTTCGTCCGTCCGGGCCTCCATGGATGCCAGGAAGCGCCGCACGAAGAGCAATGCGGTGATCAACAGGCCTGGATAACCGATGGCGGCCATGATGTACGGTATGACCGGATTGCCCTCCACACGCACCTGGTCCAGGTTGAAGCTGAGCAGCCCGAAGGTGACAATGGCACCGAATAGCCACATGATCGCGAGCCACGTGCCTGCCTCGAAACCGGTGAGGGGCCTGCTCCAGCGTGAAGCGGCGGTGGGGCGCGCGGCCCGGGGATCGTCCAGCACCTGAACCAGGTTGGATTGGCGGCCCATGGTGAACAGGTCGTAGGTCATCAGCACGGCGCCGAAGGTGAGCAGGATGCCGAAGAGCCCCACAAAGATGCCGTAGATGTTCATCTTGGGGAGGATGTCGCCACCAAACCAGGTGAGGCCAAGGGTGCGGTAGGCGTACATCTGCACCGTGCCGCCGTATGCGAAGGCCACGGCCATGCCCAGGATGCCGATGAATACAAGCCAGAAAGCAAGCTTGCCGATGCGCTGGTTGAAGTGCTTGATGCCGCGCAGCGCAGGCACTGCGAAGTAGGCCGCGCCGATCACCAGCATGCCGAAGGTGCCGAAGAGCGCCAAATGTCCGTGCGCCGGGGTGATCCACGTGCCGTGCGACCATAGGTTGGTGAGCGAGAAGGTCATGCTGAAGCCGAGGATGCCGGCGCCCACCTGCTCCAGTACCACGGAGCCGAGCATGAAGTAGAACGCGGGCGCGTTCTCCAGGGGCTTGCTGTTCTGGTGTGAATCCAGGTAGATGTGCCAGAAGCAGAAGATCAACGGCAGCGGTTCCATTGCGCTGAACAGGGAACCCCAGAACTGCCAGAACTCCGGCGTGCCGATCCAGAAGTAGTGGTGCGCGTTGCCCAACAGGCCGCTCAGCCACACCAGCGTCACGCCCCAAAACACGGCGTAGCCCACAGACTTCACGTCCACTTTGAATAGCAGCACCAGCAGGAAGCCGATCAAGCTGATGTGGATCACCTCCCACACTCCTTCCACCCAGTAGTGCACCACGAACCAGCGGAAGTATTCCTGTACATCCAGACGCGGCACGAAGAACAGGCCGAAAAGCCAAACGACCATCAGGGCCACCACGCCGATGCCAAGGCCCCAGTGGATCTCATTCCACACGCGCACTTTGGGGAAGGTGCGCAACACCACGTAGGCCAGGATGCCGAAGCCGATCAGCACCACGAGGTCCACAATGCGGCCCGCCTCGATGTATTCAAGGCCTTCCTGCAGCCAAGGCTGTCCCTTCCACCAGCCGGCGATGCCCTTGGCGGCGAGGCCCTGTGTGTAAATGTTGAAGACCACCGCGGCGATGAAGGCATAGAACAGCACCTTGATAAGCCAGGGTGCGGCCAGTTCCCGTTCGGACAGCAACGGCCCCACAAAGAGGATGGTGCCGATGAACCCGGCCAAGATCCAGAGGATCCCGAGATTGAGGTGCTCGGCACGTGCCACGTTGAAGTTGAGGGTGCCGGACATCACGGTGGGGTCCGTGTGCTGCACCACCAGGAGCAGGCCGAAGCCGATCTGCAGGAGGAACAGGATCAGCATGAGCATGAAGAAGCGCATGCTGAGGCGCTGGGTTTTGTATTTGATCTCCATCGCTGTTATTTCAAGGTTTGCATATAGGCTACAAGGGCCTTCACATCTTCGTCGGTCATCAGCTTTCCGTAAGCAGGCATGGTGCCCTTCGGGTAACTCTCAACTACTTGCGCTTCCGGGTGCAGGATGGATTCCGCGATGTAGGCGCTGTCGGCTGTCACGGTTGTCCCGTCGGCCAGTTTCACCTGGGAGCCGAAGAGCCCGTTCCAGGCAGGGCCCACAAGGCGCTTGCCGTCCGTGGCATGGCAGGCCGTGCAGCCGAATTCCTTGGCCAATTGCTCGCCGTGTTGGGCAGGTGTCAGTGCGGGCGGGGTGCTGGCATTGGTCGCAGCAGCAGTTTGGCCGGGTGCCTGAGGGCCATGGGCCAGTTCAAGCCGTTTCGCCAGGTCGCCTGTTTTCACTTCCGGCGGCCAGCCTTCGGTGTTCATCGCCGAAGTGTACTTCATGAAGGCGATCAGACGCCCCACTTCGTCCGCGCTGAAGGGCAGGTTGGGCATGTAGGTGGTCTTGCCGCCACGGCGCTCCACACGCTCCTTGGCGCCCGGGAACTTCTTGTAGTAGTCGGCGATGTTGTCCACGCCAGCATCCGCGGCAATCTCCTTATTGAGGAGTTGCGTCTTCAGCGCCCCCTCGGTAGGCCACCCTCCGGCCGAAGGCAGGAAAGCAGCCAGCCATGCGGGGCCTGCACTTTCATATTCCTTGGTCAGGTCCGGTGCGAAGTATGCCCCGTTGCCCACCAGGGTATGGCAGCCCATGCAGTTGTACGCTTGGAACACGCGCTTGCCGTCGATGGCATTGTGGTTGCCGAAGGAAACCGTGTCCGGTGTCACTTGGCCCCGGGATTTCACGAACGATATGCCGGAGAGGGCGATGAACACGAGCATCATCAACCCCAGCATGATCAAGGCCCTGCTCCGCTTGGCGGGCTCTCTGCAACTTCCGTCCGGGCAGCTCATTGGTTCTCCTGTTTTTCGGTGGATGGACTGTTCTTCTTGAAGTACCCGGACTTCTCCAGGGCATCATGCAGGAAAAGGGTGCGCATGTTGCCGAGGAACACGTAGAAGACATAAAAGGCCAACAGGAAACCCGCTATGAAGTAGATCCACCATACGGTGCGCGATTCGCCCCAGTAGCTGAAGTCCCGCCAATACGGCCAGGAGAGTGCAAACCCGGCGGCAGTGGCCAGGAATGAGATGGTACCGTCAATTATTCGCTGTGTCATTTGGTAGTTGATTTTTCCATTCGGTGGGTGGGTGCCATTCGGTGAGGCAGTTGGCACTCCATCACCGGCTTGAATGCGTTGTAAAAGTAATGCGATACTTTTATTATGCAAGTGCCCGCCAAAATGTTTTCGGCGGGCCGGCGGGGAAAGGAGATGTCCGGGGAGCTGTACCCCACGGGCCAGCTACACTGCCGTGATGAGCCACCGCAGCAGCGAAACCGAGGACAGCACCATCGCGGACCTCGCGGTGGCGGTGAACTGCGGCATGATCAAGACCGGAAGCGCCAGCCGCAGCGACCGGATCGCCAAATACAACCAGCTGCTGCGCATCGAAGAGCAGCTAGGCAAAGTGCGCGCTATCCGGGCAAAAGCCTGAAATACGTGGGCTGAGGTTGAACGGTGCGGCTCAGTGGCGATCCTATCGCTTAATCCATTTCACCGTTTGCCGCTTTGTAGCGGTGCTCACTTCAACAAGGTAGACGCCCGACGAAAGTCCGGCGCTGCTTAGTCCCAGCGAACCGTTGGGGCTTGAACCAGCCAGTACCGCCCGGCCTGCGGCATCAAGCACGCGCACCTCCATCTTGCCCTTGCCCCCAATATGCAGCATGTCCGTGCCGGGATTGGGCCAGAGCGCCACCGCTTCCCGGCCCGGCTCGGGGCCGATGCCCGCCACAAAGTCGCAGGGCGGGGCGTTGGGCACGGAATAGGAAAGTTCCACGTCCT
The DNA here is from genome assembly GCA_018266685.1 of Bacteroidota bacterium. Classification (GTDB taxonomy): domain Bacteria; phylum Bacteroidota; class Bacteroidia; order Flavobacteriales_F; family PHOS-HE28; genus PHOS-HE28. The sequence goes on from JAFDZY010000075.1 coordinate 51,166, forward strand.
GGTAGCAGCGCAGAATGGTGTCCGGCTCGTATTGGTTCTCGAAGCCGCATTGTACCAAAAAGGTGCCGTACACACTGCCGATCCGTTCCAGGAAAAGGGGCGAAAACTGCACTTCCCCGTATTCATCGGGAAAATCGGTCTGCACATAGCGCAGGTTCAGCCCGGCCACTTCCACATGGCCGGTGTCCGTTACCACGATGCGGCGGTCGCAATAGTAATCGTCCATCTGTGGCACCTGCCATTGGTCGCCGGGGGAAGCCCCGTACCAGATCAGGGTGTCCCAATCCGTGGCCAAGGGCTCAGCGTTCACCAAGTATTGGTACAGTACGCCATTGTCCATGCTGGTGAAAATGGGGTCGTTCATAAAGACCGCATCACTGGGCGGGCTCACGGTGTGCCAATGCACCTCCACGTCCACCCGCTTCGCCTGGCGGCCATGCACGATCGTATCCCCAGAATAGGAGTACATCCGGTAGCCATTCACCGAGCCGTAATCGAAGCCGAACCACCAAGTGGCACCCGGCGGGCACCAGGTCTGCGCAAACACACTTGTGCAGCACCAAAGCAGGAACGTTGACAGCAGAAGGCGGGATGTTCTCATCGCTTTGTCCATTGTACGGTTTTGCGCCCGGCCGACGTGACTACTTCCACGAGATAGACACCACTTCCAAG
>JAFDZY010000076.1 GCA_018266685.1 Bacteroidota bacterium
CCCGGGCACACATTGTTCCATAGGGCGGTGGTGGGGCCGCCCACCCATTGGTAGGTGAACGGGCCTATGCCGCCGGTGACAACCACCCGCACTTGGCCGTTGCACACGCCATGGCAGCTAACGCCAAAGCCGTTGTAATTGCTCATGAGCTGTGCATCGATCACAAACGGCGTTTGCCCCACGCCGGTGGCGCATACGTTTTGCGCCCGGAGTTCCTCGGCCGGGGCAATGGCCGCAGGCCCCCATTCCGCAGGAGCACCGCCCACCAGCAGTTTGGAACTCCCTGCATCCACGGTGTTGCGCGCAGTTCCCGGCTGGAAGCTCTGGGCCAGGAGCACAACGGAACTGCCTGCCATCAGCTTGGCACCTTGGTTTCCGAGGCGCAGACTTCCTGCGCGGAGCATATTGCCGTTGGTGGCCAAGGTCCCATTGTCGATCATCAACGCAGCTTCATCCCCGATCACCAGGTCGCTGCGCATGGACCAGGTTCCTCCGCCGGTAAAGCGCAGGTCACCGCCCAATGGAATGCCATGCAGGTCCAGTTCAGCCACACCGCTGCGGGCTGCCAGATCCACCGTTCCGGGCCATGCCCAAGCCACATTACCCTTCACCTCCATGGTTCCGGACACTTGCAACCGGCCCCTCCCTCCTTCCAGCCTTACCTGGCCGCCGTTTCCCAACACCGTCAAATTGCCGGTTTCCGCAGCAGCGCCCATTGTAACCACAACGTTCCCTGTGGAAGCTGCAATGAAAACGGCATCCCCGGAACGAGGCACGCCTGCCCCCCCGTTTCCGTTCGCCACGGCCGACCAATGCATTGCATCGTTCCATTGGCCATTGCCCCCCACCCAGTGGCGGCTCTGGGCGTCCAATGGATTGAAGGGCACCAGCATGGCCAAGAGGCATGCGGCAACAGGTGCGGACAGCTGCCGCCAGAACAGGGTGCTCATTCGAAGATGGGGCATCGTACAATGGCTTTTTCGGGGTCCAGGGGGAGGCAGGGATAGATCCCGAGGATGATCTCATGGGTATTGGCGCTGCCCACACGCAACTTGCTGGTGGTGATGTCGTAGCTGTACCCGAGCGAGAAGAATTTCAGGAAGGGCACCTTCAGCATGAAGGCCACGGCATCCTGGTTGCGGTAGCTCATGCCTACGCCGAGCTTTCTTTGGTATTCCAGCATTACGTTGATGTCCAGCGCCATGGGAGCGCCGGGCGCGATCTTCACCAAGGTGCTGGGCACCACACTGAACTTGCGGTCGATGCGGTAGCGGTGGCCGAGGCTGAAGATGTAGTTCCGGGCCAGGCGCGTATCCGTTCCCAGCCCTTTCACCTTGTTGCCCAGTACCTGCTGCATGGAAAAACCGGCCCACGTGGACTTGCCGTAGAGCCAGATGCCCGGCGTGATGTCCGGATAGACCATCACATTGCCGTTGTTGGTCAAGGCCGGGTCGCTGTTGTCGGTGGCATAAACATCCCCCAGTGAGAGTTTCTCTTGCCGCACCCCTGCAAAGAAGCCCAGGGACATGAAGAAATCCCGCTTCATCTGGATGTGGTAGGCATAAGCGGCCTGGAACGAAGTGTAGCCCAGCGGCCCCGTGTTGTCCGCTTCCACAAACGCCCCAACACCATGGCGGTTTGCCTTGAACTGGCGGCCCTTGGGCTTGATGGTGCCGGCCACCGTGGCCCAGCCGGTTGTGGGGGCACCGGGGAAGCCCACCCATTGCTGGCGGTAGCCCAAGCGTACGTCGATGCAATCCTTGCTGCCCGCCACGGCCGGATTGATGGCGAACATGTTGAACACGTACTGCGTGTACTGCGCGGTTTGCTGTGCCGCTGCCGATGTGCAGGCCAACAGGGCGATCCATGCTGCTTTGCGCATCATCTTACAATGGTGACGTAGCCGGTGTAGGGGTCCGAACTGCCCTTCAGGTCATTCACGCGGATGTACCAGTAATAGGTGGCCGTGGGCAATCCGGCACCATCAAAGGGTTCCTTGTAGCCGATGCTGTGGAACACGCGCTGGCCCCATCGGTCATAGACATCCACCTCCGCCTGCGGATAGTCGCGCAAGCCGGGCAGGTCCCACACATCATTAATGCCGTCTCCGTTCGGCGTGAACGTGTTCACGGGATTGATCAAGCGGACCACCTCCACGGTCACCGTGTCCGTATAGGTACAACCATTGATCTGCGTAGTGACCGTGTACACCGTTGTGCCGGCGGGCCGTGCGATGGGATCGGGCACATGATCGCCACTGAGCCCGCTGTTGGGGGTCCATACGTAGCCGGTGCCGCCCGTGGCGTTCAGTTGGGCACTTCCCCCCTCGGGGATCCGCTGGTCCGGCCCGGCATCAAAATCAACGTTCACCACATCCACGCCGGGGCCGCTTACGGCAATGGTGAACGGGCACTCCGCCGTGGAGAGCGAACCATAAGTGGCCCCCGACACCATGATCCAATACTCCGTGGACGGCGCAAGCACACCGGCCGTGGTTGCGGAAAAATTCACCGAATCCGTTTCACAAGGGCTCACCGTTGAAAAGCTGGCGGGGGTGCAACTGCCGTCGCCGCTGAGGATCACGGCGCTGAGCCCGTTGCTCATGGTGGGCACATTGGGGCACTGGATCCCGGAAATGGCTACCGTAACGGCACCGCCCAAGCTGTTGGTGATGAAATGGTACCAAACGGAATTTCCGCCCGGTTGGCAAAATGCCGGTATGCTGTTGGCTGCGCCACCGTTGTTTCCCGCCACCGGTTGCTGGGCGCAGAGGTTCTCCGCGCTGGCGCAATCATCATTTGCAGGCTGCGCCAATAGTGGTGCCGCTAGCAACGGAAGCAGGGCGAAAAGGGCAATGCGGGGCGCGTGCATGGGCGCTTTGCGGGTTGCGCCGAAGGTAGGCCGCTGCTTTTCCCGCATTCCGCGCGCGGGGCGCAGTTTCACACACGCAAATGTTGGTGCCCGCAAGCTGCGGCAAGGGAATCGTAGCCCCACCAGGAATCGAACCTGGATCTAGAGTTTAGGAAACTCCTATTCTATCCGTTGAACTATGGGGCCGGGAACGGGGCCGCGAAAGTACGGCCGGGGCCCGGAGCGCAGACCGCATGGTAACCGGTGGAAGGAACTGGGGATCTCCAGGATGGGGACCGATGACGGCGGATGGCGCTGTGTACGACCGAAGAATTTGGCTGAATGACCTTGCACGCCACTGACCAAGCTATGACCAAATTCCAGCGTATGCATTCCATTCACTGCAAGGTATTGGCCGTGCTCGCGGGCCTGGTGGCAGCCTCCATGGGGAACATGGTACTGATCGACCTAAGGGTGGTTCGAAGTGTCCCGGGTCAGCAATTATGGTCATCGTGGTGCCGTACATGGAAATGGAAAATCTTGGATCCGACAAGGTCTTTGAACCCTGCACTTGCCCATTTGACCAAACGCCTATATTTGACAATCTTTGGGTTGGTTGGTTCCATCCCAACAGGCCTACTTCAATTCCATTCCCTACATGAAAAAGCTCGACGCTTCAAACCTCCTAATTGCACAAGTTCTTGCAGGTGCGCTTTCATTGGTGTTTGCTGCCGTTCCGGGCACCATGCAGGCCCAATTGAACATGGCCGCCACCGAAACCGCCTATTCCATCACCTTTGATGCCACCGTTGCCGGAGTGGAGAACGGCGTATGGAATGGTACCGGTTTCCAACCTTCGCCCTCGTCGGGAAGGTTAAATTCAAATGCCTGGGCCTCCACGGGCATGAATGATGGTGCCTTGGCTTTTGGCGGGACCCAAGTAACCGGCGACTACAGCCGGGGCACATCAACGGGGGGGGAAACCACTGGAGGCTTTTATGCCTACGAGGTTGCCACCGGTGACTTTGCATTGGGAGCAAAGCCAAGTGGTACTGATTGGACCCCGGGCACGCTCACCTTGCGCATTCAGAACACTTCGGGTTCCATCCTGACCAGCATGGACCTGGCCTATGAAATTTGGGTGAACAACGGCTTTCCGCGCAGTAGCAGCTTCAACCTATCGTACAGCACGAATGATGTGTCCTACACGACTGTACCGGCTTTGAACTATACGAGTCCGACTAATGCGGACGGCAATGGGTTCACGTTGACAAACCGAAACACGACCATCACTGGGTTAAGCGTGGCCAACAACGGCTACATTTACTTGCGCTGGAGCAGCAATGATGTAGGCGGCAACAACGGGCGGGACGAACTGGCCCTGGACGACATCACCGTAACGGGCCATGGATGCACTCCTGCAGTCATTTCCTCCATTACGAGCAATTCCCCCGTCTGTTCCGCAGATGCTCTTCAGTTGCATGTGGCCGCAACCGGCCCTGGATTGAGTTACCTGTGGACGGGCACGGGTACGTTCAGCCCGAATGCGGCCAGTGCCGATGTTTCCGTAACCAATGCGGCCACGGGCAATTACGCCGTTACGGTGAGCAACAGTTGCAACAGCGTTAGTGCCAACATCAATGTCATCATCAATCCATCACCCACTGGTGTTTCCGCCACCAGCAGCACGGATTCCGTTTGCGCTTCATCCAATTTGCTGGACCTGACCGCCACCGGCTCAATGCCCGGTGCCACGATCCTCTCGCAAAATTTCAACAGCGGCATTGCCCCGTGGACCACCACCAATACCAGCACCGGAGGCACACCCGCCAATGCTTCTTGGACCTTAAGGGCAGATGGCTACAATGTGAGCAGCCAAACTTTTCACAGCAACGATGCCTCGCAATTCGTGATGAGCAATTCGGATGCCCAGGGAAACGGCAGCACCACGGCCACCACACTCATTTCCCCGGCCTTCAGCACCATGGGCTTCACAGCTGCCTCGCTGGGCTTCCATCATTATTTCCGATACAATAACGGCGAAACCGCCTACGTGGAAGTTTCAACCGATGGTTCCACCTGGACAACCCTGCAAACCTTTTCCAGCACGCAAGGCAGCGCGGCCAATTTTACACAAGTCACAATCAATTTGAACAGCTACCTGAACCAAGCCACTGTTTACCTCCGGTTCCGGTACGCTGCCACATGGGATTGGTACTGGGCCATTGACAATGTATCCGTCACCGGCAACGGCACGCCCTCATTCGCATGGACATCCACGCCTGCAGGCTTCACCTCCAATGTGCAGAACCCCACCGGCGTGGCGGTCACACAGAACACCGTGTTCACGGTCACAGCCACATCAACGAACGGCTGCACGGTACAGGCCAATACGGGGACCATCACATATTTAAACCCCTCAGCCACCATCAGCTACCCGGCCGGGCCGCACGCCATTGGCAGCGGCACCCTGTCCGTAACCCAAACCGGAACGACCGGAGGCAGCTATAGTGCCACACCTGCGGGCCTTGCGCTGAATGCCACCACCGGTGAGATCGACCTGGCCACCAGCAGTGCGGGCACGTATACCGTTACCTATGGGGCCAATACGCCATGCCCCTATTCCACCACGGCACAAGTGGTACTGGCGGTGGCCGGCTGCATGGATCCCGTGGCGGACAACTACAACGCCTCCGCCACCATTGATGACGCCAGCTGCAGCTACTGCGTGCCCACGATTACCTACAATGCCCCCACACCCACGCCCATCACCATCGGCAGCGGCATCCCCGACCAGAACATGGCCGTGAGCCAGGACTGCCGGGGCATTGACGTGGCACTGAATGCCTTTGAGCGCTATGTGGGGCCGATCATCCCCGTGGGCAATGTGTACACCACCACCACCGGGCACAGCCCCACCAGTGGCAGCAATCCCACGCCCGACCCGGTGATGGCGCGCTGGAACCTGCTGGGCAGCATTGACCTTGGCACGTATGACTTCACTCAGGTGAACGTGTTCCTGGACCTGGACTTCGACCCCAACGCCACGCCGGTGTGGCACACGCTCAACCTCAGCCAGTCCATGATCGCCAACAACATGGGCGCATTGCACGTTTACCAAGCTTCGGAGAACCTGGCCTCACCTTACTGGGCCATTGTTTTCCCGAGCGTCACATTCGACCCCAACGTGCCCGGCACCTATGATATCCGCGTACGCTTGGAATCCGCGTTCAACAACGAAGCATTTGATACCTTGGCTATTAAAGTGGTGGTGAATCCGGCGGAAATCACCTACTACAGCCAGGCGAATGGCAACGTGAGCGATGCCATTTGGGACGTGGTACCTGCGGGAACGCCGGGCGCCGCCACCTTTGGCGCCAATGCAAACGTGGTGGTGCAGGGCGGCCACACCGTTACCAACACCACGGATGTTGACGTGCGGAAACTCACCGTGGCCGCGGGTGGCACCTTGGCCTTGAACGGCAACACCACCTTGACGGTGCATGGTGACAGTGCCACCTTTGGCGGTACAGTTAATGCAGCCGTGAACAGCACCCTGAAGCTGGCCGGAACGGAAGCTTCCAAATTGGGCAGCAGCGGCCCCTTGAACCTGTACAACCTCACGGTAAACACGGCCTTGGGCACGGCCACCGCTGCCACCCTCAACATCAGCGGCACCCTGCAACTGGACAACGGGGACTTTGATGCCTCCCTAGGCACCGTGATCCTGACCAGTGCAGCCAGCGGCACCGGCCGCCTGGGCCCAGTGGCACCGGG
>JAFDZY010000077.1 GCA_018266685.1 Bacteroidota bacterium
CCGGGCTTTACCGCTGCGTAGTGAGCTACGACGGCTTCGTGAGCAGCACGAAGACCGTGCGGGTGAAGGCCGACGAGAAAGTGGATTTTGCCGTGGCCAAGGAAACCGGCACGCCGAAAGGTGCCGCGCCCACCAGCGAAAGCAAAGTGATGACCACCTACTCCATGGCGGAGGCCACGCCGGGATACGGCCGCCATGGCCGCAGCATTGGCGTGGAGTTTACCCCCGTGAACGCTTCGTGGCCCGGCACCTTCAACCGGCACACCGCCGATGTTGCCGTTGCCGAGGGCGTGCTCACGGCCGGGGAGGTAAACGATTTCGCCAAATGGCGACAGTGGACGGATCTCTCGGTAGAGGCCCTGTCCAGCTTGCGCAAGGCGTGGGGCATGGCGCCCAACGGCCGCTACACCCTGGACCTTCAAACACCGCAGGGCTTGCCTTTGGCCGATGCGTTGGTGCGGCTCATGCACGGAAGCCGCGTGCTCTTCCAAGCGCGCACCGACAACACCGGCAAAGCGGAGCTGTGGGCCGCGCTGGACGTGGCGGACACCTTGGACCCGGGGCGGTTGCAGCTGCATGTGGAATACGGCGGGCAAAGCTTCCTTGTGGAGGATGCGCGGTCCTTCACCCGGAAGGTGAACCGCTTGGTGGTGGACGTGCCGTGCGGCCCGAGCAACGCCGTGGACATTGCGTTCGTGGTGGACGCCACCGGCTCCATGCAGGACGAAATCGATTTTCTGAAGGCGGAGATGAACGACATCATATACCGCAGCAAGCGCATCGGCGACCAGCTCAGCTTCCGCTTTGCCAACGTGTTCTACCGCGACGCGGGCACCAATGATGAATACACCACACGCAGCATGGATTTCACACCTGTGCTCTCCACGGCGGTGAATTTCATTTCAGCCCAGCGCGCCGACGGCGGCGGCGACACGCCCGAAGCGGTGGAGATCGCGCTGGACAGCGCGATCAACGGTCTTTCGTGGAGCGCCTCGGCACGCGCGCGGATCCTCTTCCTGGTGCTGGACGCAGGGCCGCACCTTACTGAAGCGGTGAAGCAACGCATGCGTGAACTGGCCGCGCAGGCCGCAGCCAAGGGAATCCGCATCGTGCCCGTGGCCGCCAGCGGCATTGACAAAGGCACCGAGTACCTGATGCGCGCGCTGGCCTTGGCCACGAACGGCACCTACACCTTCCTCACCGACCACAGCGGGGTGGGCAACCCGCACCTCGCGCCTACCACGGACAAGTATGATGTAGCGTCGTTGAACAGCCTGCTGGTGCGCATCCTGAAAAGCTTTACCTACATGCCCGATTGCCGGCAACAACTGCCCGATCTGGCGTTGAACTATCCGGATTCCGCCGTGACCGTCCCGCTCCAACCGGATTCAGCCACGATCGTGCGTGAAATCGGGCCTGCCTATACTACGGTCAACTGGCGCTACTGGCCCAACCCCACCACGGGCCTTGTACACATCACCGCCGATGCCGCGATCCCTGAGCTGTACGTCACGGACCTGTCCGGCAAAGTATTGCAAGTGCGTAAGAACATTCCTGCCAACAACACGGTGGAACTGGACCTGGGAGCGTATGCCACGGGTGTTTACCTGCTGCGATGTCCGGTGGGCGAAGCTTGGGCCAGCGGCAAGGTGGTGCTGCAGCGCGGGTAAGCGCGACCGGGCCGCTTCATGGTCGCCGTGGGCCGCTTGCACGGTGCGGCGCTGGTTGATCCTTGCCTTTCGTCTTCACCACAGGTGCGGATGAAGCCGGCATCGGCCCGCGCAAATGGATCACCAGGCCATTGAGGAAATTACGAAGTACCTGATCGCCGGCCTCCATGTACTTGGGGTGATCCTCCTTGCGGAACAGGTCGTTGACCTGGCTGGTGGTCATGTGGAAATCCACCAGAGCAAGGATCTTCACGATGTCCGTATCGTGCAGTTTGAGGGCCACGCGCAGCTTTTTCAGGATGTCGTTGTTCGTCATTCCAGTTCCCACACGGTGCTGCGGCGGGCGAAGGGCCGCTTGATGCGCTCCTTGTGCTGCAGGATGAAGGCCATGACCAGGTAGGGCACCAAGTGCAGGCCCGCGGTAACGAAGCTGAGGTAGATGAAGCTGAGCCGCACCTGCTCGGTCTTGATGTTGAGCTTGTGGGCCCACCATTCGCACACGCCAAAGGCACGGCGCTCGAAGATGGTCTTGATGTGATCGATCATGGCTTGGAGGGTGCAAGTTAGGCAGAGTGGCGGTGGTTGGGGAAGGGTGCGGTTCGTGGGGTGCAGGGTGTAGGGCATGGTTCGTAGGGCATAGGGCGTGGAGCGCGGTGCGCGGAAAGCGATTCACCCGGTACTGTTCAACGGCATGAGCGGACTTGGGCGAAGGCGAAGTGCACTGTTCACCACCCGATCAGCAGGGAGGCCTCCAACGCACTACGCCCTGTCCACCTCCCTATGCAGCTGCACACCGATGGCGCAGGCCAGGCAACGGTGCTCGGTGCAATAGCGGTTGCGCAGTTCGATCAGCGCCTGCCCCTGTCCTGCTGATCCAGCTTTCACGCCCCACGCGCCCCATTCCCGGACAATGCTGTTGCGCTCGGCCGGCAATCGTTCCATCAAGGTGAGCGCCCGGTCCTCCCATTGCTGGTGCCCGCGGATGCGGCCCATGGCAAAGAGGTAGGGCACGATGGCGTTGATCAAGAGGCCGTCGGCCATGGCCTGGCCCAAGCGCTTGGGCTTGGTTTCCGAAGGATGGCCGGGCCGGTAGTGGTCTTTCCAATAGCCCGTGGCCTCCACGTCCAGCAGCGCCCGAACGGCTGCCGGATCGTCCTGGGCGAGCAGGCCGTCATAGCCCTGGGCCGTACCGGACAACAACTTCGCCCATTGTGCCAGCCGCACCGTGGGGAAATTGGGCGGACGCAGACGGCCGAACTTCCATGCTGCCACCGGTACCGGCCTCAGCCCATGGAGGTCCGCCAACCAGCGGTATTCCTGCTGGAGCCGTTGCGGGTGCTCTTCGGTGAAGGGGTCTTCCAAAAAGCCGGCCTGGCCCAGCAGCAGTGCTTCCACGCGCAGGGCATCGCCACGGTATTTCAGCAACAGTTTCAGCGGCAGCGCATGGGCCAGCATGCCGAAAGGCTCACTGTTCACGGGCTTTCCAAGGCCACGCAGCAGAATGTGGTGCAGTGTTTCCAGCGGGTCGTTGCCGCTGATGCGGTAGATGGCCTCCGCTTCCTTGGCCTTGCGCTCCAAGCGCTCCACCAGCAAGCGTTCCAGCCACAGCCCGATGCGGCCTTGGTCCACGGTACAAAGGTGCGGGGCGCAGGGCACGGCGCGCCTGGCCGTCATCAATTCCTGGTGCAGGTGCAGGTTTCGTTCATCGACCCTGCCGCGCAGCTCCACGGTGGGCGGAGCCGTGCCATTTTCGGTGCGCACATCGGCATCGTGCCGGTACACGGTGTGCAGGATCACGTTATTGTAGGCGGGGTCGTGCTGGTGGCCGTGGGCGTTCCAGTCGCTGGCACGGATGTGCACCTCCACATTGCCCGCCCAGAGCTGGCCTCCGATGCGCAGTTCGGCACCGCTCAGGTCCGGGCCACCATGGGGCTGGATGCGGCCGGCCTTGAGCACTTCCAAGGTTTGGTTGCCCGTGGTGCGCAGATCAGCGGCGTTGTACAGGCCCGCTTCCCAGATGAACTGCAAGAGATCTTCACCATACGGAAAGGCCGGATCCAGTAGAAGATCAGTGGCGTTGGCCCGATAGGGAAGAGTGATGGGTTCGGCGTTGGGCATGCCGGGTTTTCCGTCAGGGTTGGGGCCTTAAGGTAGGGTTGACAGTGGTTGGTTGAGAGTTGGCAGGGCTATGCCCGAACAACTGACAACTGACAACCGGGAAGCCCCTCAACCCACAACCCCGGCAGCTTCCATGGCCCGCGCCATATCCCGCTGCAACGCCTCAGCCGCTTCACGAGCCTTGGTGATCGCTTCTGCTTCCTTGCCGGCATACAGGATGCCGCGTGAGGAGTTCACCAACAAGCCGCCATCCTTGGTCATGCCAGCGCGGAGCACGCCTTCCAGGTCACCGCCTTGGGCGCCCACGCCAGGCACCAGGAAGAAGTGTTCCGGCGCCATGGCCCTGGCCTGCTTCAGCAATTCCGGGCGGGTGGCGCCAACAACGAACATCAATTCGTCCGGATCGCCCAGTTCGGCCATGCGCTGCATGACGCGCTCAAAAAGACGCTGGCTGCCGTCTTCCACCGGCAGGAACTGGAAATCCAATGCACCTTCATTGCTGGTGATGGCCAGCACGATGGCCCACTTGCCGGGCCGGTCCAGGAAGGGTGTAATGCTGTCCTCGCCCATGTACGGCGCCACGGTAACCGCGTCGAAATCGAGGTGGTCGAAGAAGGCCTCGGCATACTTGCGGGCGGTGTTTCCTATGTCGCCGCGCTTGGCATCAGCGATGATGAAGCAGCTGCCCACGCTGCGGATGTAAGCCACCGTGCTTTCAAGGTCGCGCCAGCCCGCCGCTCCGTTGGCCTCATAAAAAGCAAGGTTCAGTTTGTAGGCCACGGCCACGTGGTGGGTGGCTTTTACAATGGCGTGGTTGTACGCCCGAATGGGGTCGTGCAATTCACGGAACTGCTGCGGCAGCAGATGCAGCTCGGTGTCCAAGCCCACGCAGAGCAGGCTGCGTTTCTTCTTGATGATGCGGATCAGGTCCTCGCGCTTCATGTCCGGTTCACGGTGATCAGGCCGCAAAGGACGGGATTTGCCGGGAACCAGGGACGTGGAATAGTGGCTCCACATCATGAGACGCCGTTCACCGGACCGCGCCCCGCTACATTTGGCCGCAGCATGGCCGACCTTGTGCTCACATGCGGCTATACCGCGCTGTTCCTGTACCTCATAGGGCGCATGTCCTTCTTCCGCGTGGAAGGATTCGGGCGGAAAGCCATCAGCTTGCTGTTCCTGCTGAAGGTGGCGGCGGGCACCGGGCCATGGTGGATCTACACCTTCCATTACAGTGACCGGGCCAACGCGGACATCTACAAGTTCTTCGATGACGGCAACGTGATGTTCGGCGCGCTGCCGGCGCACCCTGCTGATTACTTGCAAATGCTCACCGGCATCGGTACCCGCAACCCCTATTTCAGCGAGCACTACTACGAGGTGATGAACAATTGGTACCGGCGCTGGGAGACCGGCTACTACAACGATGCACATAC
>JAFDZY010000078.1 GCA_018266685.1 Bacteroidota bacterium
AACATCATCCATTCCGTGGAAGAGCGGTTTCCCGTGGTGAACGTGGCCACCATGCGCACCAGCAGGTACTACGACGAGGAGTGGGACGAGCGGTTCGTGCTTGATGTGGATGAAATGGACGACCCGTGCCCGATCAAGGCCGAAGTGCTGCACACGCGCTACGTCCACTTCCGGGAGGACCGGACCCATTGTTCCATGGATATCCGCAACATCCATGGCTGGAGAAGCACCTTTAACGTATTGATCCGTGAGGGAGCGGACCTGGTCCTTGAGGACGACTGGTTCTACCGGAACAGCGGGCAATTCGTAGTACACGGTGGGTGGGTGGAACAACCTACACGGGCGCAACTGGAAGCACCGGTGCGTTTGGCGTTCACGGCGGATCAGCACGACTTGCGCGCGGCAGTGTCCGGGGCCATGCACCAGTTCCTGCACGATCTGGGGCCTGGCCGCTATGAAGAGATCTACAACGCGGAACCGCCCTACGATCTTGCAGGGCAGATCTGAGCCGGGGGACCATGCTACCAGCACACATGCCGGCCTTCGCCGGTCAACTCGAACGGGTGTTCTTCAATCATGTGCTCTTGAATGGACGGATGTAATTGGCAAGAAAGGATGACGGTCGCGCCAATGCTGGGAAGCACGCACGCGCCAGAACATGGGAGGACATGCGGAAGCAAAATTTTGTATGTTCGGCGCATGAAGATTGATCTACTCCTACAGTTCAGCGTTCATAAGAAGGAAGACATCCAAGAAAGCAGAAACGCGGTCGCGGCGATATTGGTCGAACAGGAAGAAATTCTTCTCGCATACTCGCATGTCCGTGATAAGGTCTGGTTCACCAACAAGCGGATCATCGCCATGGATGTACAAGGCCTACTGGGTTCCAAGGTGGAATACAGGACCTTCCCATATTCCAAAATATCGAGCTTTTCCGTTGAAACCGCTGGTACCTTCGATGGCGACAGCGACTTCACCATCTGGATGAGCGGCGTTGGTGCTTTCGGTATCAAGTTCCACAAAAGCCTCGACATAAAGGAGCTCGGACGGTTTCTCAGTGGGCAGGTTCTCGACCACTAAAGGCTGCTGTGGGCAAAGACTTTCAATACGAACACAACATCACCTGAACATGGGTTCTAAATTGATCGCTTCACTCGTTGTAGTTGTCATGGTTATATCGTCAACAGCTTGTAATCAGGCGCACTCCGATAGCTACCAAGAGGCGAAGATGACCGTGGCGCAACAGGAACGTAAAACACCCACTGCCTTTTTAACCACGGATGGCACATATCGAAGGAACTTGATCGATGAATGGGTGCTTGAGGGGGTAATCGCAAGCAAGGCAACCACGGTGACATACAAGGATGTGATCCTACGGGTCGATTTCTTCAGCAAAACGAAAACTTTGATCGGCTCCGAGCGACATCCCATCTATGAGTTCATTGGACCCCAACAACAGCAATCCTTCAAGATAAAAACGATGGGTGTTGATGGAGCCAACTCAGTGAATTGGGAAATTGAAGGGGCGACGGCTGTTCAGTAGTCTGAACTTCATTCCGGGCGAGCCTCAACCCCGCGACCCGTATGCCGATCCTTGGATCAACTCTCCTCTATTCGGAATGGCTCAGCCAACATTGCCGGCAATTGGTGCGCCAAGCCACATGCACGGTGGCGCTGCCTACCAGTGCGAAGAACCGGGGCTTGTGAGCGTTCCTATGCGACATACCGGCTACACTCTGCCTCAACCTGGCGTAGAGCATTCGCGAAACGCGGTTTGAACGGATCTCGTTCGTCATTGAACCGCCAATGCCATGACTCCAGTTCATGCATCTCGTTTAGGTGCTTCTGGAACTCTTCCTCTGGCAAGTTGGTCCCTTGTCGAGGCCAAACAACCGCACCAAGCATGTGAGACGAGGAGAGTATCTTTCCCAACAGCAGTTCCACTTCCTTGAACGGCTCCTCACTCGCCTTGGGGAACATGATGTGGTATTTCCAGCGGAGTGTTCGCAAATGGGTGAAAGCATCCGCATTGGCATGGAAACGCCTGGAAGTCACCGCAGCTTTTTCCTGTAAACTACCTGTACTGTCTGGTGGAAGTTCATCTTGCCAAACGGCCGGGCTACGGATTACCTCAAATGCCGCCTGTACCTTGTGAAATGCCAAAAGCACCTCTTCCGCCACCTCCGCCTTGCGTTTCCATTTAGCCTCCCGACGCCATGCGTTGATCCCGATAATCGCCACGATGGCTGCGGAGGTCACGGCCAAGGATTCCACGATCGAGAAGGTCTCAAGATAGGTCATTCGAAATATACAGGCTTGCAAAACTCCCTTGCCTCCGGGCAAACGATTTCCCTAAACTCGCTCGAGCATCCGCGCTCGTGCGTTCATGATTGGACGAATGTAATGGGCACGAGCGTGTACGCTCGCGCCAATGAAAGGACGTTCGCGTTGGCTAAATGAATGGGCTATTCCAAACCCGCTCGGAGGTCGTATGCATGCATGAGACCTTGTGCATGCGGAGGTCGCTCCAACGCATTGGAATCCCATATCCGATGTTCAGCCGTGCCAATTCATTGCCGTACTCGAGCATCTCACAGAACTCCCTTTCGCTGACATCAGGCCCAACAATTACCTCTTCGATCTTCAAGCGCGGACCGAGATGCTTAATCATCCGTTCCAACTCCGGGTCACTGGGACGCTTCAAATGATCTTCCAGCTTGGTTCCCAAGTAAAATGGTACTGAATAGGAGCGGCGATAGTTCTGGTTCAGATGGTTCTGAAGATCCTTGCGGCCTTCATACTTCCCAGCACCTCCAGTACCGCTGCGATGGGGCCAATGTTCAAGCAACCGGACTTCTTGTTCAGGCTTGAACGAACTGACCTTGTGAAACGCAAAGAGCTTGGCATAGAAGTCCTCCGGTCGGTCCCATCGGAATACATGTTCCTTCTCGAATGCAGCTATCTCCTCCTTGATCCGTGCAAATCGGGTCTTCTGCTCCCCATCATAAAAAATCGGTCCCAGGAAATTGTCCACCCAATCATACCTGTGTCCGGGTTCAATGCTCACAACAATGCCTACGCCTCTCCCGACTCGGCCATAGTTCTTCCAATGCCAAAAAGATTCGCACCGCGACGTAA
>JAFDZY010000079.1 GCA_018266685.1 Bacteroidota bacterium
ATAGAACGTGGCGCCATCAGTGCGTTGGAGGGTGCGGACGGACATGCTTGGTGAAGGTAATGAATCTTCAACATCATGCTTTGGTGGCGCAGGGTCCCGAGGCGGAGACCCTGCGAGAGGGAAAGGATAGCGGAGTGGGCAGAGCATGTCCTTCGACGGGCTCAGGACAGCGAAGGGAGGGGTTCAGGGCAGCGAAGGGGGCAGAGCCTGTCCTTCGACGGGCTCAGGACAGCGAGGGGGTGGGTTCAGGACAGCGCGGTTCCTCACACCACCTCCGCCACCACGAATGCGCTGCCCGTAACCAGCACGAGGTCGTTTTCGCGGGCGGCTTGCCGGGCTGCGGCCAATGCGGCCTGCACGGAAGGATAGGCTTCCCCGTGCAAGCCGTGCGCCTGTGCTTTTTCCTGCAATGCTTCCGCCTCCAGCCCGCGCGGGATGTCGGCTTTTGAGAAGTAGTACACGGCTTCCTTGGGCAGCAGGGCCAGCATGCGGCCGATGTCCTTGTCGCTCACGGTGCCCAGTACAAGGTGCAAGCGTTCATGCGGCGTTTGTTCCAGCATGGTGCGCACCGTGCGGAGGCCGTCGGCGTTGTGGCCGATGTCCACAATGGTGCGCGGTTGTTGCGCAATGGTCTGCCAACGGCCCGCAAAGCCGGTGTTGGCGCATACATGCGACAAGCCTGCCGCGAAGTGTTCGTCGGTGATCTGCCAGCCTTTTTCCCGGAGGATGTGCAGTGCGGCCAGCGCGGTGCGCGCATTGCGCTGCTGGTGCGGCCCCTGAAGGTCAAGCTGAAGGGGCATGGCCGCACCTTGGTCCACGAAATGAACGGGTGCGCCCACGTCCTCCGCCTTTCTGCGGAACACCTCCGCTATTGTTCCTTCCGCCTCGCCGATCACCACGGGGATGCCCGGCTTGATGATGCCGGCCTTTTCTCCCGCGATCTTTTCCAGGGTGTCGCCCAGCAGGTCGGCATGGTCCCAGCCGATGTTGGTGATCACGGAGACCTCCGGCGTTACCACGTTGGTGCTGTCCAGCCGCCCGCCCAAGCCGCATTCGATCACGGCGATGTCCGTATGTTCCCTCCGGAACCAGTCCAGCACCAAGGCCACGCCCCATTCGAAGAAGGAGGCGCCGATGGGCTCAAAGGCTTCGTGGTGTTGCTCCACGAAGTCCGTAATGGCTTCCCGCGGGATCATTTCGCCGTTGATGCGGAAGCGTTCGCGGAAGTCGCGCAGGTGCGGCGAGGTGTGCAGGCCGGTGCGGTAGCCCGCTTCCTGCAGCACACTGGCCAGCATGTTGGCCGTGCTTCCCTTGCCGTTGGTGCCAGCGATGTGGACGCATTTCAGGCCGCGCTCCGGGTGGCCCAAGAGGTCCATCAACGCCTGCGTGTTGCTGAGGTCCGCCTTGTATGCGGCCTTGCCGATGCGCGAGAACATGGGTAACTGCGCGTTGAGGTACGCCACGGTTTCCGCGTAGTTCATGGATGGGCAGGCAGGAAGGAACCACGGATCAACACGGATGAACACGGATCCTTCGGATGGCGGCCGGATTCTGGCGCGCCTGATGCCAGTCCACATCCGTGTTCATCCGTGTCCATCCGTGGTTGAAAGCCTTTATTGCAGCACGAAGACGAAGGTCATGGTGCCGCGCTGGTCATCGCGCGCCTTGGGGTCGGGGTAGAAGCTGCTTTCCAGCGCGGCGCGCTTGGCCAGCCCCACCAGCGTTTGGTCCAGCGTGGTGCTCTTGTCGGTGTTCTGGCTCACGCGCTCCACCTTGCCGTCGGCGCTTACCCAGATGTCCAGCACCACTTTGCCGCCTACGTGGGGCTTTTCCTGGATGCTGGGCTTGCGCCGGATGGACCGGCCGGCGAGGTCGATGCTCCAACCATCGCCGCGGTAGCTGCCGGTGCCATTGCCAATGCCGGTTCCGCCGGGCGTTCCCGTGGAGCCGCCCGCCACGCCGGGCACATCGGAGGCGCCTTTCCCAGAGCTGCCGCTGCCGCCGGTGGTGTTCCACATGTTGTTCAATTTGTTCTTGAAGGCCTGTTCCTGCTCTTCCTTGGTGGGCTTCTTCGGCTCCTTGTTCTTGGGCTTGTCCGTGGTTTTCGGCTTGGTCGGCGTTTTTTCGGCGATCACCGGTGCAGTTTCCTCGGCTTCGTTGGTGAGCACTTCCGGGTCGGGCTGCGCTTCGGGTTGTGCCGCTGGCGTGGAGGCTGCGGGAATGCTGGGCTCAGGGTTGGTGCTGTTGTCGCCCATGCCGAGCTCGGTGTAGCCCAAGGCAAGCTCCAGCCCGGCGCCGCCGCCCTCGCTTTGCGGAAAGGGCGGAATGGGCGTGATGATCTTGTAGAGCAGGAAGAACAGCAGGATCAGCCCGTGCAGCACGATGGAGACCGTGAGCGCGATGCTCTTTCGCTGAACGCTGTTTTCTTCAGCCACCGCCATCATTGCCTCACGTGTTCTTCTGTGTGCCCAGCACCATTTTGATCTTCAGCTTGGCGCCGATCTGCATCACGTCCACCAGGTCCTGGATGCTGAGCTCGCGATCGAAGTTGAGCACCACCGTGGGTTCCGGCATGCCGGCGATGGCCTGTTGCAGCGCGGGTTCCAGCTGGTCGAAGGGCACGGGCTTCTTATTGATGGTGTACTGGTGGTCCTTGGTGACGGAGATGTTCACCGGCACCTTGATGGCCTGCTCGTTGTTGGCGCTCTTGGGCAGCATCAGCTTGATGACGTTGGGATTGGCCATGGTGCTGACGATGAGGAAGAACAGGAGCAGGAAGAACATGATGTCGTTGAGCGATTCGGTGCTCACTTCGGCATGTTCCCTTTTGGGGCGGCGCAATTGCATGGCAAGGTCCTATTTGGCCGGTTCGTGGATCACGTCCATGAATTCCATGGAGGTGGTCTCCATCCGGGCGATCACTTTGTCCATCAAGGTGTTCACGATGTGGTAGCCCACGAAGGCGATGATGCCCACGATGAGGCCGGCCGCGGAGGTAACCATTTTCTGGTAGAGGCCCTCGGAGATCACGGAGATGCTGATGTTGTCGGTGAGGGAGATGTCGTAGAAGATCTTGATCACGCCGATGATGGTACCGATGAAGCCGAACATGGGCGCGAGCTTGGCGAAGAGGCTGAGCATGGTGATGCCGCGCTCCAGCCGCCCCGTTTCCACGCGGCCCACGGTTTCCATGGCACCTTCAATTTCCCGCGCGGGCATGCCCATGCGCTGGATGCCTTTGGCCACCATGCGCGCGCCGGGGGAGGCGCTTTGTGCGCACAGGTTCTTGGCGCTGTCGATCTTGCCTTCGTGCATGTAGTCGCGCACCTTTGGCATGAAGTCTTTTTCCAGGCTCAGGGCCTTGCGCAGGATGATGGAGCGCTCGATCACCACATACACGGTGATGATGCTCATCAGGGCCAGCGGCCCCATGATCCACCAGCCGCCGAAGCTGATGAGGTCCCACAGGCTGAGCTGATCGGCAGGGGTGTTCACCACCACGGGTGCCGTGACCACTTGTTGCGCGGCCTCCACCACTTGGGCGGCGGATTGTTGCACTTGGGCTGAAAGGAGGAAGAACATGTGTGAGGTTCAGGTTGTGGTTGAACGGGAAACAGGTCCCCGAAATTTCATGGGTTCAATTTGGCCAGGGCGATCTCGAAGGCGGTGCGGCTCAGGTGCGTGCGGCCGCTGTTGCTTTTGTGCACCTTTTCCAGCGCGTTGCCGATGGTGGTGCTCACGTCGTTGAAGATGCCCTTGTCCGACAGGTCCGCGCCATACTGCATGCAGTAGGCAAACACGCGGGCCATGCCGCAGTTGGCAATGAAGTCGGGGATCACGGCCACCTTTCCATCGGCGTGTTCGGCGATGGGGCCATAGAAAATCTCCTTGTCGGCAAAGGGCACGTTGGCCCCACAGGCGATGGTTTCCAGCCCGGCCGCGCACAGGCGGTCCACCTGTTCGCGCGTCACCAAGCGTGATGCGGCGCAAGGCAGGAAGACCTCCGCCCCGCAGTCCCAAACTTGTTCGTTCACGGTTTCGTACGGCTGAAGGTCCGGCGTGTGCAGGCGGTTGCCCTGTTTGTCCATGAACAGCTTTTCCACCGCGGCGGCATCCAGGCCCTTGGGCTTGATCAATCCGCCAAAGCGGTCGGTGATGCCGGTGATCACCGCGCCTTCCCGGCTCAAGTAGTATCCGGCGGCGGCGGCCACATTGCCCCAGCCCTGCACGATGACGCGCTTGCCTTTCACACTGCTGCCCTGAAGGCGGTAGTGGTGGCGCACGCTTTCGGCCACGCCCCAGCCCGTGATCAGGTCGGCCACGGCATAACGGCCCGCAACCGGCGTGAATTGCAGATCGTCCACGCGCTTGCTTACGCCCGTGCGCAACTGGCCGATGATGCGGGCCTTGCCAGCTTCATCCAGCCCGAAATGCCCGGCCACCACGCCTTCTTGCGGATGCAGCAGCCCGTAGCGCTCGGTGATGGGGATCACCTCGTGCAGCTCGTCCACGTTCAGGTCGCCGCCGGTGCCATAGTAATTCTTCAGTAGTGGCGTCACGGCCTTGTACCACCGGTCCAGCACTTCGGCCTTGCGCGGGTCCTGCGGGTCGAAGTCGATGCCGCTCTTGGCCCCGCCAATGTCCGGGCCGCTCACGCTGAACTTCACTTCCATGGTCTTGGCCAAGCTGGTCACCTCACGCTTGTCCAAGCCCTTGCGCATGCGCGTACCGCCACCGGCAGCGCCGCCCCGCAAGCTGTTGATCACCACCCAACCTTTGGCGTCGGTCTGCTGGTCATGCCACTCAAACACCACTTCCGGCTCGCGCTCCTCAAACTGCTTCAATGCTTCCCTCATGCTGGTCCACGCCTTGGCGGGCAGCCAAAATTAGCCGCGTGAACAAGGGCGTTCGGCGTGCGACTGCCGGGTTATCCCTTGCCCGCTGTTAATTGGGCAGGTAAATGGCCCCGCCCATGCTGTCGTGTGCAGCGCCGGTCACGCTGGCCAGGGTGTTCACTTCGCCGCGCCACCGCATCAGCCCAAGGAAGGCGAAGATCACCGCTTCCTTGAAGTTGATCAGCGCAGCGGAGGGCAACACGGGCTTGCACGGGCCCAGGGCCGCGATCCGTTCCACCAGCAGGCCGTTGTGCGCCCCACCGCCCGTATACAACGCGGATTGCACGCCCGCACGGGCCAATTCCTCCGCCACCAGCACGGCAATGTGCTCCACCACCGTGCGCAGGCGGTCCGCCAGCGGGGCAGGGGTGGCGATCAACGGTTTCAGTTGCTCATCAAACCACTCACGGCCCAAGGAGCGGGGAGGGCGTTGCCGGTAGAAGGTCAGCGCATTCAACGCTTCCAACAGCTGCGGAATTACCGCCCCGGAACGCGCCAAGGCACCGTCCGCATCATAGGCCAAGCCTGCTTCCTGGGCCAGCAGGTCCAGCGCTTGATTGCACGGGCACACGTCGTAGCCGATCACCTTTCCATCGGTGTGGATTGAAATGTTCGCGATGCCGCCGAGGTTCACGAACGCACGATGCTCCGGAAAGAGCATCCGATCGCCGAAGGGCACCAACGGCGCGCCTTGCCCGCCCAGCGCCACGTCCTTGGTGCGGAAGTCGCATACCGCCGGCAAGCCGGAAAGTGCCGCGATGTGCGCGCCGCAGCCCACTTGTGTGGTGAGTCCTTCATGCGGCTTGTGGAACACGGTGTGGCCGTGGCTGGCGATTAGCGCCGCATCCGTGCTCTTTCGGAATTCCTTGCAGGCTGTGCCGATGGCCGTGCCCATGTCGCGGTGGAGGCGCGCCAGTTCCAGTGCATCCGCCCCGGTGGCGTGGAGCAGACGTTCCCGCAAGGTGCCGGGCAAGGTGACGGTTTCGGCTTTTTCGATGGTGAAGGACCAATGCGCACCGTCCGGTTCAAAGCGGCACAGGGCCAGGTCGATGCCGTCCAAGGAGCTGCCGCTCATTACGCCGATGACCGATGGGTTTTCCTGCGGTTTTTCCATGGAATGAAGGGCGAAGGTATCCGTTGGCAGGAAGGGAACCTCCCACCGCGCCTGACGGCGCATTCATGCTGCGATGTGAACCACGGATACACACGGATAGACACGGATGATCCGTCCATGAATTATGCGATTCAACCCACTGGCTTCACTCCGTCGACTTGGCCCTTGCAGCCGAAGAGTCGGCGAAGGAGGCGGTATTGCCGAAGGCGCGACAACCAGGTCCACACGCTGGATCCGTGTTCATCCGTGTTCATCCGTGGTTTCAGAATTGACGGATGCCGCGCCCGCAGGGCGTGTGCGAGACAATGGCCCTGCCTTGTCCGTAGCGGGCGGTGGTGTTCAGGCGTATCTTCGCAAACGTGAAGCGCGAAACGGTTCTTAAGGCGGTGAAGGAATTTCCCGCAGAGGTGGACTTGGACCGCCTGTTCGAGCGACTGCTGTTCATCCGCAAGGTGGAAGCCGGCCTGGTTGCTGCCGATGAGGGTCGCAAGGTGGGCCAAGCGGAGGTGGAAGCCCATTTCAAGCGGAAGTGAGTTGTTGCTCCCTCAATGGTCTCCCGAAGGGGACCCTGAGGTACGGACCCTACGATCGCAAGACGCCCGATCGGCTACATTTGCCCAGCTTGAACAACCCTGTTTATCCCATGGAAACTGCCACAGCCACCGGCATGGATTTCGAACTCAGTGAAGAACAAAAAGCCGTGCGCGACGCCGCCCGCGATTTCGCCCAAAACGTGCTGAAACCCGGCGTGATCGAACGCGACCGCGAGCAGAAATTCCCCAAGGAGGAGATCAAGCAGCTCGGCGAGCTCGGCTTCTTAGGCATGATGGTAAGCCCCAAGTACGGCGGCGGCGGCATGGACGCCGTGAGCTACGTGCTGGCCATGGAGGAAATCAGCAAGGTGGACGCCAGCTGCTCCGTGGTGATGAGCGTGAACAACAGCCTGGTATGCTGGGGCCTGGAGGAATTCGGCAACGAGGAGCAGAAGCAGAAGTACTTGGTGCCCTTGGCCAAGGGTGAAAAGATCGGCGCCTTCTGCCTCAGCGAGCCCGAGGCCGGCAGCGATGCCACCAGCCAGCGCACCACCGCCATCGACATGGGCGACCACTACCTGCTCAACGGCACCAAGAACTGGATCACCAACGGCGGCACCGCCAGCACCTACTTGGTGATGGCCCAAACCCATGCCGAGAAAGGGCACAAGGGCATCAACTGCCTGATCGTGGAGAAGGGCATGCCCGGCTTTGTAGTGGGCGCCAAGGAGGACAAGCTCGGTATCCGCGGCAGCGACACCCACACCCTGATGTTCCAGGACGTGAAGGTGCCCAAGGCCAACCGCATCGGCGAAGACGGCTTCGGCTTCAAGTTCGCCATGAAAACCCTGGCCGGGGGCCGCATCGGCATCGCCTCTCAAGCCTTGGGCATTGCCAGCGGCGCCTTCGAGCTGGCCGTGGCCTACAGCAAGGAACGCAAGGCTTTTGGAAAGCCCATCAGCGAGCATCAGGCCATCGCCTTCAAGCTGGCCGACATGGCCACCGAGATTGAGGCCGCCCGCCTGCTCTGCCTCAAGGCCGCCTGGCTCAAGGACCAGCACCTGGACTACGACCGCGCCAGCAGCATGGCCAAGCTCTTCGCCAGTGAAACGGCCATGAAGACCACCGTGGAGGCGGTGCAAGTACACGGCGGTTACGGCTACGTGAAGGAATACCACGTGGAGCGCCTGATGCGCGACGCCAAGATCACCCAGATCTACGAGGGCACCAGCGAGGTGCAGCGGATCGTGATCGGCAGGAGCGTGCTGAAGGAGGGGTAGGAGACGATCAGTCGATCAGAGCATCAGATGATCAGACCATCGTCCCCGCCGGGCCACACCAACGATTAACATCAGCGCATTGTCGATCTTGCGATGGGACGGTTTGCGCCCCCCTCGCACCCCTCGGTACAGGCATGCCTCCGTGCCTTGCCGTGAGGTGTCTGATGGGCGGGGACACCTGCGGCAACGCCGTTCAATCTTCCATATAACGAATATCGGCAACAGACGCGATGGGCCACATCCGTTTCACAACACCGCCAGCACCTCCTCCAACTTCACGCCCCGCGAACCCTTCACCAGGATCAGATAGCCCGTGGGTGGCGCGGCTTGCAGGGCCTTCAGCGCATCGGCGGCACTAGCATGGCACCGCACATCGCTACCGGCTGCGGCTTGCACGAACTCACTTCCCACAAACACGGCATCCAACCCGAGTTGTTGCGTGAGCGCAATGATGCCCTTATGCTCCGCCTGGCTCACTTCACCCAGCTCCAGCATGTCGCCGAG
The DNA here is from genome assembly GCA_018266685.1 of Bacteroidota bacterium. Lineage (GTDB taxonomy): Bacteria > Bacteroidota > Bacteroidia > Flavobacteriales_F > PHOS-HE28 > PHOS-HE28. Next base: position 8,327 of record JAFDZY010000079.1, read on the forward strand.
GATGGCCAGCTTGGGGCGGTCGCTCTTCAGGTGCTCGAAGTTCGTGAGCGCCGCGGCCATGCTGGTGGGGTTGGCGTTGTAGGCGTCCAGCACCAATTGGTTCTTTCCGGTATCCTTGAACTGGCTGCGGCTGTTGGCGGGTTCGTAGCTGCAAATGGCATCGGTGATCAGGTCGTCGCCGATGCCGAAGTGCTTGCCAACGGCCACTGCGGCAAGTGCGTTGGGCAGGTTGTAGGCGCCCACCAGGTTGGTTTCGCAATGCCACCCGTTGGGGAAGCCGGGCACGGTGCGCACCCCGGCGGGGGAGGGCGCGCGGAAGAAGAAGTTCAGGTAAGGCACTGGCCCGGCGATCAGGTCGCCTTGGACCAGGTTTGCCTCCCCGGTGCCGTAGGTGAGCCGCTGCTTGATCCCCTGGCTTTTTTCCATCAGCAGTGGATCATCCCCATTCACGAACACGGAGCCACCATGTTCGCGCAGCCAGGCATACAGTTCGGTCTTGGTGGCGATCACACCTTCCACGCTGCCGAAGCCCTCAAGGTGGGCCTTTCCGATGTTGGTGATCAGGCCGTGGGTGGGCTCGGCAATGGCGCACAGCTCGGCGATGTCGCCGCGCTTGCTGGCACCCATTTCGATGATGGCGATGCGGTGCTCCGGCTTCAGCTTCAGCAGGGTGAGGGGCACGCCGATGTGGTTGTTGAGGTTGCCTTCGGTGGCCAGGGTGGGGCGGTCGGCGGCCAGCACCGCATGCACCAATTCCTTGGTAGTGGTTTTGCCGTTGGTGCCGGTGATGCCGATGACCGGGATGTCCATGGTGCGGCGGTGTTCACGGGCGAGGTCCTGCAAGGCTTTCAGGGTGTCAGGCACCACGATGTAGCGGTCGTCGGCGGCCACGGCGGGGTCATGCACCACGGCGTAGGAGCAACCATCATTCAGCGCTTGAACTGCGAAAGTGTTCGCGTTGAAGTTGGGGCCGCTGAGGGCGAAAAAAAGACCACCGGGCAGGGGCTTTCGGGTATCGGTGCAGATACCGGAGGAAGCGAGAAAGAACTGATGGAGACGTGAAGCGTTGGCCATGGGCACAAAGGAAAGGCCCCGGCGGTTGAACACGCACCGGGGCCCTGCTTGGGGTGGATCCCGTATTACTTCTTCAGTTTCTTTCTGCGATCGCTGTCGCCCAGGCCCACGGGGCTGCCCACGCGGGTCATGGCGCAGCGGAAGCCGATGGTGGCGGTGCTTTGGCGCTCATCCAGGTAGCGGCGGGTGCCCGGGTTGGCCCAGTAGATCCGGTCCGCCCAGCTGGCGCCCTTGTACACGCGGGAATGGTCGTTGATGAGGGTGGTCTTGCCCCAGTCATACATGGCATTTCCCTGGAAGTCGGGCTGCTCGTAGTAGATGCTGCTTTCCAGGTCGCCGTCCTCGTAGTTGATGTTGTCGCTCTGGCGGTAGTTGCGCCGGTCGATGTTCTCTTCCACGGTGACATTGCGCATCTTCACGTCACCCGGTTGTTCCTTCTGGTATTCGCTCAGGCCGGCGAGCAGCTTGGGGCAGATCTCCAGGTCTTGGGCCTTGATCATGTCCACCATGTCCTGCACGTTCTGGTTGGCCGGATCGAACTTGCGCTGGTTGTAGAGGTCCACGGCCGCGTCGATCTTGGTCATCAGGTCGTCGATCAACTTGGCCTCCTCTTCCGAGGCGCGGCCCTGCATCTTCGTTTGGAACTCGGTGAGCCAGTATTTGATGCCGTCGATGTCGTAGATCACCTTGTCGTACTTGTCGGCGATGCCGCCGTCGCTGTTGAGCACCTTGGTCTTGAACACGTTGCCGCGGAAGGGTTGCAGGCCGTTTTCATCTTCGAAGCTCAACGGGCGGTACACGTCCATGGTCCATTCGCTCACGTTGCCGGCCATGTTGTACAGACCGTAGTCGTTGGGCCAGTAGCTGAACACGGGTGCGGTGATGTCGGCGTTGTCGTTGAGGCTGCCCGCCACGCCCATGTAGTCGCCGCGGCCACGCATGAAGTTGCCGCGGAAATCACCGAAGAAGGAGCCGCCTTTCTTGCGGCTGTCGTAGCGCACGAAGTGGCCGTTCCATGGGTACACGCGGCGTTCCACGATGCGCTCATCCACGGTGTTGCCCACCAAGCCGTAGGCGGCGTATTCCCATTCCGCTTCCGTTGGCAGGCGGTAGCGGGGCAGCATGATGCCGTCCTCCATGCGCACGTTGCGGGTGTCCTTGTTGGGATTGAAGTCCTTGATGCCGTCCACTTTCTTGCCACTTTCGTACTGCCCGGCCAGATAGCTGTCCGATGTGAAGTGGTCTTCGTTGATCTGGTTGGGGTAGTGCTCGAAGAGCCCCTCGCGGATCAGGATGGCCTCGTTGACGCGGTCGCCGCGCCAGGCGCAATAGTCGTTGGCCTGCAGCCAGTTCACGCCCACCACGGGGTAATCGCGATAGGCCGGATGGCGGAGATAGTATTCCACCTTGGGTTCCATGAAGGCGAGCTTGCTGCGCCACACCAGCGTGTCGGGCAGGGCCTTCTTGTAAATTTCCGGGTAGTCCGCGCCGTACACGCGGTCCAGCCAGTAGAGGTATTCGCACCAGTCCAGGTTGGTCACCTCGGTTTCATCCATATAGAAGGTGGAGACCGTAACGGTGCGGGGGATGTTGTTCCAATCGTGGGTGAGGTCGTCCACCACGCGGCCCATGGTGAATTGGCCGCCCTCCACCAGGATGAGGCCGGGGCCTGTTTCCTGCTCTTCGAACGGGGCTTTTTCAAAACCTCCGTTGCGGGAGTCGTTATAATTCCAACCCGTGGCGGTGCTCTGCTCGAATCGGCAGCTGCTGAACAGGAGCGCCGAACAGGCCAGCAGGCCCAGGTTCCTTGTCAGGTTGATGGTGTTCATGGCTTTCGTGGCTGGTTCCTTGGTCCTTGCTTAGAACGTGGGGCAGGGCACTGTGCGTACCCGGCGGCGTTTCTTCTTGCAGTCGAATTGCAGGGTGAGGCTTACTTCATGCGAGCCTGCGGTGGCGGTGGTGAGCTTGCTGGTGGTAACGTCGTAGCTGTAGCCGAACTTGAGGTGGTCGGTGTGGAAGCCGATGAGGGCGATGAAGGCATCCTTGCTGCGGTACCACACGCCGGCCATGATGGGGCCGTGGTCCACGTACATGCCGATGTTCAATTGGCGGAACGCAGCCTGTTGCTGGTATAGTATGTTGGGCGAGAGCTTGGTTTTGGCCTGCCCGTATTTGCCGCGCATGCCCAAGGGGATGGCGGCACCGGCATGTGCGGTGAGCTTCATGGGCATTTTGCTCGTTCCTACGATCAGTGACTCATTTGGTTCGGTGAGGTGGTGCGCGGCGAAGCCCACGAAGAAGATGTCCGTGTAGCCTAGGAATCCGGCCGAGAAGTCGGCATTGCCCACGCTTCCGCCGCGCGGCACGTCATTGGTGGCATAGATGAAGCCCCTCCGGGGGTCGATCATGTCGCCGAAGGTGAGCTTGTTCCAGTCCAGTGATTTTTGGAAGTAGGTGGCTTGGAAGCCGGCCTTGATGGAGAATTTCCGGCTTACGGCCTGCGTGTAGGAATAGATGCCGCTAACAGTAGTGGTGTTCAGCGTGCCCTTGCCGGCCTGGTCGCTGGTAACCAAGAGGCCCAGGCCGCCCATGATGCCGCGCACGTCCTGGTCGTAGCTGGCGCTGGTGGTAACAAAGGTGCCGGTGAGGGCGGGCCACTGGTTGCGGTAATTGAGCACTGCACGGGGGCAGCGCGCCGTGCCCGCGAAGGCGGGGTTGAGGTAGAGCGGATTGGCGTAAAACTGTGTGAACTGCGGGTCCTGCGCTAGCGCGGACAACGCCCCCACAAGGCTCAAGACCAGCCCCAGGGCGACACTTCTGCCGGACCAAATGTTCATGCTACGCGATCGTGCTTTGCTTTAAGAACCGCCAAGTATACGTATCGTACCGGAGTTCGTTGTTATTGCCCTTGCAATAAACTGGAAGGGAGGTCGTTCATCCGAGGCCCATCTGAGGGCGGGCCGAAGTTATACTTTCGCTCCAAACGGCAGAACCACCCCCTAATCTCCCCCATGCGAGCCCTATCCGGCACCATCCTTGTCCTGCTCACCTCCAGCCTTGCCGCCCAAGAGCGGCCATCGGTTCAGCCCAAACAAGGCACGGCAATCCCCGTAACGGGTGCGGTACGCCAGCCGGTACTAAGGGCCAATGCCGCTGCGGATACCTTGCCTGGATGGTGGGCAAAAGCAGTATTTGACCGCGACCGGGACAATTTGCCACTGATCCATGAGGAGCGGGCGCTTTCCATGGGCACCACGGGCTTCAGCGCACACCTTACCGATACTCGTTGGGCGGCCCTGGGCTCAAGTCAATTGGCAGCTTTGCCGGGCCTGGGCCAGCCTGGTGCCGAGCCGGTGGTCCATACGTCCTTGGGCATCAGCCGCAAGCGGCCCATAGCCTTGGTGGACATTGAGCCCTACCGGCGCAACCCGGCCACCGGACAGGTGGAACGCTTGGAGAGCTACCGGCTGGCCTTGGTGGAGGATCACGCCCCGCGCGGGAGTGCCCGTTCAGCCACCTATCCGGACCATTCCAAACTGGCCAGCGGCGATTGGTACCGCTTTACCGTGGCCAAGGACGGGGTGTATGAGCTGAGCTATGCATTCCTCCAGCAGTTGGGTGTGGACATGGCCGGCCTGCATTCCGATGCCATCAATGTATATGGCAACCACGCGGGCATGCTGCCCTTCACCAACAGTCCATTCCTGCCCACGGACCTGCTGATCAATGCGATAGCGGTGGAAGATGGCGGGGACGGACTTTTTGGCCCTGGCGACCGGGTGCTTTTCTATGCCACGGGCGCGCAGCGCTGGGTGCTGAACCCGGACGGGAAGCGCTTCAACCATGTAAAGAACGTGTATTCCGACTCGGCCAGCTATTTCATCGGCATCGGCACGGATGCGCCCAGGCGCATTGCCGCTGCATCGCTCAGTGCCGGCCCGGCCACGGACCAGATCACGGTATTCAACGACCGCCAGGTCATTGATATTGATGGCATCAACCTGATCAAGTCCGGCCGGGTCATGTTCAGTGACATTTTTGACCAAGTGACCACCTACAACTACAATTTCAGCCTGCCGAACCTGCATGCGGCGGATACGGTGCTGCTCCAAGCGGACATGGTAGGCAGGTCCGTGAGCGGCAACAGTTCCTTTACCGTAACGGCCGGCGGGGTTGCACAGAATGTGAACGTATTGCCGGTGGGTTCGGGCGAAACGGCGGACTACGGCAAATATGTGAGCACCCTGATGAAGGTGCCCGCCTCCGGAAGTAACCTGCCCATTTCCGTCACCTTTACAAAGAGCGACCCCGTGACGTCCATGGGCTACATGAATTTCCTGGAAGTAAATGCGCGGAGAAACCTGGTGATGGCCGGGGACCAAATGGCATTCCGGGACCTGACCACCGTGGGAGGGGGACGCGTGGGAAACTTTGTAATGGACCAAGCCTCCGCCGTGCAGCACATCTGGGAGATCACCACCCCTACGGACGTGCGCACGGTGCAGACCACCGACAACGGCAGCCAAAAGAGCTTCATGGCGGCCACGGACAGCTTGCGGCAGTTCATCGCCTTCAAGGGCACCGGGCTGCTACAACCTGTGGCGGTGGGCCATGTACCCTTGCAGGACCTGCACGCCACGCCGGTGCCTACGGACCTGGTGATCATTTGCCCGCCACAGTTCCTTGCGGATGCCAACCGGTTGGCCCAACGCCGCGGCGATGAGGGTCTCTCCGTGGTGGTGGTAACGCCACAACAGGTGTTCAATGAATTCTCCTCCGGCCAGCGCGACGGCACGGCGATCAAGCGGTACATGAAGATGCTGTACGACCGGGCCGGAAGCGACAGCACCCTGCTGCCGCGCTATCTGCTGCTTTTCGGGGACGGCTCCTACAACAACATCTCGCTCGCCCCTTCCAACCAGAACATGATCCCCACCTACGAGAGCTATAATTCCTGGTCCTACACCTCCTCCTTTACATCAGACGATTATTTCGTGCTTTTGGACGACAACGAGGGGGAGGCGAACAATGACCTGGTGGACATGGGGGTGGGGCGCCTGCCGGTGAGCAGCCCGGCGCAGGCAACCGATGCGGTGAACAAGTTGCTGAACTATGACAAGCTGGCTTTGGCGGGTGTGGCATCCACTTCCTGCACCAACGGCGGAAGCGATGGTGCCACGGATTGGCGAAACAGCACCTTGTTTGTGGCGGACGACCAGAACGGCGCCAATTTCGAGGGGCCCGTCCACATGTCCAACAGCGATGAACTGGCCCGGCGGGTGGAGGCTGAATCGCCGTGCCTGAACATGAACAAGATCTACTTGGACGCCTACGTGCAGTACAGTACGCCGGGTGGCCAGCGCTACCCGGATGCCGCCAATGAGCTGCGCGACCGGGTGCAGCGCGGCATACTGCTGGTGAACTATGTGGGCCATGGCGGCGAGGTGGGCTGGGCCCATGAGCGCATCCTGGACAACGCCACCATCTTGGGCTGGACCAACTTCGACCGGTTGCCCCTGTTCATGACCGCCACCTGCGAATTTTCCCGCTGGGACGACCCGGTACGCACGTCGGCCGGCGAGAACGTGTTCCTGAACCCCACCGGCGGCGGCATCGGCCTGATGACCACCACGCGCATCGCCTTCGTTACCCAGAACCAAAATCTGTCCAACGATTTCTACGACTACGTTTTCAAGCCCACCGATGAACAGGGGCGTGCACAGCGGCTGGGCGACATCTACCGGAGGACCAAGGTGGCAGCGACCCCGACGAGTGTCATAGGCACCAACCACCGGATCTTTGCCTTGCTGGGCGACCCGTCGATGCGCCTGGCCATGGCGCGGAACTCCGCGGCCATCACGGCGATCACGGACACGCTGGGCAATCCCATCGACACCATCAAGGCGCTTTCCACCGTGCGCATCAGCGGCACGGTGAACGGCCCGAACGGGGGCGTGCTTACGGATTTCGACGGAACAGTGGTGCCCACGGTGTTCGACAAAAAGACGGCGGTGGCCACCTTGGTGAACGATCCCGGCCCGGGGGCCGTTCCGTTCCATTTCAACGTGCGCAAGAACATCATTTACCGCGGCCGTGCCACGGTTACGGGCGGCCATTTCCAGTTCACCTTCGTGGTGCCCAAGGACATTGACTACCGGGTTGATTCGGGGCGGGTGTCCGTTTATGCGGAAAGCTTGTCCACCAATGCCTGCGGCTACACGAACGACCCGTTGGTGGGCGGGACCGACAATACTGCGGCAGCGGACGTGACAGGGCCGCAGATCCAACTGTTCATGAACGATGACAGTTTCGTACCGGGCGGGATGACCAACGAGTCGCCGATCTTGTATGCCAAGCTCTTCGACAACAGCGGGATCAACACCTTGGGCAACAGCATTGGCCACGACCTGGCAGCGGTGGTTGATGCCAACACGGAGAACTCCATCGTGTTGAACGACTGGTACCAGGCCGACAAGGACACTTACAAGAGCGGACAGGTGCGCTACAAGCTCACCAGCCTCTCCGAAGGCCGGCACACTTTGGACCTGAAGGCGTGGGATGTGTACAACAACAGCAGCAGCCGGAGCACGGAATTTGTGGTGGCACCCACGGCGGAACTGGCGTTGGACCACGTGTTGAACTACCCCAATCCGTTCACCACGCACACCGATTTCTACTTTGAGCACAACCGCCCCTGCACCACCCTGGATTGCCAAGTGCAGATCTTCACCGTGGGCGGGCGCTTGGTGAAGACCCTGAACCGGCGGTTGGAATGCGACGGGTTCCGGTCGGAACCCATGCCCTGGAACGGCTTGGACGACCAAGGCGACAAGATCGGCAGGGGCGTTTACGTGTACCGCCTGAGCATCACAACGCCTACGGGGGAGAAGGCCGATAAATTCGAGAAGCTCGTCATCCTGCGTTGACGGGCAATAACCCCCCCGCATGCCGCGTATATTTGCCGCCCTTTCAGCAGAACGCCCCCTCATGACCCCCGTTTCCCGCCCGGCCGCCGCACTCTGCGCAGCCACCCTCTGTGCTGGCCTCAGCGCACAGGTGAACACCGGCTGCATCAGCGAGATCAGCGGCCAGGAATGCGGTCCGCGCCTCAACACCATCACCACGGCGGTGCCCTTCCTGATGATCGGCCCGGACTCCCGCTCCGGCGGCATGGGTGATGCCGGGGTGGCGCTTCCGCCCGATGCCAACGCCCTGCACTGGAACCCCAGCAAGCTGGCCTTTGCCGAGAACCAGGGTGAGTTCCGCATTTCCGTGAGCCCATGGCTGCGCAACCTGGTTCCGGACATGAGCCTGGCCTACTTGGCAGGCTACAAGAAGCTCAACAAGCGCAGCGCCCTGGGCGGCTCCCTGCGCTACTTCAACTTGGGCAGCATCACCTTCACCGACGCGAACGGCGGGGTGATCCGCGACTTCAAACCGGCGGAGTTTGCGGTGGACGTCTCCTTCGCGCAACAGTTCAGCGACCGCTTCTCGGGCGGCATCTCCCTGCGTTACATCAATAGCAACCTCACCGGCGGGCTCAATGTGAGCGGGGCCAACACCAAGGCAGGCCAGGCCGTGGCCGCGGACGTATCCTTCTTCTACCAGAACAAGGAGATGACCATCGCCGACAGAAAGGCCACCCTGGCCTTCGGCCTGGACGTATCCAACATCGGCAACCGGATGTCCTACAGCGAGACTTCGCGCGTGGATTACTTGCCGATCAACCTGCGCTTGGGGCCTGCGCTTACGCTGGACATTGACCAATACAACTCGATCACCTTCAATGCCGACGTGAACAAGTTGCTTGTGCCCACGCCGCCGGTGTACAAAACAGAGCCTGATCCGAACACGGGCGCCCCCGTAAACGTGACGGACGGAAACGGAAACTATGTCGTGTTCAGCGGGGAAGACCCGAACCGCGGCGTGGCTTCCGGCATCTTCGGCTCCTTCAGCGACGCTCCGGGCGATGTGTACGTGGATGCTCAAGGCGTGCAGCACGTGGAGCCGGGCAGCAGGTTGAAGGAGGAGCTGCGTGAGATCTACTACGGCGGCGGGCTGGAATACTGGTACGCCAAGCAGTTTGCCTTCCGCACGGGCTACTTCTGGGAGGCCGCCACCAAGGGCAACCGCAAGTACTTCACCATGGGCTTGGGCGTGAAGTACAGCATCTTCTCGCTGGATTTCAGCTACCTGATCGCCAACACGCAGCGCAGCCCGTTGGCCAACACGCTGCGGTTCACGCTCGGCTTCAACTTCGACGGCAAGGCGAAGAAG
>JAFDZY010000007.1 GCA_018266685.1 Bacteroidota bacterium
AGCCAGACCTTCACGCGCAGCACCTACATCCTGCAGCTGAAGTGGAACAGCAGCGTGGCTCCCCCGCTGGTGGACGGCTACACCTACCACGTGGAGATCAACGTGAAGGTGAACGGCGTGTACAGCGGGTTCTGCGCCAGCAGCTGCACCATCACCATAAACAACAACCCCGCACCCGGCGGGCGCGTGGTGCCCGTGGAAGCAGTGGACCAGCCCCCGATGAACCTTTGGCCCAACCCCAACGACGGGCAACGGTTGAACCTGGCCGTTGCGGGCCTGCCGCTGCACATGGACGGTGCCGATGTGCGCGTGACCGACCTCACCGGCCGCCAGGTGATGATGGCCACGTTGCCGGTGGTTGAAGGCAGCATCAGCACCGCACTTGACCTGAACAACGCACCGAACGGCACCTACCTCCTGCTGCTGACCGCAGGAGAAAAAACCTACACCCAGCGCATAGTGGTGAGCAGGTGATGCCCATGCACTTTTCCGCTGGACCCGTACCGTGAAGTGAAACTTCCCGCAATGCAAACAAAGGGCCGCCCGACCGGGGCGGCCCTTTGACTTTTCTCCGCTGGAATGCAAGAAGCAATACGGCAATTACCGTAGCGGCACCGGTCACCTCGGCAAGGTTGCCGCAATCGAGTTTTCAACAATGTACAGCAATAGGCCCCTGCAAGGCATTCTCATACCCTACCATCCACCCACCCGGCAAAAACGATCAACTTGCAGTATTCATCGACAAATTTTGGCGTTTGTCATACGAATGAGGTTTTCTTGGTACGCACGCTTGAGAAAAGGTTGCCTACTGTTGATATCTTTTTTCGTTATTGCTTGTAAAGATCAATGCCAATACATTGGCTGCACGATATGCAAAACCCCACCGACCTGTTCAACCGCAACCAACACCCCCGCAGATGGACCCATCCACAGACCCTTCGGCAACGCAACCAACCCTTGAAAACCAAATCCCCCGAACAATGAAGCACACCGACCCATCCAACCCCTGTACCACACCATGGTGGAAATTGTTGCCGCTGCTATTGCTGCTCCTGTTCGCGGGGGGGGTGGATGCGCAGGTCACCGTGACCATTGGATCAGGAACCTTGGAGAGCAGCACCACCCAGAACGGCAATCCCATCTACAGGTCGAGCATAGCGAGTAGTTACGGTTGGGCAAAGAGCATCCAACTATGGACAGCCACTGATCTTGCCGGCATGTCCAGCGGGTCGTCGATAACAGCCATCGCGTTTGACAAGACAACGGCAAGCACGATTGCGGCTGGACGCACCGCCACCATGAGCATCTACCTGAAAAACTCAAATGCAACCGCGCTTGCCTCAGGTACTTCGTGGAATGACATGACCAGCGCAGCCACACTGGTCTATTCGAATACGGCCGTAGGCCCATCCGATGTACCGGCAGTCGCAGGGTATTGGACGATCAGCCTGGGAACCCCGTTTACCTATCTGGGTGGCGCCATTGAGGTGTACATTACCTGGGATGTGAACGGAGCTTCTTCCGGCTTATCAACCGGTGCATTCCAATGGCGCTATGCCACCACCACGGCCATCCAGGCCATGGGAACTTCCGGCACCGCTGCCATTCCTGGAACCACTTCGACCTGGACAACGCTTCTATGGCGGTTCAATGCCCAAGTAACCTTCACTCCCGGCGCCCCATGCAACGCCACACCCGCCCCCGGCAATACCACCGGCCCTGCTTCAATCTGCTCCGGAGTCAATTTCACCTTGGGCGTACAGAACAACACCACCGGCTCCGGAGTCACCTACCAGTGGCAAAGCTCCACTGACGGCAGCACCTGGGCCAACGCCTCGGGCGCCAGCACCAGCACCACCTATACCACTACGCAAGCGGCCAGCACCTGGTACCGCTGCCAGGTAACATGCGCGGGCAACGGCACGGGCACCAGCACGCCGCTGCAGGTGGCGTTGAGCAGCTTCCTGAACTGCTATTGCACCCCAGCCATCACCAGCAGCATTGAACCGATCTGCAACGTGACCTTTGCCGGCATCAACAACACCACCTCCAGCACCGTAGGCGGAACTCCGGCGGTGGAGAACTTCACGAGCATTACGGCCAACGTTTCCGCCGGTGCCACCTACCCCATCAGCTGCACGGGCAACTCGGATGGGAGCTATACCAATTACTTCACGGCCTTCTTCGACTGGAACCGTGACGGCATCTTTGAAACCGCAGTGCCGATCGGCAGTTTCACCGGATCTGTTTGCACTGCAGTGGTAACGGGATCCATAACCGTACCTCCAACCGCGCTTGCCGGAACCAGCCGCATGCGCATCATCAAGAACTACAGCACTTCCCCCACAGATCCCTGCGGATCTTATGGCTATGGGCAAGTAGAGGACTACACCGTGAACGTCGCTGCTGCCGCCACGTGCAACTCCACCCCCGCGCCTGGCAACACCACGGGGCCTGCCACCATCTGCGCGGCCACATCCTTTACCTTGGGCATTCAGAATACACCCACCGACGCAGGCATCACCTACCAGTGGCAAACTTCCACAGACGGCAGCACTTGGGCCAACGCCTCGGGCGCCAGCACCGGTGCCACATACACCACCATGCAAGCGGCCAGCACCTGGTACCGC
>JAFDZY010000080.1 GCA_018266685.1 Bacteroidota bacterium
AGCAGCGCCGCCGCCCAGGCCAGCGGCGCCGACCTGGCCGCCGCCCGCCTGTCGCTGCAGGCGCAGCTGGTGCAGGCCTATTTCGCGCTGCGCACGGCCGAGGCGCAGCAGCAACTGCTGCAGGAGACCCTGGCCGCCTACGAGCAGACCTGGCAGCTCACGCGCAACCGTCAGCGCGCCGGCGTGGCATCGCCCGCCGACGTGGCCCAGGCCGAGGCGCAGTACAAGAGCACCCAGGCGCAGCTGCTGGAGGCGGGCAGCCAGCGCGCCCAGCTGGAGCATGCGTTGGCGGCGCTGCTGGGCCTGGCCCCGGCCGCCTTCGACCTGCAGGCCACGGGCGCGCTGCCCGCGCCGCCGCAGGTGCCGGCCGAGCTACCCTCGGTACTGCTGCAGCGCCGCCCCGACATCGCCGCGGCCGAGCGCCGCGTGGCCGCCGCCAACGCCCAGGTCGGCGTGGCCCAGGCGGCGTTCTTCCCGGCGCTCACGCTGTCGGGCAGCGCCGGCTACCGCGGCACGCAGCTGGCCGGGCTGATAGCCGCGCCGCACCTGTTCTGGTCCGTGGGCCCGGCGCTGGCCCTGACGCTGTTCGACGGCGGCGCCCGCGGCGCGGCCGTGGAATCGGCCCGCGCCGCCATGGACCTGGCCGCCGCCACCTACCGCCAGACCGTCATCACCGCGCTGCAGGAGGTGGAGGACAACCTGGTCGCCGCCACCGTGCTGGAGCAGGAGCAGCAGGTGCAGGCCGAGGCCCTGGCCGCAGCGCAAAAGGCGCTGGCCGTCATCACCAACCAGTACAAGGCCGGCACGGTGGCTTACCTGAACGTGCTCACAGCGCAGACCACGGTGCTCAATGCCCGGGGCAGCCTGCTGAACGTGAAAAACCGGCGCCTGGTGGCGGTGAATACCTTGCTCAAGAATGTGGCAGGGGACTGGGATATTGCCACGCAGTAAGTGTCAAAAATCAGGATTGCAAACACACGGTGCGTGTGTCGATGGAGATATTCTCAATAGCGATGTCGGCCATTTTTGCGCCGATCCAACGGCTATCTCACTCTGACCTTGGTGCAGCCGTCGGGTACGAATTTGTCCGGGATGTTTACCGAACGGCAGGCATATGTGATGCGTCCCGCAGCGTCCACAGAAGGCATGAGTTCAAACGTATTCACATCCCCAGGAGCGTCGGCAACATGCACGCGAATGGCGCCGGTTTGCCTGTCGAATTGAACCGCCTGCACCTCGATCGGTCGCTCGACTGTGCCGCGTAAATTGTCCAGGCTTTTGGAATAGCGCTGATTGACCTGATAGTAGTCTTGAATGATCGTAGCTAGTAAATTAGCATGCCTAAGCGATTTTTTACATAACGTCGTGGCTCAAGGGCGTGCCGCTTGCGCCGCGTCCCGCTGAAGTTTCTCGTTAGGCGTGTTATCAACACTCGCGTGGTTTTGAATTACGGCGACTGCTTCAATATTGTCTTTGCTTTGTGCGATATCGACTGCCGTCTGGTTCTCGTTGTTTCGCAGAGAGGGGTTTGCGCCGTTCCTCAAAAGTAAATCGACTACCTCAATTTCGTTTCGGCTTGCTGCATACATCAAAGATGTCCATCCGCGCTCATCTGATGCGTCGATATTTGCTCCAGCAGAAATTAGTTCCTTTACCTTTTTAATTTTTCCGAGCATCGCGGCACCCATCAGAGGAGTGGTTCCATCGCCAGATGTTTCATTTATAGATTCGCGGTGTTTTGCCTGTTCTTTTGCTGTGCCTTTCTTTCGAAGCAACCAGTAAGAAACAAAAGCCACGAAAGTAAGCGCGGTGTGGGTCTTACTTTGACTTCCGAGAGCGGAAAACAAAATGATGTTAACGAACCAGAGGAAAGCACAGACGCCGATAGCAGGCCATTTTCCCATTGGTCTATTGAGCGCCGCATATCGAATAACAAGTGGTGGAGTTAGGCCAATACCCCATGTAAGAAATGTGCCAAAAATGATGGTAAATGAGTCGAGTTCGTACATTTTTCTGATCTTTTGCGCAACACCTAACGAGCTAGTCCGGACCCGAAGGGAAGGCGCCAGGTTTGACGGTGCAAGATACACCAATACAGGCGCCGGGCTGGTGATCTACCATTGGGGCTCGGATTTAGCGATGGTCAGCGGTTAATAGGCTTGCGTGAGAACAAGGCTGTTTAATACTTGCTGGCATAGCGGTCTGATTCTCTTGAACGCCTCATTGATTTTGGGCTTCTTGTTCTCTGGCCCACCAGCTTGGCAAAAGACCCCAATTGCTTTTCCATGAAAGAAGAATTGGTAAATTAATGTATCTTGATACATCTTCATGCCAGCCCTTTCAAGTGGCGTGGCTATTTGTAACCAATATCCGGTTTGTTGTTCCAAGGTGAAATTGCCGGAATCTATATACTTAGAGTCGTTTGGAACAGTGTCCTTTACTTCGCCTGACCTGACAAAATCCTTCATCTCTTTTTTTGTTGGGTTATATCCCCGTCCATCGCGAATATCCAGAAGAATCATTTCTAGCCCCGTGCCGTTCTCGCTTACCCATTTTTGAACGATGTGAGGCCGTTCGCCATCTGTTTTGACCCAAGACCGAGGTAGCTGTAGATGTAAATTGATACCTTGAGATTTGCCCATCCCGTCAGTTTGGTAGCGTTGCCGGAAGCCATCTGCGAACTCGCCAACCGGGTTGGCTGTGTATTTTACGGCTAGAAGGTATTCAATTATTGGACTTTCAATTTCTCCCTTTGATCTGCCTTGGAATTGCTCAAGGAAATTGGCTGCAATTTCTCTTGATATTTTCTGGTGTTCTATAGTTTCTCGGATTTTTTCTTGCAGGTTTGCAGCTGCCTCCTGAAATGGCTTTTCGCCCATGGCTTTCTTGAGTTGTGTTTCTAGCTTCGTTTTGATGTCGGGAAATGTTAAGTCAAATTGGGCGCGCGCCAAATCCACATCCCCTAGTAATTCAGGAAATTCGTTGGCTATACGCGCCAAAGAATACTCCTGCCCGAGTATGAAGCCGTAAGCCTGTGCTACGCCTTTCACTGATGTGGGGTTTAAATTGATGGCGAAAGATGTGACGGGAAATCCGGTGACTACCAGCAAGCAGAGAAACCATCGTTTGATCTGTTTAAGTGTGCGCATGGCTTCATTCCTTATCGGTTGGTGGTTGTTGGCTCTTCTCTTGGTGGTTGAAAAATGAAAGGAACAACCAAGCAAATATAAACGCAGCGCCCATATCGAGTGGATTTAGAGAAGTAATTGACGCACCGACGCTATCGGAAATGGCTTGATGCCTCATTAATTTCAGAGTAGGGAGTGCTGCCACGCTCCCAATGAATATCAAGACGGTGAGCGACAAAGCCAAAAAGCCGGACGTAGGCCTCTGCTTAAATGCGGTCGCGTTTAATAGTTTCGCAGTCCCAAAGACAAACAATCCGTAAGTCAGCCAATCGACGTTCATGTGTAACCCCTCCTTTCCGCTAACGAAGCCAACGGCCGCCGTAGGCGGTTCGCTGTATTGCCATGTTACTAAGTAATAGATAAATTTAGCTCACTTTATTTCAAGCGTCGTATTTTGTAAGCTATTGATTTTAAAAATATTTTTGACAAATGTTGGTTGCAAGAATGTGATCTGCCGGTGGTTATTCCTTAGTAGCTGCGGCTCCATACTCGGACCACCTTACGATGGGACCTCGACCCATTTGGACAGACATGTAGATGCTCCGGAAGTAACCCAAGTCATTGATTTTTGTGCGAGCCCATGCCTGCTTCATGTGCCAGAGCGAATGTGAGTCGAAAAGCGGGTACATGATCGGAACGACAAGGTAGCCTGGTCCGTAAGCCTGCATGCTTGGAAGATACGATGTCTTCTCAAGCTTTTTCCGCACGGCATCGACGAACCGTGCGGCGAACTCCGAGTCGGGTTCAGCGAACGGCCCATTCCCAATAGGTTTGTGCTTCTCGCCGGGCGTCGCGTAGGAATATTCATCCTGCGCGAAGGCGTCGCTCCAGAACGCATCCGTCACTTCGACCCATCGCGTGGTGCGGCCGGAGCGAATAATTGCCTCGGGCGGATTTGGTTCGGCCACAACCTCGTAGCTCGCTCCATATCTCGAATTCAGCCAAGTAATGAACGTTTCGACCTGAGCGCGTTCGTGTGCTTGCTGAATGGCGCGGCGACGATTCATGAGGAGCTAACAAGGATTAAACGACGGGCATCTTACTTTGGACAGCCGAAAAATACAATACGTTTCGTTACGTCTGCAGTCGCCACCATCCTCCTGCCGTTTAGCCAAACCTAAATTTTGCGGATGCCACAGCATGCCGCCGCCCCTCCTGATCCCGCTTCCGCCCCCGCGCAACAGCCCAAGCTGCTGGAGCGCGTGCGCATCCATCGGCGCACGCGGCACTACAGCATTCGTACCGAAGATGCGTACATAGACTGGGCGCGGCGCTTCATCCATGTTCCATGGGAAGCGCTATCCGCAGGATAGCGGCGCGACCAAGGTCGGGGGGCTTGAGCCATCTGGCGGCGGACAGGCAGGTGTCGGCCTCCACGCAGAACCAGGCCAAGGCGGCGTTGCTGAGTTGTAAAAATGCAGCACCTGGCGTTTGCCGCATTTCCTTCGTTCAGTGCCTGTTAGCCCCGGCCCTGGTTGACCGGGGGCGGTTCTTCTCGTGGCGTAACTTTCTCACGCCGTCGATTGCGGCAGCGTGAACACCATGTTCGCCGCGCCGCGGAACTGGCCCTGGGTTACCAGGAAGCGCAGCGTCGCAACGTCGCCCACCAGCTCGGCGACGTTGCCGCTGGCGGC
>JAFDZY010000081.1 GCA_018266685.1 Bacteroidota bacterium
CCCTCCTGCTGGCGTCCCTAACTAATCGTTCAAGCCGACGCCGCTTCGTGGCACGCCCGCCGTGCCTGCGCTACGCTAGCACGGCTGTCGCGCCACTCGGGCGCGGCTTAACTCAGGTGTTAGGCCGCACACGCACCCTATCGAGCCCGCAAAAGCTGCCGCCTGTTACACCCTCGAGATGCAGGTGTAATATGTTTAGCACCTCATTTTGAGGTCTAATAGGCGTTGGGCCGCACTTCGCTCTTGTGGTACGGCCCGGCTACGGTGACGGTCTTGTGGAATCGCTCGGGGTCAAGTTCTTCGTCCAGCTTCATGCTGTAGAGCCGCCCACCAATCGACGCCACTGGCACTGTGTACTCAGGGCGTGCGGTGTCGCCGCAAAGATAGATGCCTTCGTTGTCTACCATCGCCCTAATCTCTGGCGGCAGCAGGTCGATTTCCTCCGCCTTTCCAACAAGTATCAAGTTCCGCATTTCATCTCTCCGTTGTGGGTGCAGCCCAACAATTCATTCAAGCCGAGCCCGCTTCTCGGCTTCAACAGGGTTTGAAATGTCCGGCAGCGGGCCGGCTTAACTCAGGCGTTAGCCCCCTATGATGAAGTTTTCCGCAAGCCTACTGTTGTTCGCACTCGCATCCTGTAGCCATTCAAATCAGTCAATTCCCCAATCCATTTCCTGCCAAGAACCCAAGGGCATTCCAGCCGGGGATCTACTCCTGTTTGGCGAGATGCACGGCTCTAATGAAGCCCCTGCACTAATCTCCGAGCTGGCATGCTCTTTATCCAAATCGCAAAGCTTAGCTGTTGGGCTAGAAATCTCCTCCGCAGACCAGCCGTTAATTGATGCATATTTGAATAGCGATGGGGCAAACTCAGATCAAGCCAAGCTTATGTCCAGTAATTTCTGGCAGAAAGGCAAAGATGGAAGATCAAGCTCCGCCATGTTGCACCTCATCGACGACATTCGTGTTATTAAAGATAGTGGCCGCGATGTTCATTTATTTGCGTTCGATGACCAACCCAACACTGACTTAGAGCGAAACACGGCCATTGCAAACGGCATTCGTCGTTTTCGCAGCTCCCACCCTGGCATGAAGATCATTGCACTAATGGGCAATGTGCATGCAATGCGAGATCCGATGACAACTAGCGAAGGCCCACTTATTCCAAGTGGCGCACTACTGAGCGACTTGAAGCCTGTTTCAATCCTCATTACATACCCACGAGGCACGATTTGGGCATGTATGCCGGACTGCAAGGTTCATGAACTTACCCCAAGAAGCCAAACTAATAACAGCATCGGCTTCAAAGAAGGCTCACCTCTTGGCGGATACAATTTCTCCTACCAACTTAAATCAATTTCGGCATCACCACCTGCAGCAAAATGACTCGCACAGGGGGCTAACAATTCGTTCAAGCCGAACCTACTTCGTGGCGTCAAATGCGTGTTTACGCTACGCTAACACGCATTCGCCGCCACTACGCAGGTCGGCTTAACTCAAGCGTTAGGCTGCTTAAGGGGAGATCATCGTGATCTTGGTATTTGACAACGACGAGACTGATTACTTAGCTTGGGTCTCTGCCCACAAGCGCGATGGTTACGTTATGAACATTGATCGCGCCAGAAGCGTCAAGAACTATCCCATGGTTCACGCCGCAGATCATGGGTTGGTTTCGAGCGACAAGATCGGAAACTTCACAACCGGCGACTACATCAAGCTCTGCTCAACCAGTCTGGATGCCCTCGAGAACTTCTCCGAATCCATGCTTCGCTCTTCCCTGACACGCTGCGCTCATTGTTTCGGATCAGCAGCCTAACAATTCGTTCAAGCCGACACCGCTTCGTGGCCGCGCTTGCGGTGTTACGCTACGCTACACCGCCGCTTGCCACTGCGCGTTGCGGCTTAACTCAGGCGTTAGGTTTTACGGGAGACATTTATGCCAACCCCAAAGCTGGCAGTTTTGATCGATTCGGATAATGCTCAAGCATCGCTTGCCTCCGAGCTAATGAACGAAATCGCAAGATATGGCCTGGCTACAATCAAACGCGCATATGGTGACTGGACAACACAAAATCTAGCTAGTTGGAAAAAGACGCTTCACGATTTAGCGATCCAGCCAATCCAGCAATTTGCGTATACCACTGGAAAAAACTCCACGGATTCAGCGCTCATCATTGACGCGATGGATATGCTCCATACCGCAGAAGTTGATGGTTTTTGTCTAGTTTCGTCTGATAGCGACTTTACAAGACTTGCAACACGGCTTCGGGAATCTGGAAAAACAGTCTATGGCTTTGGTGAAAAGAAAACTCCAAAGCCATTTATCGCTGCTTGTGACAAGTTCATCTTCACAGAAATCCTAAAGCACGAACCTGAAAAGCAAAGCCCTAACCAATCTTCGTCACCGAAACTTAAGACCTCTCTGCTCACTGCGATTGACGCAGCCGCAAAGGACGATGGCTGGGCTTCATTATCTGCTGTAGGCCAAATGATCAGCCAAGCTGACCCCTCATTTGACTCACGTAATTATGGTTCTTCAAAGCTCAGTGGACTTGTCCAGGGCCTTACATACATTGAGTGCAAAGCCGTTCAATCATCGCCCGATTCAGTGACCAAGCACATCTATATACGGCGTAAAACCTAACTA
>JAFDZY010000082.1 GCA_018266685.1 Bacteroidota bacterium
GCCACGGGCTGGGATTTCTCGATCCCAAGCCGGCGCAGTACACGCAGGTACAGAACCAGACTCCCACCGCTACCTGACGTGGCGTTTGGCGCGAGGAAGGGGACGGCGGGTATACTCGCAGCGACGTGGTTAAGGATCGATCACCATGACACTGCGCGTACTCCCGGCTCTCGTGCTGGTAATTGCCATCTTCGGATGCCTGCCACCGGCCACTGCCAGTTCATCCGACCCTCTTGTCGCAGTACGCGAACTGGGTATTCAGATCAAGGGCGCGGTCGATCGGGCACTCACGGGCGAACGCATCGATACCGTTTCGCTCAATCGCTTCGATCATGAGTTGCGACATCTGCGCACCGTGGCGGATCAGGCGCACGACGAACGAATGGCGCGTAAAGTCTTGGCCATATCGGCGTTGTTCGGGGCATTGCAATACCGGACAACGCACTCCCACTCGAAGGCAAGCAACCCGGGAATGCCGAACCGTATCGATCGAGAAATCGTGACGACGAAACATGGCGGAACCTGCGCAACGGCACTCGGTCTTTCCAGCGAATTGCCGGTGAAGCTTGCCTTGTCCGCCTCGGAAACTGCGTCGAGCGAAGCCTGGTTCCGCTACCAACCCACGCCTGCAAATTCGAGCGCGCGATTCACCACCGATTCGAACGGTGCCGATCCGGAACTCGCGGTGTACTCGAGCTGCGCACCGGGTGCCGCAATCGTCGCCTTCAATGACGATATGCTTGGGCTCGATGCCAGCGTGAGCGTTAACGGCACGTTACGCACACCATTGTTCATTCGAGTCACCAATACCGGATCAGCCGGTGAAGTGCGCTTGGGTGTTCAGAGCACAACTGGAACAATTGGCGGAACGATCACGGACTCAATCACGATGCAACCTGTGGTTGGCCCTGTGGTCATGATCTTCGACGCCACAAGCGGTAATTTCATGATGCAGCAGTTGCTCGACGGCAACGGCACATATTCTGCAAACATCGTCCCGGGAAGCTATCTTGTTGTTGCGCGTTCTAACAACTACGTCAGCCAGATTTATCAGGGCATCGACTGCTTGCCATGGACCAATTACTACACTTTGCAAGGTTGTCCGACTGGTCAGGCGACTGCGGTCACTGTAACGGCAGGAGCAACTATTGCTGGCGTGGATTTCACTCTGGATCAAGGCCATCGCATCCTTGGTCAGGTTCGTGACGATTCCAATTTCCCAGTCACGGCAAATCTGTCGCTGTTCGACAGCGCTGGCAACATTCTCGGCACCACTGATTCGGACACATTTGGACATTACGCCTTTGCGACACTCGCCTCGGGTACCTACAAAGTCGAAGCACAGGCGAATGGTTACGGATCGCAGATGTACGCCAATCGCGCATGCGGCGGAACCCTGCAAACGCAATGCGATCTCACGCAAGGTGACCTCATCCTTTTGACCGATCAGGATGTGGCGACGATCAACTTCAGCTTGCCCAAGCTCGCATCTGTGTACGGCACGATAAATGCCAGCAGCCAATCCAGCTACGCGGGTGTCAACGTCGTCGATTCCTTTGGCAACCCCGCCGGACAGGGGAACGCGGACAGCAATGGCAACTATCGCGTGGGACCTCTCGGGCCCGGCCAGTATTACGCATACGCCTATGCCAACGGGTATTTTTCGCAAATGTATAACGGCCTTGATTGTGGCGCAGCCTGTTCGGATTTCGCACACGCGACACCCATATCGATCACGCAATCCGGACAGCAGGTACGGGCCGACTTCAACTTGCATCCGCTACCCGTACTCAGTGGCCATGTCCGCGACGCCGTGTCAGGGCTGCCATTGGCGAATGTCGCAGTTGCGGTCGGCACCAACCCGCCGCAATCGTTTTTTCCGCAAAGCACGGCCACAACCAATGCAAATGGGGATTTTGCGCTGAGCGGCGTACCGGCGGGAACCTACTATGTGTGGGCGCAAAGCAACGACCATGTGGACCAGATTTTCTCGGGCATTACTTGCGAGCAGAACAACTCCTACGCGTATTGGCACGCGATCTGCGATGTTGCCGGGGCAACATTGTTGAAGATCGCACCCGGCCAGACTCCGCCATTCCTGGACTTTAGCCTCAACCGTTCTGCCAGCGTCAGCGGGCATGCAATCGTTCGCGCCGGCCCCGGCTCGAATCTTGCCGCGCCTGTGAATGTCGAATTGGTCGACGGCAGCGGGACGGTGGTCACTTCGGTGCAAACCGATTCTCTTGGTAACTATGTTTTCGGCGATCTCGCGCCCGGAACGTACTACGCGGATGCGGGCACCTATGGCCAGGGTTCGTTCATCGAACAGGTATGGCAGAATATCGATTGCCCTTCCGGCTGTCCGACGACCATCGGGACTCCCATCATATTGGCAAACGGTGAAGCGCGAAGCAATGTCGATTTTCTGCTGACGCAACGCAATGCAGTGGTCGGTCGGGTAACCGACGCTCACGGCGATCCAATCGGCGGAGTGCTCGTCGATCTGTTCAGTGCCGGCACGTCCAGCTATTTGAGTTCTGGAGTCTCCAATGATCTAGGCTACTACGCCGTGTTGGGCAACAATGCCGCCAGCTACATTGCTACCGAAGCCGGCGGTCGTTATGTGGATCAGGTTTACTCCGGCGTTGCCTGTCCGTCAGGACCTGCCTACTACGGCCTTTGCCCGTTCACCAATGCGACAACAATAAACGTCAGTAGCACGAATACGCTACCGCAAATCGTGGATTTCATGCTGCAACTTCCGGATCGAATTTTTGCAAACGGTTTCGAATAATCCGCTTCCACCGCAACCACGTTTTGGCTAAGGTAGGACTTCGCCATCCACGGTGAAGTCCCATGTCCATTCCCACGCGCACATTCCTGCTGGCCTCGGCGCTTGCCTTGCTCGCCGCCTGCGGGC
>JAFDZY010000083.1 GCA_018266685.1 Bacteroidota bacterium
TCAACCCGATTGATTCCGTTCGTACAGGACCAAGCGGCGATTTCAACTTTCCGCAAAAGCTTTTCGCCACCGGATTCTATCGGCTGGCCTTGCACGACACTGACTACGTGGACCTCATCCTCGACCGCCGCGAGCCCTTGGTCAACTTGGCCTTTGACAGCATTCCCCTGAGGGATCATCTGCAGGTGGTCACTTCCGACGAAAACAAACGGTATTGGGAGTACAACTATGTGGCCAGGGAAACCCAGGCCGTGCGCACCGCAACCACCGCACAGCGCATCAAGCTGTTGCCCACCGACACCGCAGCCCTTGCCGCGCTGGACAGTGTGGACCGCCGCGCCATGAACATGCAGGCCGATTACTTGGACCAGCTCGCGGCAAATGCACCGCAGAGCTATTTCGCCAAGGTGCTCCGCGTGGACAAGGCCCTGGCTGGCATCCGCGGATTGGGCGCCAACGCGGTGGCACGGGCATGCAACTTCAGCGATCCCGGCCTGATGCACGCTTCCGTGTACGACCGCGGGGTAATGGCCTACCTGCAGAACTTGAACATCCAGGACGAAAAACAGATAGCACCCGGCGCCGATTCGTTGGTGGCCCTGGCCTCCGGGGACACGGCCTGCAAGGCCTACATGGTGGAGCACCTCGTGGACCTCTTCGCCACCTACGGCCCGCAATCAGCCTTGGAGCATGTGATCAACACGTACGTCGTTCCGTTCGGCAACAGTGCGGCCATTCCCCCAAGCCTCAAGGCCAAGGTGGATGCCCTGATGAAACTCGCCGTGGGCCATACGGCCCCGGACATTTCCTTGAACGACCATGGCACCACGGTTGCTCTTTCCAGCCTGGTGTATCCCAACCGCTACACGGCGATCTTCTTCTATTCCAGCACGTGTGAGCACTGCCACGCACAGATGCCCCAGCTGAAGATCGACCGGATGCGCTACCGCGCCAAGGGCTTTGATGTGGTCGGGATCGCACTGGACGTGGACAGCGCCGATTTCATCAAAAGCATTTCGGAAAACGGCATCCCGTGGAAGTGCTTCAGCGAGTTCAACGGCTGGGGCGCCAAATCCGCCAAGGCCTTTCTGGTGAGCGCCACGCCCACATTCTTCCTCTTGGACGACAAGATGAAGATCGTGGCCAAGCCCACCGATGCCGATGAATTGGCCAAAACCCTTGCGGACCTCTACAAATAGCGGGGGTGGCCCATCCCTGCCGTCCTTTCCCCGGAGGGAAGCCGCCGTTGCCCGGTTCATGCTTTCGCCGCCGAGCTGCCTGCTATCTTCGCCACCCCTACTCATGAAAAACTTCCCCTTGCGCCTCGTTCTGCTTGCCGGCATCGCGGCACTGCTGCTCCCGGCGTGCAACCAAGATTTGGACGTAACGGCGCCCTACAAGGAGAACACCATCATCTACGCCTTGTTGGACAGGGACAGCACCACGCAGTACGTGCGCATCAACAAGGCATTCCTGGGGCCGGGCAATGCCTTTGTCTATGCCCAAGTGCCCGATTCCACCGAATACCAGGACGGCCAACTGCAGGCGGAAGTGCAGGCCATCAAGAACGGAGTGGTGGTGAACACCTATGCCCTGCGGGATACACTGTTGCCCCATGATCCGGGCACCTTCGCCGGGCCTACCCACAAAATGTATTGCTTCAACGCCGTGTTGGACTCCAGCGCCACATACCGCATCATGGCAACGGCCAAAGGCAACCAAGTTTCTGCGGCAACAGCGGTGGTGGGAGCCATTCGGCCGTTTTCCTCCACCATTGCACAACCCTTGCGCTTGGTACCTCTGGGAGGAGGATATGCCGATCAGACCATCCGGTGGCTCAGCTCCGAGAATGGAAGCCGTTATGAATTGTCGTACCGCTTCAACTGGGATGAGGTCAGCGGCTCCGATACGGTGAGCAAAAGCTTTACCCAGGCTATAGGCACCGTCTTTTCCTCCGACTTGGTGGGCGGGCAGACCATGGACACCAAGATGGGGGGGGAGGCGTTCTTCCAAACCGTGGCCCTTCGCGTAGGCAACAACCCCAACGTAACGCAGCGCATTTTCAGGGGCATTGACCTGATGTGGGCCGTGGCCGCACCGGACCTCAACCTCTACATGCAGGTGGCCAGCCCCATCTCCGGATTGGTGGAAGAACGCCCCGTGTACACCAACGTGGAAAATGGTTATGGCCTGTTCAGTTCGCGCCGCTTCAAGGAGTTGCACAAAACATTGGATGCCAACTCCATCCCCGAACTGGTGCAAGGCCACTACACGGCAGGCTTGCTTTTTTGCGTGCCCGGCAGCAGTTTCCCCTTCGGTTGTAACTGACAGTACTGTCCTTTTGACAGGGCAGGGCGCCACCAATTTGCGCCAAGCTCTGCCATCCCATCGCGCTGGCTGCCGGTGGCATGATCGTTGAGCGGCGCGCCAGCAAACGGAACTACAGCATCGGGCCTGCACCCTGCAGCCCACAATCCAACCAGAATGAGCAAGATCATCGGCATCGACTTGGGAACCACAAATAGCTGCGTCGCCGTGATGGAAGGCAGCGAACCCGTGGTGATCGCCAACAGCGAGGGCAAGCGCACCACACCCAGCATCGTGGCCTTCGTGGACAACGGCGAACGCAAAGTGGGCGACCCCGCCAAGCGCCAGTCCATCACCAACCCCAAGAACACCGTGTACTCCATCAAGCGCTTCATGGGGAACACCTATGAAGAGGATGCGAAGGAAATTGCCCGCGTGCCCTACCAAGTGGTGCGCGGCGAGAACGGCATGCCCCGCGTGAAGGTGGGCGACCGCCAATACACCCCGCAGGAGATCAGCGCCATGATCCTGCAGAAAATGAAGAAGACCGCCGAGGATTACCTCGGCACCACCGTCTCTGAGGCCGTGATCACCGTTCCGGCCTACTTCAACGATGCCCAGCGCCAGGCCACCAAGGAAGCTGGTGAGATCGCCGGCCTGAAGGTGCGCCGCATCATCAACGAGCCCACGGCAGCCGCACTGGCCTACGGACTGGACAAGAAGCACAAGGACCAGAAGGTCGTCGTGTTCGACTGCGGCGGCGGCACCCACGACGTGAGCGTGCTGGAATTGGGCGACGGCGTGTTTGAGGTGAAGAGCACCGACGGCGACACCCACTTGGGCGGCGACGATTTTGACCAGGTGCTCATCGATTGGCTGGCCGAGGAGTTCAAGAAGGACGAGAACATCGACCTGCGCAAGGACCCCATGGCCCTGCAACGCCTGAAGGACGCGGCCGAAAAGGCCAAGATCGAGCTGAGCAGCACCACCAGCACGGAGATCAACCTGCCCTACATCATGCCGGTGGACGGCATCCCAAAACACCTGGTGCGCACCCTTACCCGCGCACAGTTCGAAAAACTGGTGGACCCCTTGATCAAGCGCACCATCGCCCCCTGCGAAAGTGCCTTGAAGAATGCAGGCCTCAAAGCCAGTGAGATCGATGAGGTTATCCTGGTGGGCGGCAGCACCCGCATCCCCGCCATCCAGGAGGCCGTGAAGAAGTTCTTCGGCAAGGAGCCCAGCAAGGGCGTGAACCCCGATGAAGTGGTGGCCGTGGGCGCTGCCATCCAGGGCGGTGTGCTTACCGGCGAAGTGAAGGATGTGCTCCTGCTGGACGTTACCCCCCTGAGCCTCGGCATCGAGACTATGGGCGGGGTGATGACCAAGCTGATCGACGCCAACACCACCATTCCCACCAAGAAGAGCGAAACCTTCAGCACCGCCAGCGACAACCAGCCCAGCGTGGAAATCCACGTGCTGCAGGGCGAACGGCCCATGGCCGCAGGTAACCGCACCATCGGGCGCTTCCACCTGGACGGCATCCCTCCGGCGCGCCGCGGCACCCCGCAGATTGAGGTAACCTTCGACATTGATGCCAACGGCATCCTCAACGTGGCCGCCAAAGACAAGGCCACCGGCAAGGAGCAGCAGATCCGCATCGAGGCCAGCAGCGGCCTGAGCAAGGATGACATCGAAAAGATGAAGAAGGAGGCCGAGGCCAATGCCGATGCCGACAAGCATGCCCGCGAAAAGGCCGACAAGCTCAACCAGGCAGACAGCCTCATCTTCCAGACGGAGAAGCAGCTCGCCGAGTTCGGCGACAAGCTCCCCGCCGACAAGAAGCAGCCCATCGAAGGTGCCTTGGCCAAGCTGAAGAAGGCCCATGAATCACAGGACCTCGCTGCCATCGACACCGCCATGGGCGAGTTGAACAGCATCTTCGCGGCGGCCAGCGAGGAAATGTACAAGGCCGCACAAGCGGGCCAAGCCAATGGCAACGGCCATGCGGACCCTTCCGCACAAGGTGGCTCCCCCGATCAAGAGGTCACCGACGTGGACTTCGAGGAAGTGAAGGACGACAAGAAGTAAAACGGTACAGGCAGTCTAAGCCGCAGCGCCCCGCAATTTTGCGGGGCGCTGCGGCTTTTGGCCGCCCTAGATGCACTTGGTGGACCCGTGGACTGAGGCCCTCCGTGGGCTGAGGCCCTCGAAGCCCACCACGCATTCCCTCGCCCGCGTTTGCAACGCGGGCGTAGCCCTTTGCAATGCGGGCGTAGCCGTTCCTCAAACAACTATTCTCCACTACTGTAAGGTGACGGAAAAACTCCTACCGCGCGCATGGACGAACCACCCTGTTTTTGGTTGCCTCCTGTTCAAAAGAATTTTTTTCTTGCTATTCGTTGAAAACTGTTTTTGATTAGCACCGCTCCTTCGCGAAGCACCCCATCCCCCTCAGCTTCGCCCGCATGCAGATGAACCCCACTGCCATTGCCATCAAAACTGGCCTTCTTGAAAACCCCGCCATGCCCACCGGGCAACGGTGCTGACCATACACCACTGAACGAAACAACAACCCGTACCCCGAACGCATAACCCCCAACCAAATGGCGAATCGATCCACTCATCCAACAACCTCCCTGCGAACGTGGTGGCAGCGCATGCTGCTGGTCGCATTGATCCTAACGGGAGCCTTTGCTTCTGGTACCCAGGCCCAAACCGTTACCATCGGTTCTGGTACAGGAACGAGTAGTTACCTGCCGCTGTACAACTACTACGGATATAACTACACCCAACAGATCTATACGGCGGCACAGATCGGCCAGGCTGGTAAAATCGACAAGATCCGCTTCATGCTGAACGCGGGCAGCCTGACCAATAGCACGGATTGGGTGGTATACATGGGCAATACAAGCAAGGCATCCTTTGCCAGTACCACCGACTGGGTACCCGGTGCCAGCTTAACCCAGGTATATAGCGGTACTGTTCCATCGGCGCCTCCACTGGGATCGTGGATGGAAATCACGCTGAGTACCCCGTTCGTGTACAATGGCACGGACAATTTGGTGATTGCCGTGGATGAGAATACTCCGAGCTATGGAAGCTCCTCCACAAACTGGCGTGCGTTTGCAAGCGGCTCGAATACGGGCATTTATTACTACAACGATGGAACGAACCCCAGTCCCGCATCCCCACCAGCGGCCAATAATCGCACGGGGACCATCCCACAGGTGCAGCTCAACTTCCTGCCTGCATGCACGGGCACTCCGGTTGCTGGCACTATTCCTGCATCCATTGCACTCTGCTCAGGCAGTTCCACCACCATCACTGTTACGGGCGCTACAATTGCTGACGGCCTCACGTATCAATGGCAGGAATCCCCGGATGGCATCACCAGTTGGGTGAATGCCGCCGGCGTTTCCATCAACGCAACCTATACCACGCCTCCTTTCAGCAGCGCCATCTACTACCGCCGGATCATTACCTGCCCGGCCTCATCAGGTGCAGATACCACCAACACGGCTGCCGTTACGCCCATGCCGGCCCCGCCTTACGCCACCTTCGACGGCGTTTCGTACAACCAAGGTTTTGAATCCTGGAGCAACCGCTGCTACACCACGGACGTTCCCTCGGTGAACTGGCTGAACACCCCCGGCACCGGCCTCAACAGCTGGCGCCGCAATGACCAGGGCAGCAGTGCAGGCTGGCTCTCCTCCAGCGGCAACTACAGCCCCGCTGCACAGGCCGGTACCTATTCGGCACGCTTCCACAGCGTGGAAGCCACATTGGGAAGCCAAGGCACATTGGACCTGTATATGGACATGAGCGCTGCCAACGGCACCACCAAGTTGCGGTTTGGCTACATCAACGTGGATGGTTCCGACGTATTGAACGTATCCGTTTCCACGGATGGTGGCACCACCTTCAATGCGTTGGGTGCCGCCCTTGGGCAATCTACCGCATGGGCCGACCAGACCTACAACATTACCAGCACCTCTGCCACCACCATTATCCGGTTCAGGGCCACCAGCGATCTGGGCACCTCTGATATCGGCTTGGACAACATCCGCATCTTTACCCCCTGCGTTGGCACTCCTGCCGCCGCCGTGGCTTCCGCTTCCCCTACTTCTGTTTGCGCGGGAAACACCACCGTGATCACCGCCACTGGTACGGGCAATCCTGCTTCGGGCATCACCTTCCAGTGGGAACAATCCAGTGACGGCCTCACCGGCTGGGTGCCCGTTACAGGCGGCTCCGGTGCCAACACTACCGCTTACACCACGCCTGCACTTTCCGTGGCCACGTACTACCGCCTCAATCAAGGTTGCTCCTACAGCGCCCAGCTTAGTTACTCCAACGTGGTACCGGTGACCATTAATGTGCCCACCTACGCTACTTACAACAACACCTCCTTCACCGAGGATTTTGAGACTTGGTCCAACGCTTGCAACACCACGGATGCCCCGTCGGTGAGCTGGCGCGTTTCACCATACTCCGGCAACAACAGTTGGCGCCGCGATGACCAGGGCGTGAGCGGTGCAGCTTGGGCCGACAACAGTGGAGCTTATACCCCGGTGTTCTCCACCGGTGCGCATAGTGCCCGCTTCCACAGCTATGGCACCACTGCCAGCGGCTCCTTGGACCTGTTCATCGACATGACCGCTGCCACGGGCCCCACCCGCCTCACCTTCGATTACATCAACACCAGCGTTTCGGGTTCCGAAGGACTGAAAGTAATGGTGTCCACCGATGGCGGTGCCAACTTCACCCAAGTGGGCAACACCTTGGCCGTTTCTGCCGCTTGGGCCAATAAATTCTATGACTTCAACAGCAACGTGGCAACAACCGTGGTGCGCTTGCAAGCCACCGGTGGGGGCACCACCGACATCGGCGTGGACAACCTGATGCTGGCTCCTTCGCCCAGCTGTGTTGCTCCGCTGAATGTTACGGCCACCATTGCTTCCCTGAACAGCGCAAACCTGAACTGGGTGGCCAGCGTGAGCAACCCGGCCAACGGCTATGAGTGGGAAGCGCGTACCTCCGGCGCTGGCGGCAGCGGTGCCACCGGCCTGCAGGCCAGCGGCACCGTGGGCGCAGGCATCACCACGGCTGTGGCCACGCCATTGCTGCAGGACAGCACCTACACCTTCTATGTACGCGCCAACTGCGGATCGGGCGACTACAGCACGTGGAGCGCCTCCGGCACGCTGTTCTTCGGCTATTGCAAGCCTGCACCTACCTCTGTTTCCGGTACGGGCATCACTAATGTGGCCTTCGGCACCCTGAACAACACTACCGGTGCGGAAACGGGCAACTACGGCAACTACACCGCAATTTCCGGTGGGGATGTACAGCAAACCTTGAACGCCAACGTGGCCATCACGTATGCCACCGGCACCACCTACGGCACCAAGATCTGGGTGGATTGGAACAACGACTTGGATTTCGACGACGCAGGTGAATTGGTGTACACCGGGCTTTCCGCTGCCGCCAACCCCACCACGTTGAACGCCTCGTTCAATGTGGGCACCCATGCCTTGGGCGCTTACCGCATGCGCATTGGCGGCACGGATACCGATGCCGGTCCTTCCTCCCCCTGCTACACGGGCACCTTGGGTGCATTTGAGGACTACACCTTGAACATCACAGCGCCCCCAAGCTGCATACAGCCCACAGGCCTGGCAGTGACGCCTGCGTCTACTTCCGTTTTGATCCGTTGGGTGGCCAGTACCAGCAACCCCTCCATTGGCTACCAATGGGAAGTGCGGGCCAGCGGTGCCGCCGGTAGCGGTGCCACGGGGCTTGAGTCCACGGGCATTACAGCCCTTCCGGACACCAGTGTTACTTCCGGCACCATCCCCAGCGATGCCACGCACTACGTGTATGTGCGTGCTATCTGCACCGCCGGTGATACCAGTGCGTGGACAGGCCCGCTGAGCTTCTACAACGGATACTGCGCGGCTGCGGGCAACAACACGAGCTACTACATCAACAATTTCACCACCACAAGCGGTTTCGCCAACATTGGGAACACCGGAACCGGATACGCTACAGGCGGCTATGGCAATTACAGTGCAATGGCTGTTTCTGACACAAGTGGAGGGTCCTTCAACTTCAGCGCCGTCTTTGGAAGTGGCTCGAATACGTTCCACTTCAGGATTTGGGTGGATTGGAACAATGACTTTGATTTTGCCGATGCCGGAGAGCAAATGTTTGATGGGACCGTGTATCAAACCAGCTACACAGGCAGCATCACCGTTCCGCCTGGAACTGCACTCGGCAGTTATCGCATGCGGATTCACAATACCTATACAGGCACGCCATTGGCCTGCGGTACTTCCAACGGTGAGACGGAAGACTACACGATTAATGTGGTCACTCCCCCGAGCTGCTTGGCTCCGAATGGCCTGACCGCACAAAACGTTATGGCGACAGCTGCCGATTTGCTGTGGAATCCCAGTATTTCCTTGCCGGCCAACGGCTACCAGTGGGAAGTGCGCACCAGCGGCGTGGGCGGCAGCGGGGCAACCGGATTGGTGGACAGCGGCAACAATGCGGCCGGCGATACCACCGCCAGCACGGCGTTGTTGGCGGCCAACACACAATATCACCTGTACGTGCGCAGCGATTGTGGCGGCCTGTTCAGCATTTGGGCTGGACCGTTCAATTTCACCACGCCCTGTGTCTCCGCCAACGTGCCCTACACCGAGAATTTTGATGGCGTTACCGTGCCGGCCATCCCGGCATGCATGAGCATCGAGACGGTTAGTGGAAATCCGTGGACCACAACAACGGCCACCGGTTATACCGGGAATGTCGCCCGCGTGAGTTACACTAGTGGTGGCAGCCCTGACATGGACTCTTGGATCTACACCCAAGGGTTGAACCTCACCGGGGGCACCAGCTACAGGCTTTCCTACAAGTATGGAAACAACAGCACGTTCTATGTGGAAAGAATGTCCGTTTCCTACGGTGCCGGTGCTGCCGAGGCGTATATGACCACGCCATTGGCCGACCATGCCACCATCAATGACAACACCCCGCATACCAACACGGTGGACTTTACACCAGCTACCACCGGGGTGTACAACATCGGGTTTAAGTGTTACTCCATTGCGGATCAATACTACCTGTACTTGGATGACATCTCCGTGGTGCCCACTCCGAGCTGCGAACCGTCCTTGGCCGCGTACGTGGATTCACTGGCCAATGATGGTGCAGGCTTCTCTTGGGCAGCAAGCACCAGCAACCCTGGCAACGGCTACCAATGGGAGGTGCGTGACGGTGCCAGTGCGGTAGTTGCATCCGGCAGCACGGCTGCGGGTGACACAACAGACGTAACCAGCGGCCTGTCGGCCAATACAGGCTACAGCTTCTATGTGCGCGCCATCTGCGCCGTGGGCGATACCAGCCCGTGGACCGGACCAGCAACGTTCAAAACCCTCTGTGACCCCACCAATGTTCCCTACCTGGAAGACTTTAGCGCAGTTACCGTGCCAGCCCTCCCTGCGTGCATGACCCAGCAGGTGCCCAGCGGTCCGGATTGGGATTCGTACGCCACTCCGCCTACGGGCATGACCGGCCCGTGCGCGCGCAACTATGGCGACATGGAAGCGGGAGCAGATTCCAGCGCTTGGTTGTACACGGCACCCTTGAACCTTACGGCAGGCACCACCTACCGCCTGATGTACAAGTACTCCAACCAGTACAGCTTCTACACCAATGCACTGGCTGTGGCTTACGGCAACAACCCCAATGCCGCTGCAATGACCACCACCTTGATCGATCATCCCTCGATCACGGACGGATTGGTACACCAGGACACAGCAGTCTTCACTCCGGCCACCACGGGGGTCTACTACATCGGCTTCCACCGCTATGCACCCGCCTCGAACTACGGCTACTACATGTACGTGGATGACATCAGCGTGGACCTCAATCCGGCCTGTTACCCACCCGTGGCGAGTACATTTACGGTTCCGGATTGCGGCAACGGCCAGTTCTACGTGGGTGTGCAACTCACCAGTTTGGGCGATGCTTCCAGTGTGGCCATCAATAGCGACTATGCCGGCAACCCCGGTGCCGTGGCCACCGCCACCGTTGTGGATACAGCGTATATCCTTGGGCCTTTCGCGGACCTGAGCACAGTGACCATCAGCCTGGTGCACAATGACGTTTCCCTGTGTAACGACACCTTGGCCCCGGTCACGTTTGATTGCACGAACGACGGGAAGAACGCACTGAGCTTTGACGGCGTGAATGATCAAGTCGTCCTGGGCAATCCGCCATCCTTGAACATTTCTGGCAGCCAGATCACCCTGGAGGCTTGGATCTACCCCACGGCTTGGCGTGCCTCCTCGTGGCAGGGCAACATCGTTAACAACGAAGGCAACAACACCACCGGATACATGATCCGCTGCGGTGCCAGCGGTACGCTCAGCTTCAATTTGGGGGATGGCAGTGCATGGCACGAAGTGCTCAGTGCCGCCAATACCCTTTCCTTGAACACTTGGCAGCACGTGGCCGCAACGTATGACGGCAGTACCATGCGCCTCTACGTGGGAGGTGTGGAAGTGGCCAACAATCCAGCGACTTTCAATATCGCCTCCTCGCCAAACGGAACGGAGATTGGTGACTGGAGCAATGGCACCGGCCGCAATTTCCCCGGCAAGATTGATGAAGTGCGCATTTGGAACACCGCGCTGCAGGCCAGTGCGATCCAAGCCAACATGAACACCGCTTCTTGCGGCTATGAGACCGGACTGGTGGGCTATTACCGCTTTGACCAGGCAACGGCCAATGGCACCAACACCAACGATACCACGCTGTACGACCTCACCGCCTACGCCAACAACGGCGACCTGCAGAATTTCACGCTCAATGGCCCGTCATCCAATTGGGTAGTGGGCGTCACCAATGTGGGCGATTGCGTGCCTGTGGCATGCAGCGGTGTGCCTAACCCGGGCAATACCCTGAGCACCGTGGCAGAAGCCTGCCCCAGTGGCAACAGCTTCACCTTGAGCTTTGAGAACACCACGGCAGGTGCTGGCGTGGTACGCCAGTGGCAAAGCGCCGATGATGCCGCCTTTACTGTGAACGTGGGCTTGCTGGGAACGGGGCTTTCCCAAGTTGTAACCAACCAAACCAGCGATACGTGGTACCGCTGCATGGTAATCTGCACTTCCGGCCCTGACACCGCCTACAGCAATCCGGTACAAGTAACCATGGGCAGCGTGTGTACCTCCTGCGGATATCCCGCCATCTACGCCAGCAGCACGGCGGATGAGGACATCAGTGAGGTGACCGTGGGCAGCATGACCAATACCAGCGATTGCACCACCCTTGCCCCAGGTGCCGGCTCCATTCAGAACCGTTACAGTAATTACACCGGTTCAGTGACCGGGCCTTCCGCCGCCCCGGGCGACATGGTTTCCTTCAACTTGACCATGACCACCTGCGGAGGTAGTTACAGCAATGGCTTCCAGATCGCCATTGACCTGAACCAGGACGGCGACTTTGCCGATGCCGGTGAATTGGTGTACAGCCAACCGGCCGGTGCCTCTGGAAACCACACCGAAACAGGTAGCTTCATGTTGCCTTATGGTGCAACACAAGGCAGCACCCGCATGCGCGTGGTGGTGAATGAAACCACCTTCCCAACCACCACCAACTATGCGCAAACGGCATACACTTGGGGTGAAACGGAGGATTACTGCTTCACCATCCTGCCCCCGCCGCCCTGCGCTCCGCCCATCCCGGTGGTGAGCAGCATCATGGCGACGGGTGCCGACCTGGGCTGGACCAACAACGGTGCTAACAACTACAACTACCTGGTGATCACCGGTGTGGACACTGTGATCAATGCCAACGCAACCAGTGGTGCCCCAGCCTTTGCCATCAGCCCGCTCACGCCCAACACCCCCTACACGGTGTTCGTGCAATCGGTATGCGATGGCGGCGCCACCCTCAGCCCGTGGAGCGCGGGAGTGGGCTTCACAACTCCGTGCGTGGCCACGAACGTGCCTTATGCGGAAGACTTCAGCTCGGTGAGCACACCGGCCATCCCGTCCTGCATGTCCGTTCAAACCATCACAGGGCCAACCTGGCAAACCTATGGTTTCCCGCCAGCAGGCATGACCGCTCCAACGGCCCGTGCCTACGGCTACAACCAGAACTCCGATTCTTGGTTGTACACGCCGGGGCTCAATCTCAACGGTGGTTCTTCCTACCGCCTGAGCTACAAGTACTCCAACGCATACAACTTCTACGTGGATGCCCTGAAAGTAGCCTACGGTAGCGGTGCGGCTGAAGCCAGCATGACCACTGTGCTGGTGGACCATTCCCCCATCAACGACGGGGCGGTACACCAGGATGTGATCGACTTTACGCCGGCTACCTCCGGGGTATATTACATCGGCTTCCAGAAGCACACGGCTACAGGTGGTACGAACTCCTACATGTACGTGGACGACATCTCCGTGGTGGAACTGACGCCCTGCGCCGGCTTGCCTGATCCAGGTGCCACTACAGGACCCGCAGCTGCCTGCATGTCCTCCAACTTCACCTTGGGCTTGGGCAACGACCCCGGTACTGTGACCGGCTATGCTTACCAATGGCAATCCTCCACGGATGGTACCACTTGGGCGAACGGTACGGGGACCAGCACAAACCTCACCTACACCACCACCCAAACGGACACCACTTGGTACCGTTGCAGAGTGGTGTGCACGGCCACCAGCGACACGGCCTATACCACGCCCCTGCAAGTGAACATGGGTGATGGTTGCCAATGCACCACCTATCCAGGGGTATATGCCAGCAGCGCGGCCGATGAGGACATCAGCAACGTGACCGTGGGTGCTATGAACAATTCCAGCACTTGCGCCACGGTTGCTCCGGGATCGGGTTCCATCCAGAACCGGTACAGCAACTACACCGGTATTGTGGCAGGACCATCGGCTTCACAAGGGGATCCAGTGTCCTTCAGCCTTTCGATGACCACTTGCGGAGGTAGTTACTCCAACGGTTTCGGCATGTACATTGACTGGAACCAGGACGGTGACTTTGCCGATGCCGGTGAAAAGGTGTATGGCCAAACGGCCAACGGATCGGGCAACCAAACGGTGACCGGCTCCTTTGTCGTCCCCTTGACGGCAAACGTGGGTACTACACGCATGCGCGTGGTGAACGTGGAGAACTATAACAACGCCACCAACTATGGACAGAGTGGCTACACTTGGGGTGAAACCGAGGACTATTGCTTCACGGTTCTCCAAGCCGTGGTATGTAACGGAACCCCTGTTCCGGGTAATACGATCAGCAGTGTATCCACGGCTTGCATCTCGGCCAACTTCAACCTGAGCCTACAGAACCTGATCACCGGCCTGGGCATTGCCTACCTGTGGGAGAGTGCAGATGATGCAGCCTTCACGGTGGGTGTGGATACGTTGGGAACAGCTTCCACGCAGACCACAAGCCAAACGGCAGCCAAGTACTACCGTTGCCAAGTGATTTGCACTGCAAGTGCCGATACCGCATACAGTACCCCAGTGCAGGTCACCATGGGTGATGGCTGCGTGTGCGGAGCATACCCTGCGGTTTATGCCAACTACACGGGTGATGAGGACATCACCAATGTGACCGTAGGCACCATGAACAACAGCAGCACGTGCGGCACCACGGCTCCTGGACCGGGATCCCTGAACCAACGCTACGCCAACTATACCGGTTCTGTGGCAGGACCTTCTGCAATGCAGACACAGCCTGTGCCGTTCAGCCTGACGATGACCACCTGTGGCGGCACTTATGGCAACGGTTTCGGCATCTACATTGACTGGAACCAGGACGGCGACTTCGCCGATGCCGGTGAAACGGCCTACGCCCAAGCGGTAAACGCTTCGGGAAGCCAGACCGTAACCGGCAGCATTACCGTGCCCGCCACGGCAACTTTGGGGAACACCCGGATGCGCGTGGTAAATGTGGAAGGCTTCTCCAGCAGCACCAACTACGGGCAATCCAGCTATAGTTGGGGTGAAACGGAAGACTACTGCTTCACGGTGCTTCCGGCCCCGAGCTGTGTGGCGCCCTCGGCCCTCGTGGTCGGTACAGCCGGAATTACTACGGCCAGCTTCTCTTGGACCGCAAGCCCTGCGAACCCCTCTGGTGGTTACGATTGGGAAGTGCGCACCAGCGGTGCAGCCGGTAGCGGAGCCACCGGACTGGTGGCCAGTGGAAGCACAGCTGCTGGGGTAATCACGGCCAGCGTGTCCGGGCTTACCAGCAACACGGCCTACACGGTATATGTCCGTTCCAACTGCGGTGGAGGCAACTACAGCTTCTGGGCCGGCCCGCTGAATTTCAGCACCGGTGCTGCCTGCGGAGACGCATTTGTGGATAATGGCGGCACCTCCGGCAATTACAGCGACAACGCAAATTGGGTGAAGACCTACTGCCGCACCACACCCGGCGACCAGGTGCGTGTGCTCTTCAGCAGCTTCTACACGGAAGATAGCTGGGACAAGCTGTTCGTCTTCAACGGACCCTCCACGGCTTCGCCGAAGTTTGCCAGTGCCAACGGAGTGGGTTATGGACCTACGCAGTACGGCACGGGCGGATGGTGGGGCAACCTGAACAGCAACCTGCCTGGCCCCTTCACCAGCAACAACGCAAGCGGTTGCCTCACCTTCGCCTTTGTGAGCGATGCCAGTGGTAACTATGCCGGTTGGGAGGCCATCACACAGTGCATCACGCCGAACAACACCTGCGCCACCGCTACGCCGGTGCTCTGCGGAAACAGTTACCTCGGCACCACTACGGGCGTCCCCCACAACATGCCTGCCAACACCTGCGACTTCAACGGCGCGGCAAGCACCGGTGGACAGAACTGGTGGCTGTACACGGCCACGGCGGATGAAGCGGTCACCTTCAGCACCTGCGGTGCTTCGGACTTCGACACGCGCATCTCGGTGTTCACCGGTACGGACTGCAACAACCTGGGCTGTGTATCCATGAACGATGACGGCATGGGTTGCGCCAGCGGATCGAGCACGGTAACCGTGAACGTAACCACGGGCACCTCCTACTGGGTCGCGGTGCATGGCGCAGGTGCCGCCGAGGGTACCTACACCCTCTCGGTGAACTGCAGCCCGATTTGTACCCCGCCAGCCAACGATGCGTGCGCCGATGCCACTACGCTTACCAACAACGTGGCCGATGGCACGGGTACGCCCGCAACCTATACCACCACGTGTGCCACGGTGGACGGTCCCACCACCTGTTCGGGCTCACTGCCTGTGCAAGGCGTGTGGTTCACCTTCAACAGCGGCAATTACACCCATGCCCTGCTCACTTTGGTGGACAACGGCGACAATGCCACGTACACGGCCACCACGCTTGACTATGCCCGGTTCACCGGTGCATGCGCCGGCGTGGGCGCCACCGGCAACGCGGGTTGCGTAACGGATGCCAGCGGCTTGCATGTAATGAACGTGACCCCGAACACGGAGTACCGCCTGCTGGTGTACAATACCGGCGGTACCGGTGTGGAAGGCACTTTTGGCATGATGGTGGAACACCCGGCGCTGAACGATGCGGCCATTACGGCCATCATCAATCCTGCTGCGGGCCTGCTCTGCGGTTCATCCATGGCGCCGCAGGTCACCCTGCTCAACAACGGCGACAACAACCTGACCAGCGTGCAGATCACCTACGGCCTTTCCGGCGGTGCCTCGCACGTTTACAACTGGACAGGCAACCTCGCCTATGGCCAGTCGGCAAACATCACCCTGCCCACGGTGCCTGCCGAAGCAGGCAACGGGCAAACGTTGACGGTTTCAGCAAGCATGCCGAACGGTGTGGCTGATGAAATCCCAGCCAATGATGCCAGCACAGTGAGTGGCATGAACGTAGGCGGCGAGGCTGTGGTGGTGAACATCATGACCGACAACGATGCCTCCGGCCTGAGCTGGCAGATCTACGATGAGGCCTTCAACATGGTGGCACAGAACGGCACGCTGGGCAACAACACCTTGGTGAGCGAGAACCACTGCTTGGCCACGGACAACGGCAACTGCTTCCAGCTGTACATCACCGATGCGTTTGGCGACGGCCTCTGCTGCGCCAACGGCAACGGCTACTGGGAGCTGCGCACGCCTACCGGCGGCCTGCTGCTGCGCGACCTCTTCGATGCCAGCGTGGACGGCTTCTCCTCGCCCACGGGCACCCCGGCAAGCCCGAGCTACGGCTTCGGCCACAGCTTCTGCCTGCCCCCGGGTCCCGGGTACATCCTGCCTACCGAGTGCGG
This sequence comes from Bacteroidota bacterium, assembly GCA_018266685.1. GTDB lineage: Bacteria > Bacteroidota > Bacteroidia > Flavobacteriales_F > PHOS-HE28 > PHOS-HE28. Next base: position 16,610 of record JAFDZY010000083.1, read on the forward strand.
CATCTTTACCAACGCGCCCGGCAACAAGGTGTACTGCAACAAGGTTACCGGTGCCACACAGTACCAGTTCGAGTTCAGCAACCCCGATGCGGGCTTCATCCGCCGCATCGTGCGCACTACCACCTATGTCCACTTCTGGGACATGGTTTCCAACCCGCTGGTGCCTGGTGTTCACTACTTCGCACGTGTGCGCACCAACGAGGCAGGGCCTGTGACCAGCGCCCACTTCGGCAACGGTTGCGAAACCGGATTGGCACCTTTGGTACCCTGCAGCCAGTTGATCCCGGCACCGAACTACGGGCACTCCTGCAATGAGACCCGCGCGTTCAACCCGCCGACGAACAACAGCTTCATCTATGCCACCCCGGTGCCGGGCGCCTCGCAGTACCAGTTCCGCATCTTCAACAACAGCGAAGGCTACGACCAGGTGTTCACGCGCAACACGTACATCCTGCAACTGAAGTGGAACAACACCGTAGCGCCGCCCTTGGCCAACGGCTCCACCTACAGCGTGCTGGTTAACGTGAAGCTGGGCACGGTGTGGAGCGGCTTCTGCGGCCAAACCTGCACCATCACCATCGACAATTCCGGAACCGTGCTTGGTGGCCAAATGGAACAGGCCAGCTTCGGTGAGACCACGATGTGGCCGAACCCGGTGCGCGATGGCTTGGTGAACCTGAGCATCGGCGGCCTGCAGGATGCGGACCAGAACATTACCGTGGACGTACAGGACATCTACGGCAAGCAGGTGTTTGCCAAGGAGTTCGGCAACAGCGGCGAGCGCTTCAGCACCATCCTGCAACTGCCCAAGGACATCGCCAGCGGCGTGTACATGGTGAACATCACCGTGAA
>JAFDZY010000084.1 GCA_018266685.1 Bacteroidota bacterium
ATGGTGGATAGTTCGATGATGCCGCCGGCGAACTCGCCCGGCAGTTCCGGTGCGCCACTCTTGTACACCATGATGCGGTCCAAGGCACTGCTGGGCAACAGGTCGAAGCTGAACGCCTTGCGGTCAGGTTCAAGGCTGGGCGCTGCCACGCCGTTCAACAGCACGGTGTTGTACCGCTCCGCCAGGCCGCGCACCACCACGAAACGGTCGTCCTGCACGGTGATGCCGGGCACGCGCTTCACCACATCCGCAGCGGTGCGGTCCTGACCCTTGGCGATCTGTTCACGCCCAACGCCGTTGGCCAGTTGATCGCTGTTGCGCACGGCCATCATCACTGCCGCATCCGTGTCCACACGGCGCTCGCGCACAACCACCACCGACGCCATTTCCACGCCGCCTTCCTCGAACATCAGTTCCACATGCACCGTGGCGGACTTGGCCAAGGTGACTTCCCGTTCGATGTTGGCATGGCCCACTAAGCTCGCCACCAGCACGTATGTACCAGGCGAAGCCACCAAGCTGAACCGACCGTCCATGTCGGTGGTAGCCCTCATGTCCGTACCCCTGATCGCCACGCTGGTGAAGGGTTGTGGCTCCTGCTTCCCCTGCTCTGCGGCCAGTACCAGCCCGGTGATGGTGCCTTGCTGGGCACGCGCAGCGAACGAAAGGAGTAAAAGCGCGAGCGGGATGAGGGTGCGGAACGGTCGCATGCGGACAGGGGTTGTCATTTGCGCCGCAAAAGTCCCCGCCCCCGGTTGCCCCAGTCTTTGGGCCGGGTTAACATTGTGTTATCCGGTCAGCCGCGCGCCTCCTTCCGCTCGAAGAAGGTCTTGCCCTTGATCGGTTGGTGCAGGAACCACCAGGCAGGCAGGTCGCCGCCTTTGCCTTTGCGTTGTTCCCACATGTTCACCAGTTCAGATTGCAATACCTCGGTTGCCTCTTCCACGTTGTCCACCACGTGGATGAAATCCATTTCGCCCTGGCTGATGGTGCCTTTCTCCACCATCAACTTCAATTGGTCCAACACCGGGGCCCAGAAATCCTTTCCGTAGAGGATTATGGGAAAACCTTTCACCTTGCCGGTCTGGATCAGCGTGGCGGTCTCGAAGAGCTCGTCCATGGTCCCTGCGCCACCCGGCATCACCACAAAGCAGATGCTGTACTTCAGCAGCAGCACCTTGCGCACGAAGAAGTGGTCGAAGGTGAGGTCCACGTCGAGGTAAGGATTTGCGGATTGTTCGTGTGGCAACACGATGTTGCAGCCCACGCTGGTGGCGCCCACGTCCTTGGCACCGCGGTTCGCGGCCTCCATCAGGCCGGGGCCTCCGCCGGTCATCACGGTGAAGCCCACGCGGCCTACACGCCGTGCAATGGACCGGGTGGTCTTGTAGTACGGATGGTCCTCACCATACCGCGCGCTGCCGAAGAAGGTGACGCACGGCCCCACGAAGTGCAGCTTGCGGAAGCCGTAGAAGAACTGCTGGGCGATCTTCAGGAGCGTCTTGAACTCCTTCCAGCGCGAGCGCGGGCCGCTGAGGAAGCTGAGGTCGATGTGGGCGCGATCGCTTTTCGGTGGCGTCATGGCGCGAAGGTATCGCGCACCCGATCGCGCTAGCGGACCACCACGCGCCGGGTTATCCGCGTGCCATCGTGCATTTCGGCGGTGATCAGCATGATCATAGGAAGTATCATGCGATCGACATCAACATCAAGGGTTCATGTGGGCTTGCACGGTGATCCATCGCTGCGGAATGCTGCTCAGCACGGCACCCAATTCTACCGGTGACAAAGCTCACAACGAGCACCGGCAGGATCACCAACCTTTGCATACCATTGGAAAACCATTGCACCATGAGCTACCATTTCTCCAAGACCCTTTCCACCGACTTCGATGCCGCTATCGCAAATGTCACTGAGGCCTTGAAGCAGGAAGGCTTCGGCATCCTCACCGAGATCGACATGCAGGCCGCGCTGAAGAACAAGCTGGGCGTGGATTTCCGGCGCTACAAGATCCTCGGTGCCTGCAACCCGCCGTTCGCGCACCAGGCCGTGACGGCCGAGCCGCACATCGGCACCATGCTGCCCTGCAACGTGATCGTGCAGGAACACGCCCCGGGCCAGGTGGAAGTCTCCGCCGTGGATCCCGTGGCCAGCATGATGGCCGTGAAGAACGGGCAGCTCGGAGCGATCGCGGGCGATGTGCGCGCGGCGCTGAAGCGGGTGGTGGAAGGGCTGTGAGGTACACGCCTTGCTCCATGTAGCTTCGTGCCATGCTATTACCTCGGGACAAGGCGGGCAAGTTCATCGTGGCCTACACCGCTCTCCTGCACTATGTCGGCTCGGCACACGGCCTTGTGCCGGAGGGTGAGGAGGTGCATGAATTCGCCAAGCATGGCGCGATGCTTTTGGTGCAATGCCGCAGGCAATTGGTCCAGGACGCGGAACTGCTGGATGAGTTTGCCGAAGATGGCGCGCTCGATCATCCCGACCTGTACATCCCCATGTTGCGCGCCGTAGGGCGCATGCGGCGCATACAGGCACGTGTGCTGCGCGATATGCCGGAGCATACCATCTGTTTCGATGTGGATGCCGAAGTGTTCTACCATGTGAAGAACCTCACCGAGCCATTGGGTGCCAAGCTGGGCCAGCCGTATCCCTTGGTGGAGATGGCGCTGATGACCTACGATGGGGTGGTGGCCCACGATGGGTTGGTGCATCACATCGCCGTGGCACCTGCGTTGACCGAGGAAGCCATAGGTGAGCTGGAGGCGATGTACGCGGAAGCCGTGAAGGAGGACCGGATCGGCAAGCCGTGGGGGCCTGGTACGGGAAAGCTCGATCCCGCTGTGTTGGCGCAACCGCGCATCAAGGCGATCCTCGCCTATGCGGCCTTCCTGCATCCGGATTTCGCGGTGCCCTTCCTCAAGCTCACCAAGATCAGCCCGGATGAAGAGACTTTCCTGGAATTGATCCTGGAGACCATTTTAGTGTTGCGCCACGGGACGTACGAAAAGTTGCGTGCCTTGTTTGAAACGGGACAACCGCCGGAGCACGAACTCATCCTCTTCACCTTGGACCGCATGGAGGGGGATGTTCAAGGACTGTTGCGCAAGACACATCGGAAAGCGAAAGATGGGAACCGCAGAAGGCCCACGCGAACGAACGCAGCCCGAACCGCTCCTACGGTTCCGGTCACCTTGGCCGAACGCCTGAACGCAGCCACACCTTTTATGGTGAATGGGACGCGGGACCTCACCCAGTTGCTACGCGAGCGCGGTACACCTATCACCCTGAAGACCAAGATCCCCGTGGTCGTCGTGGAGGAAGGCCCGGATGAAGCAGGCATCGTGTGCGTGCTCGGGGAAATCGACCCGAAGGAGGAAATCGTGGTTTCCATCACCCTGGTCGTGTTGCCCACCAGCGGCCCGTTGTTCACCGAGGCCGCTGACTACCAGCGCAAGCGGATCAAGCGGTTGGCGAAGTTGGACCGGTATTGAGCGATCAAGGATCTTGGGAATACCGTGATCCATTGGAGCGCAAACTCGGCAGGGTTTCTACTTGAACACTGCCTACACTTCCGGACCCCAGTGGAAGGGGATGGTCTCTGGTGTTCCTGATCGCCCTTGATCACATCATCCCTTCCTCCCCCGGACCCGCCTTCTTCAACTCCGCGAACTTCTCCGCCATCGTCGGGTTCCCGCGTGTAAGCTTCTTGATCGTCACGTCCTGTGCCTTGTCGTTCGCCAGGCGCAGTTGCCGGTCGGTCCCTACCAGTGCTTCCCGCGTTTTCTGCAGGTGATCGATGCTCTTGTCGATCTCGTCGATGGCCTTCTGGAAGTGTTTGGCGGCCAGTTCGTAGTTGCGCCCAAAGCCCGCTTTGAACGCCTCCAGCTGGTCCTCGAAGTTGGTGATGTCGATGTTCTGCGCCTTCACCAGGGCCAGTTCCGTTTTGTACTTCAAGCTGTTCTGCGCGGCGTTGCGCAGCAGGGTGATGATGGGGATGAAGAACTGGGGCCGCACCACGTACATCTTCGGGAAGCGGTGGCTCACGTCCACGATGCCGCCGTTGTAGAGCTCGTTGTCGGGCTCCAGCAGGGTGACGAGCACCGCGTATTCGCACCCTTTTTCATTGCGGTCCTTGTCGAGTTCCTTGAGGAAGTCCTCGTTCTTCTTCTTGGTGGCGGTGCCGTCGTTCTCGTTCTTCATCTCGAACATGATGGAGACGATCTCGGTGCCGG
>JAFDZY010000085.1 GCA_018266685.1 Bacteroidota bacterium
GGGAGTGGTGGGGTGAAGGTGTCGATTAGGGCGTACCCCGGCTCAAATGCAGCCGGGTCGCGCTTTCCGCTGTACTCCTCGCTCGTTCCTCGCTGCGGGGTGCCGCCGCAATCGCTCACGCGGAATGCAATTTCCACCACTACTATCCGTGGATGATACACAGTGCTTGCTTCGCGTAGTTCAATAGCTCGTTATGGTCAATAGGTTCAGCATCCGAATCAGAGTGATGGTGCTTCTTGGAATAGTCATTGACTTGTTCAAGGCTTTCAACTTTGCCTTTCGATGCCGTTATAGGTGAATCTGATGAAGCTTCCCTAATCTTCTTAATCATATCCCCCAACCAATCATTGTTCTTGAACTGGCTCGGGTACTTGACCCGGAAATAACCTTCCAAAGCTGGCCGCATTGCTCGCACTACAGACCTGCAACACTCATCATCGTTTGATGGATTCGTGACGAAGTCCTCAAGGACCTTGTAGTCCTTGATATGTGGCTTCGTTGCTAGAGCAGGGAGGTCATGCTGCTTCAGAACAGAGGTTCCATCCTTGTGGTGCAAAACGAATGTGCGCACATCATCAATCTGGATCCGTTCGACATCACGAGCGAAATCCAAGTCATGTGACAGGACGATCGTTTGCCCGAAGGCCGATGCAACATCCTTGATCCGTTCTATCGTTCTCCCCTTCCGTGCACTATCCTGCCGATGGAACGGATCATCGAATATGACCACGCTATTGGCCTTGTCCTGTGTGTCCAGAACGGCAAGGAAGTACGCCAATGCCAGTGTGCTCTTATCCCCGCTGCTCAACGTGTTGAGAAGGGACGGCCTACTCGGATCTCCCGCATCGGCAGCACTTGTCTTGATCTCGTTATTCAGCATCTCGATAACAATCTCCCCGGACGGTTTTCCGCCTGTGAAATTCACGCCTGTTTGCTTGATCCGGAAAGCCACTCCGAAAGCGGTCAAATTCTGATTGATACGTCCACCATATTCCTTGAACATCTTGATGGATTCTGCCCTGAGCGCTGTGTTGGCGTTGGTCTTTTCCGTGTCAGCCCGCCCCTTCTTCTGTTCAGCTTGCTCCATTCGGGCAAAGGCAGCGACCGCATTGGTGGCATGGCGCGCCCGTGTTGCCTTGAAACGGTCAAGCTCCTTCGATACTTGCTCGGCGTTCGATGATGCAATGCCTGACTGATGCTTTCTGATCGCGGCATTTGCCTGTGACAGTGAATCATGGTAGGACTTCGCCCCATCGACACAGCCGCGCCAAGCATTCAGCACTTGCATTTCGGTATCGCTGAGCGTGATCGTTTGGTTCGGGTTGTTCCGCTTGCGCTTCAACACGTTGTGTACGGTGGTTTCGACACCGGCCATTCGATCGACCACCTGATCCACATTCATGTCGGAACTCAGGCTGATCGACAGACCTCCTGTGTCCTTCCACCACTGCTGCTCAGAACCGTTCGTGTCGAATACTTGCTTCAGGCGGAGCCGACCGACTTCTCCAAAGCCACTGCTCACGGCAGCCTCGATCTCATTGATGCGCTGCTGCTGGTTCCTCAGAGCTTCATTGAATATGCTCGCGTAAAGTTGGACCAGTTCCGACCCCACAGTGTTCTGAGCACAGTATGGGCACTCCTTCGCCGCCCCGACTTCGAATCCTTGTTCCAGCCAATTCAGGTCAATGTTCTTGTGCTTCTCCAAGTGGGCTTTGACAACCTCCATCGCATCTGCTGTTGTTCCTTCCAACGAGGTTGCCAATACTTCCATCAGGTCGGCGGGAACTTCGGGAAGCACAAGGGGCGCAAGGAGGGCTTTGGACTTTATGGCGGCAGCATTGGTCGCTGCGGTGTTGGCCCTTTTGTACTCTTCTTCCTTTTCTCGAATCAATTCCTCGATTCGGTCCACGGCGGGTAGTCGACGCCAATCTGCAAATGTCCATCCCGTGGGAAGCAGTGCCTTTGCGTTCACCTCGGCAGCAGCATACTCGGTCGTTGCTGTCTTTTGAGCTTCTCCTGCTTTCGCAACGCGATCCTCCAACGCGATTGCCTGAGCGCCGATGACCAGCCCGAACAGACTGCGCCGCTGCGCCGCTTCAACTTGATGCCCGACGAGCACATTCTCCACCACAAAGCGCTCATCATAAATCATGATCTTGGGCAGTACGCATTGGGGCTGTGTAGTCCAGCCTTGCGGGCTGAATTCAGCCTTGCAATTCGGACTACTGCCCAACAGGATCTCCACCTTGCTTGCAGCGCCATTGCCGAATCGCTTTCGCCCTACGACATACGCAGGATCGTTCTGCGCCAATGACCGGAAGAGATCGCATAGTGTGCTCTTGCCATCACCATTTCGTGCGTAGATGACATTGAGCTTGGCGAACTCTCCTTGATTGCCGGAATCGGCCGTCAGGCTGGAGAAGCGGCCTACGTTTTGAATGGAAATGATCTTCTTCAGCATCACTCACGGAATTGACCACCTGTTCTACTCGAAATCCAACTCTGCATCCTGCGCGGGCGGCAGTTCCAAACTCTGGACCGGGGCGATTGCGTTGCCCGCGATCCCTTTGATAGAGCCATACATCTGAGCGGTGTTCGAGATCACCAAGTCCAAGTTCTTCTCTCGTTCCTTCCAAATACGTTCATAGGCACGGCGCTCCGAAGCAATATCGTTCTTCTGTTTGGTGAAGCTCTGAACGATGGCCTCGATGTGCATGCGGAATTCCGAACCCGCGAGGTAGTTATAGAGCATTTCCATCTTGTCGCCCTTGTTCTGCTGGGCGCTGACCGCCTGCCCTACTTGCAGCATCATTTCGCGCAAGGCGAAGCACAAGCCCTTGAACTCCTCATAGGTGCATACCCAGATGCTATCACGCTGACCCATGCGTTCCATGTCGGCAGGCATGGCTTCCGTCACGATTACGCCCACTTGGGTTTTGGCGGCCTGCATGTCCTGCTTCAATTTGGCAATCCAGCCTTCGGTAAAGTGCTTGGTACGCTTGCTCTCGTAGTAGATGGAGCCCAACTCACGGCCCGTTCGGTCATGCACTCGATGGATGCAATCACCGCCTCGTATACCCTTGCTGATCTCCTCCACGCTATCGAACGGGAACGTGCCCCGCAGCCATTCCTCGATGGCCAGTTCCTGCACTTCGCCCTGCGACTGCATGGACCCCTGCTCGGCACGGCGCTTCATATCGTCCATCTGCGTTTTCAGCGAGGCGATCAGGTCTTCCTTCTCCTTCAGTTTCAGTTCCTGTTTGTCAGCCTCTGCCTTGGCGATGTCGGCTCTCGCTTTGGCCAGTTTCTCGTTCAACTGCGCTTCGGCCTCTGCCTTGAGCTTTTCGGCCTGTTCATCCTTTTCCCGCTGGGTTTGTGCAAGCAATACCTTGGTCTTGTTGAGTTCCTTGATCTGTTCGCTCTTCGCGGTCAGCTCGTCCTGTAGTACTTTCTGTGCGGCCTCCACTTCGGATCGAATCGCCTGTTCCTGCTCCTTCTTCACAGTTGCCAAGCGTTCCGCCAGGTTCTCCTCGGCTTCGACCTTCATCTTTTCGGCCAATTCTTCCTTCTCGCGTTGCAATTGGGTTAATGCCGCCTTCGTCTTGTTGAGTTCCTTCACCTCCTCGCTCTTTCTGTTCAACTCCTGCTGCAGGGCATTCATTCCTTCCTCCAACTCTCCCTTAATCGTCTTGCGCAAATCGGCTTCCTGTTCCTTCTTGGCTTTGGTCAGTTGCTGCGAAACGGCGGCGTTCACTTGGGCCTCCACTTCTTTTTGGGCGTCCTCCACCTTCTTCTTCTCCGCGGCTAGTGCCTCACGCTCCTTGGCAATGGTGGTCTCGTAGTGTTGACCGACCTCGCTGCTCACCTTCTCGAAGAGCACCTTGTTCACGTCGATGGGTGTGCCGCACTTGGGGCAGTTGATCTGAGCTTGCATTGCTTGGGACATAGAGGGTATTGACGTAAAAACCGGCAGCCGGAGGCTTCCAAAATAGGAAGCAACACGATTCATCCACCCAGGAGATCATAGAGACTACTTGATTCCCGGAAATGTATCGTCTCAGTGTGCAGTTCACCTTTCGCTACTACATCTGTTCAGAACTTCGCCCACGCCATTCCATCCGTGATCAGCCCAGCCACATTAAGTTGCCACTTCAACAGCGCCAGGGAATCCGTCACCCGCACTTTGGCGCAAAACACATGAACGCCTCCGACATCATCTTTTACACCACCCCGCAGGGCGAGGTACGCATCGAAGTCTACTTCGAGGACGAGACCTTTTAGCTGAGCCAGAAGAAGATCGCCTAACTCTTCGACAAGGATGTGCGCACGGTGAACGAGCACCTGGGCCGGATCTTCGAGGAGGGCGAACTGACCCCGGAGACAACTATCCGGAAATTCCGGATAGTTCAACGGGAAGGCGCACGGGAC
>JAFDZY010000086.1 GCA_018266685.1 Bacteroidota bacterium
GAATCGGGCCATGCGGGGTGGAATATCGGGCATACGTGGATTACTGTGCAGGCAGCAGCCACCTGCGGACCGGCAAAAGTAGCCGTTGGCGGCGCTTCGGGAAATGTGCAGTATCAGCCCGCGCGGAAGGGAGCTGTCCACTACCTTAGCCACCCGCAATACGTTTTCTGAAAACATGCCAGACAGCTTACAAGAATCCATCTTCCAGCAGAAAGTGGACGCCGAGCAGAAGATCGAGCCGCGCGACTGGATGCCCGACGGCTACCGCAAGAACCTGGTGCGCCAGATCAGCCAGCACGCGCACAGCGAGATCGTGGGCATGCTGCCCGAGGGCAACTGGATCACCCGAGCACCCAGCCTGCGCCGCAAGACCATCCTGCTGGCCAAGGTGCAGGACGAGGCCGGGCATGGGCTCTACCTCTACAGCGCAGCAGAAACGCTGGGTACGGGCCGCGATGAAATGGTGGACCAGTTGCTGAGCGGCGCGGCCAAGTACAGCAGCATCTTCAACTACCCCACCCTCACCTGGGCAGACATCGGTGCCATCGGCTGGTTAGTGGACGGTGCCGCCATCATGAACCAGGTGATGTTGTGCCGCACCAGCTACGGCCCCTACGCCCGCGCCATGGTGCGCATCTGCAAGGAAGAGAGCTTCCACCAGCGGCAGGGCTACGACATCCTGATCACCCTGAGCAAGGGCACCCCGGAACAAAAGGCCATGGCCCAAGATGCCTTGGACCGCTGGTGGTGGCCCAGCCTGATGATGTTCGGCCCCAGCGACAAGGACAGCCCGCACAGCGCCCAAAGCCTGAAGTGGAAGATCAAGCGCCAGAGCAACGACGAGCTGCGGCAGATCTTCATTGACCGTACCGTGAGCCAGGCGGAATACCTTGGCCTGAAGATCCCCGACCCCAAGCTGAAATGGAACGAAGCCACGCAGCACTATGACTGGGGCGAGATCGACTGGACGGAGTTCAATGACGTGATCCGCGGAAACGGCCCGTGCAACGCGGAACGCATGGCGGCGCGCCGGAAGGCACATGCCGATGGGGCGTGGGTACGTGAAGCGGCTTTGGCTTATGCGGGGAAGAAGGGAAAGGGAAAGGCTGCGTAGTTCGTAGGTTGTAGTTGTTAGTTGTCAGTTGTTAGGCGTAGACGCGATGACTACCGTAATCCGAGCTCAAAAGACAAGCCTCACGCATACAACTCGAAAACGCAATCCTTGAAACCACCTCGACGCAGCCCGCCACAACTGACAACTGCCAACTGACAACGGACAATTAACATCTGACAATTGCCAACTGATATTCAATCCATGAGCTCCACCAACGAAAAAGACTGGCCCCTCTGGGAGATCTTCATCCAAAGCAAGCGCGGCCTGGACCACAAACACGTGGGCAGCCTGCACGCTGCGGATGCGCAGATGGCCATTGAGAATGCCCGCGACGTGTACACGCGCCGCAACGAGGGCAACAGCATTTGGGCCGTGCGCTCGGCGGACATCCACGCCAGCAAGCCCGAGGACCAAGGTGCCTTCTTCGATCCCGCGGACGACAAGGTGTACCGCCACCCCACCTTTTACCCCATGCCGGAGGGCGTGAAGTACATCTGACATGAAGATCGAAGAAGCCTTGTTCCGCTATGCCCTGCGCATGGGCGACAACAGCTTGGTGCTGGGGCACCGCAACAGCGAATGGTGCGGCCATGGGCCCGTGCTGGAAGAGGACATCGCCCAGGCCAACATCGCGCTGGACCTGATCGGCCAAGCCCGCAGTTATCTGACCTATGCCGGGGAAGTGGAGGGCAAAGTCCGTCCTTCGGCTCCGCTCAGGACGGAGGATGACCTGGCCTACCTGCGTGGCGAACGCGAATACCTGAACGTGCAACTTGTGGAACTGCCCAAGGGCGATTACGCCCGCACCATCGTGCGCAGCTTTCTGTTCGATGCCTTCCACTTGCCGCTGCAACAGGCGCTCACCACCAGCAGTGATGAACGACTGAAGGGCATCGCGGAAAAGGCCGTGAAGGAAGTGGCCTACCACCTGCGCCACAGCAGCGAATGGCTGGTGCGCTTCGGCGACGGCACGGAGGAAAGCCACCGGCGGGCACAGGAAGCCTTGGACGACCTGTGGCGGTACACCGGCGAACTGTTTGCTGCGGACGAGGCCGAAGAGGTACTGGCCAAGGCCGGGGTAACGCCGAAACTGACGGACCTCCACAAGGAATGGAGCGCCACCGTGGACCGCGTGCTTCGGGAAGCCACGCTGAAGCGCCCGGCCGACGGCTGGATGGCCAGTGGCGGCAAGCAGGGCGTACACACCGAGCACCTCGGCCCCATGCTGGCTGAAATGCAGACGTTGCAGCGGAGTTATCCCGGAGTGGAGTGGTGATTCCACGCATCAGGGTCCGCTGCGCGAGACCCTGATGGAGCGTACCCCTCATGCTCCCTCAGGGTCTTCCGCAGGAGACCCTGAGGATGAAGTAACTTGCAACCCATGCCCAGCGCAGCGGAAATAGAGCAACTACTGGAAGCGGTGAAAGACCCGGAAATTCCCGTGATCAGCATCCGCGAGCTGGGCGTGCTGCGCGAGGTCTCGGTGAACAACGGCGAAGTGGAAGTGACCATCACGCCCACCTATAGCGGCTGCCCGGCCATGGATTTCATGCGGGTGGAAGTGGAAAAGACGTTGAAGCAGGCCGGCATCGCACACTTCAGCGTAAAGCAAGTGCTCTCCCCCGCTTGGACCACGGACTGGATCAGCGACAGCGGCCGGAAGAAATTGCTGGACTTCGGCATCGCCCCGCCACCGCATTCCGCGGACATCCGGGCATTGAAAGGCCGATCACCAGTCGTTGCCTGCCCCCTGTGCGGCAGCACGAACACCGAGCTGCTCAGCCAGTTTGGCTCCACCGCTTGCAAAGCACTCTACCGCTGCAAGGCGTGCAAGGAGCCGTTTGATCTGTTCAAGTGCCATTGAGTTTGACCATCGGAGCTTCGGGTGCCTCTACCACCGGTGGTTAAAGCACTCGAAGCCACCGTTCCCTCCTACATTCGCGCCGCATGGATATTTCCATCGTCATCCCCTTGCTGAACGAGCGCGAATCGCTGCCCGAGCTGGCGGCGAAGCTGCACGAGGTGCTGGGCCGCATGGGCAAGAGCTATGAGCTCCTGTTCATTGATGACGGCAGCCGCGACGGCTCTTGGGAGGAGATCCAGCGGCTGCATGCCGCCGACGGTCGCGTGAAAGGCATCAAGCTGGGCCGCAACTACGGCAAGAGCCCTGCGCTGAACGAGGGATTTCTTGCGGCACAAGGCCAGGTGGTGATCACCATGGACGCCGACCTGCAGGACGACCCGGAGGAGATCCCCGAGCTGTACCGCATGATCACCGCCGAGGGCTACGACTTGGTGAGCGGCTGGAAGAAGAAGCGCCACGACCCGCTGAGCAAGACCCTGCCCACCAAGCTCTTCAACGCCACCACGCGCTGGGCCAGCGGGGTGCAGCTGCACGACTTCAACTGCGGGCTGAAAGCCTACGACGGCAAGGTGGTGAAGGCCATCGAGGTGTACGGCGAGATGCACCGCTACATCCCCTTCATCGCCAAGAAGGAGGGCTTCCACAAGATCGGTGAGAAGGTGGTGCAGCACCACGCCCGCAAATACGGCAAGACCAAATTCGGCCTGGACCGCTTCATCAACGGCTTCCTGGACCTGCTCACCATCACCTTCGTGTTCCGATTCGGTAAAAAGCCCATGCACTTCTTCGGGGCCATGGGCACATTGGTATTCTTCCTGGGCTTCTTGGCCACGGTGTGGATCCTGGGCCACAAATTGTTCAGCCTGCTCAACCATGTGCGCGCTCCCCTGGTCACGGACCAGCCGCTGTTCTACATCGCACTCACCAGCATGATCATCGGCGCGCAACTCTTCCTTGCGGGCTTTGTGGCGGAGCTGGTGGCTCGCAATTCCAGCGAGCGGAACAACTACCGGGTGAGCGAGCGGCTGGGGCTGTAGGGCATGGTGAAAGGGAAGCGATCGTGGATGCCAATTCGTGAAGAAGCGAAGATGTGAAGATGTGAAGAAGTGAAGATATGAAGAAGTAATGAAGTAATGAAGTGATGAGGTGGGAAGCTGTGCCCATCTTCACTTCTTCTCCTCTTCACCACAGATCACGCGAGAGGATGTGACCTTTATTACCCTTCGCCCGGTGGAAGCAGCGTGGGTGTGGGTGGAGACCTGATTTTCCTGCAATTGCGCATCTTTCCACCATGATCCCCCGCTGGTTGCACCGGACATTCCTTGCATTGCTGGCATGTTCACTGGTGAAATATGTGTGGCTGGCCACCTACACGCACCCCGTGGCAGACGACTTCTGCTATGCTGCGAAATCACACGGCTTGGGGCTGTGGCAGTGGAGCTTGGGCGAATGGATGAGCTGGAACGGCCGCTACGCCAGCAACCTGTTGATGATCCACGGGCCTCTCACCTGGTTCAAGGATCCGCTGACCGGCTACCGGCTGATGCCGCTGGCATTGCTGGCGCTTACCTTCCTCAGCGCCTGGTTCCTGTTGCGCCGCCTTACGCGTAAAGCACTTTCCACAGCCGAGGAACTATTGGCCGTATTGATCTTTCTCTTGCTCTACCTGAACCTGATGCCCGACCTGGGCGAGGGTTTTTACTGGTACACCGGCGCCATCACCTACCAACTGGGCAACATCCTGCTGCTGCTCCACCTCGGCTTGCTGGTGCCAGGCAAGCAGCAGGAGGCCGGTCGGTTTGCCGGGCTGTTGCTGAACTTGCTGCTGGCCTTCATCGTTGTGGGCATGGACGAGATCCACATGCTGTTGATGCTCGGCCTGCATGCGGTGCGTACAGCTTGGCTGATCGCACAACGCAAGCCGGCATGGCCCGGCCTTCTGCTGCTCCTGGCCAGTGCATGCGGCGCGGCGTTGATGTACCTGGCTCCCGGCAATGCCGTGCGCGGTGCGATGTTCGCGGACACGCACCTTCTGTGGCATTCGGTGGTGATGGGCGCGTTGCAATCCGTGCGGTTCGTGGGTTACTGGCTGCTCTCCCCTGCCCTGCTGATCGGCGGCGCGCTGTACCTGCCACTGCATAAGACGTTCTGTGCGCGTGTGCCAGGAATGAAGGAACTGCTCCGCCTGCCCTGGTGGATCGCCGCGTTGCTTCCCTTCCTGCTGGTGATGGCCGTCACCTTTCCGGCTTACTGGAGCACCGGCCTGTTGGGCCAGCACCGCACCATCAACGTGGCCTGCTTCTTTTTCATCCCGTTGGCTTGGTTGAACCTGGCCATCTGGCTGGAGCGGGGCGTGCTGCGGCGCTTTGCTTTCCGGATGCCGGAGTCCCGGATTTCAGGCTACGGTTTGGTGCTGTTCCTGCTCGCGCTGAACGCCACCGGCAACGGCTTCGCGGCGAACGCCGACCTGTTCGGCGGGCACGCCGCAGCCTACGACCGGGTGATGGGCCTGCGCGAGGAGCAACTGCGCGAAGCGGCGATCAATCCCTCCACTACGGTGTCCTTCATTCCCCAGGCCAAGCCACCGCGCACCCTGCCGAGCTATGAAGGTCAATACCAGTTGCGGGACTGGATGATGCAATGCGAAGCACGGTTTTACGGCGCAAACCCGGATCAAGTGGACCTTGCCGGTGAGTGATGCCTTCACAACGAACGGGCAAACTCCGCCAAGCCCTGTGCAAAGCGCGCCCATGACAGTTCCTCGCGCAGCGCAGCAATGCCTTGTTCCAGCGCCTTGGGGTCCGAGGTGAAGAGCTGATTGATGCCCCTTGTCACAGCATCAGCCGAAACGTCGCCGACCAGCACGCCCGTGGAGCCGGTGCGCACGGTCTCCGAAAGCCCGCCCACATCGGTGGCCACCACGGGTACGCCGAAGTGGAAGGCGATGGCGGTGATGCCGCTCTGCGTCGCACTGCGGTAGGGCAGCACCACGGCATCGGCAGCACCGAAGAATGCCGGCACCTCGGCATCCGCGATGAAGCGCGCATGCAGGTGGATGTTGGCCCGCAGCGGGCTCGCCTCGATCTGTTTTTTACAGCTGCTGAAGTCACCGTAGGGCTCGCCAGCGATCACCAAGTGGTAGCGGGAGTCCAGTTGACCGAAGGCTTCCAGCAGCACGTCCAAGCCCTTGTACGCACGGATCAGGCCGAAGAAGAGCAGCACGCGGGCATCGGCGGGCAGCCCCAGCTTTTTGCGCGCCTCGGCCCGTGGCACCGGATCCCCGAAATGGTCGTAGAACGGATGGGGCATCTGCTTCACCTTGGCCTGGGGATGCAGCGCAAGGATGTCGCGGCGCACCGCATCCGTCATGGCGATCAGGCCGTCGTTCCTGCGCAAAAACCAGCGGGTGAGCGGCTTGTCGTAGAAGTGCGGCTCATGCGGAAGGGCATTGTCCACGATGGAGACCACTTTCACCCCGTGCTTGCGGAGCTTGCCGGCCACCGAGCCCATGGCAGGCGCGAAGAAGGGCATCCAGTAGCGCAGCACGGCCACGTCCGGCTTTGTTTCCAGCATGCGCTTTGCCGTGCGGCCCCAGCTCAGCGGATTGATGCTGTCCATTGGACGTTCAGCCCTGATCGGATCACCTTGCTTGGCATCAAACTGTGAGGTGCCGGGGAAGAGCAGGTCCGGGTACTGGCGGCAGAACGTGAAGGCCTCCACGCCATGCGCCTTGCGCAGTTCCTGCACCAGGGCCGTGCTGAACTGGGCGATGCCGCCGCGGTAAGGTGGAAAGGCGGAGAGAAAGGCGAAACGCATGGGCCTGCGAAGATGGGCAAGCGAGTTCAATAGGCGACGGTAGTCGCAGCTTTGCCGTAAACCGATTTTCCCAACCATCCGGATTCCTAAGGTTCAACCCCATCCACACCGGCATTGTTGGAATTTTCACCGCACTGAACAGGGCCTACCGGAATGAATAGTGATCTTTGCGTCAACCTTGCTTTCAGGACCATGCTCAAACCTTGGAACTTCATGAAGAAACTTTTCCTGTTGGCCACTGGGTTCATCTCAGTTGCGGCCATGGCTCAAGGCGGTGCTCCAGCCAATGACCTTTGCACGAACGTGGTGCCACAAGCGCTCGCCGTGGGCGGTTCACTCACCTTCACGGGCGACAATTCAAACGCCACTTTCCCTGGGGATGCCGCACCTGGCACCGTGATGGCCCAATACCCGGCGCCCAACACTTGGCATGCCTTCACCACCACCGCATGTAGCAATGTAACGGTGAGTTATTGCGGCACTGCAAGCGGATGGAGCAACGTATGGAAGCTGCTCAGCACGGACTGCCCTGCGGATTCGCTAATCGCGGCCTCAGTATCGGAGACCACCACGTGCCCCAACCAAAATTGGACCTTCACATTCAACAACCTGGCGGCGGGCACCTATTACCTGCCAGTACCCAACTTCGGCTTCGGGCAAGGCGGCGGAGCGTACAGCATTGCAGTCAGTGCTGTTGCTTGCGCCAACTCCAACGACCTCTGCACAAACGTGGTGCCGCAGGCGCTCGCCGTGGGGGCCTCACTCACCTTCACCGGGGACAACAGCACCGCCACTTTTGATGGTGATGCCGTGCCCGGCACCGTGATGGCCCAATACCCGGCGCCCAACACCTGGCACGCCTTCACCACCACCACCTGCAGCAACGTTACCGTGAGCTATTGCGGCACCGCCGCCGGATGGAGCAA
>JAFDZY010000087.1 GCA_018266685.1 Bacteroidota bacterium
CTGGCCCGGCGCAAGTTGCAGGAGCGCCGCTTGGAATACCAGGAAGCGGACTGGCAGCAAGCCCGTGTGCTCCTCGATGCCCGTCGGGGTTCCAGGCGGTTGGGCTGGTGGGCCGGTGGTGCAGGGCTGCTCCTGCTGGTGGCCTGGTTCCTATTGCCCGGCTCCGCTACGGAGAAATCAGCACCGAACACGGTTGTTTCAGCACCTGCTGAAAGACATCTGAAGCCCACGCCATCCCCAGGGCTACAAGCCGTAAACCGCACAGCCGATCAGCAACCCGTGCGGCATGCACCGTCCGGGGCGGCTGCATTGCCGATGGAAGACACCGTCGCATACACTGCGTTGCCCCATGCAACTGAAAATACCAAGGCCGCATCCGCAGCGCCTGGCCGCTTGGGAAGCACTGCAACGGCTCCCCGCATGCTACAAGCCGCCGCCCCAGCAGCCGAACCACAGATCATCCAGGCAGCGGAACAAACGCCGGCCACAGCGGGCCGCCCGGCTAACCTGGAAAGTGGTGCGTCCATGATGATCCCACCTGGCGCACCCGAACAACTGGCGGAACCGAAGGCTGACCCGGCACCAGTTCCGGTTGCGGATGCTGCACCCGTGGAACCTGCCCTTCAATCCCGGATGAAAACGGCACCGGACAAGGAAACAGCACCTGAAGCGCATTCAACGGCATCCTCATTTGCAACAGCAACACAAGGGAATGAGGGGCCACCTGCACCTATTGACCAGCCTGCTGTTCCAAGTGGCCCTGCCACTTCAGCGGCACAAGACACGCTCGCGGGGGATTCCACGGCCTCCGCACCTCCGATAGCCCCATCGGATACCCTGCTGGCCGCTGCACCTGCACCCCCTGCGCCGCCGATAGTGCCCGAACGCGCACCTTGGGAGATCACTGTCCTGGGCGGACGCTTTACCACCTCCAGCAGGTACACCGGTGGCAACAGTGCGGAATGGTCACGTGCGTTGGGCAACGCCTCCAGCACGGGCTTCGGTGCCGAGCTGATGCATGTTGGCCGCAACATCAGCCTTGGTTTCGGGCTGCACTACGGCACCTACGCGGAGCGCTTGCGGTTGGACGCTGTGGATATCACATCGATCACGCATCAACAGTACTGGTACTTGGCGGGAATTGATACCACCGTGCTGGTGATCACGGACACCCTTGCGGGCACGCCGCCCACGTACACGGGGCAATCGATGGACACCACGATCTATGTGCTTGCACAGGGCACGGACACCGTGCTTCACCACCAGCACATTCGCGATGCACGCGACGCGGTGAACCGGGTGAGCTATGTGGAAGTGCCCTTGCTCGCCGATGTCCACATCGTGCAGGGCCGGTGGAACATCGGCTTGCGCGGCGGCCCCACCATCGGGCTGCTGAGCGCAAGGCGCGGGGCGGTGCCCAACAGCGCGGGCGACGGCTACACGCCGCTCCAGGAGGTGGCCTTCCGCGAAGTGGTGTTCGGCTATACGGCCCGGGCGTATTTGCGGTACCGCTTCAACGCGGCGTGGTCTGTTGGGCTGGAGCCCGCACTGCGCGGGCAATTGTTCAACAGCTTGGGCGGGGACGGCCTCAGCAGGCGGGCAACGGCCAAGGGCATTCAGCTCAGCTTGACCTACCGGCTGCGCTGATCGCGGATTCACTCCAGTTCCACGCAGATGTGGCCGTGCCCGGTGAGCAGGGCCGTGATGCGTTCGCGCACCATGTCCTCCGATTCCACCCGCAGGATGCGGTCGCAATCCTCCAGGTCGAAATTCCAATGGCCCCCGCCTGCAACCAGCAGGTCAAGCATGGGGCGCAGTGCATTCACTTGGGCGGTGCTGTTCACGGAAGTCCTGAACACCAGGATGTCTTCCGTGGGCACTGCGTACAAGGCGCGGGGCGTGCAGTGTTCAATGTGCATGGCGGATCCTCTTCGCCGGAGTAAACGAACGGGCGCTTGAAATACGTTGATCACGCCGGGTCATTCTTGCCGCGCCACCCCGCACAGCGGGCTTTCCACGCTTCCTTGTACTTGGCGCGGTCTTCCGCGGCCATGCCTACCCACGTGGCACGCCACTCCTTGCGGCGCTCCTTCCACTGCTCGCGCTCTTCCTCGGAAAGGTTCCTCCACCAGGCCATGCGCATGCCGGCATGGCGGCCCTGCGCCCACGGTGGCCCTCCGTGCCCCCCGCGTCGACAAGGGAAACCGCTGAAAAGGATCTTGGACAGCACCAGCAGGCCCATGGCCTTCCAGTAGCTGAGCACGGCCCAGCCCGTCAGGCCGGGGATGATGGCGTTCCACAGCAGCATCACCACGAGGCTGATGAGCGCCACGGCGGCGATAGGGACCAGCGGGAAGAACCAACGGAAGCGGTAGCGGTTCATTTTCATTTGGGTTTTGGCGGCCGGTCAGGGCCGGATCAGTTCATGGTAGGTTGTTTCCAGGCGCTCGCGCAGGTGTTGCACCGCATAGCGCTTGCGGGAGATGATGGTTTTGATGTTCTCGCCCTGTTCCTCGGCGATCTCGCGCAGGGTTTTGTCCTCCAGCTCATTCTGCATGAATACCAGGCGCTGGTTCTCCGGCAGTTCGGCCAGCGCCGCTTCGAGCTCCTGCCAGAAGAGGTCGCGCAACATGCGCAGGTCCGGGTCATCCTCCACCGCAAGCAGCAATTGGCCGAAACTGAACTCCCCCTCCTCGTCCTCCAGCACCATGTCGTCCAGCGCCTCCGTGCTGCCTTTGCGGTAGCGGTCAATGATCTTGTTCCGCGCCACGCGGTACAGCCAGCCGCTCATCTGCTCAATGGCTTCCACCTCCGGCTGCAGGCTCAGTTGCGCCCACACGTCCTGCAACAGGTCCTCCGCATCGGCATCGGTGGGCACGCGGGACCGGATGAATCCGAAGAGCGCGCGGCCATACTGCGCCACCGTGCGGGCTATGCCACCCTGCTTCCGGGCCATGGTTGTATCCATCGCTTCCCTCCCCACTTCAACGGGAACGGATGAGGGAGCGAATTACGCTATTGAGGGGCAGGGGCCAAGACACAATTCACAAGGCTCAAGGTTCAAGGTCGTGGGACGTAAGGCGTGGGGCGTGGGGCCTTCATCATCTGATCGTCTGATCGTCTGATCGTCTGATCGTCTGATCGTCTGATCAACTACTTTCACGCCATGCCCAACCTCATTGGCACCAAGGCCCAGCACCTCCGCTTTATCCGCCGCTGGCTGGCCTTCTTCATGGCCGCGATGGTCTTCAGCGGCATTACGGCGGTGCCGTTGGAATGGGGCAGCCGCGTGATGGCGGACCTCACCGCATCCTGGGGAGCGCCATGGCCCGCCTGGACCAGCACCGTGGCTGCGGCCATCGCCGCGATCGGCGAACACTATCCCATGATCTTCTACGGAACGGATTGGTTGGCCTTCGCGCACATTGTGATCGCCCTGGCGTTCATCGGGCCCTACCGCGACCCGGTGCGCAACCGTTGGGTGGTGGAATGGGGATTGTGGAGCTGTTTCGGGGTGATCCTCCTTGCCTTCCTATGGGCACCCGTGCGGGGCATCCCTTTCTTCTGGCGCTGCATCGATGCTGCCTTTGGGGTGATCGGGGCCATTCCGCTTGGGTTGGTATTGCGGCATACGGACAGGCTCGCACGCTTGGAACTGGTTAGTGGCTCCAACACTTGACGTGTAGATGAAAGCAAGAGCGAAACAGCCCCATCCACTCAATCCCTGGGTGCGCCTTCCCGCGTTGTGCCTCTTCCTTGGGTGGGCCATTCCGGCCCTTTGCCAACCTCCGGCAGGAAGCCGAAAAATGGGCTTCGCCGTATCCACCGCGCAAGATGGCAACATCGCGGCAGCCGTGGCCCAGGCGCAGGCCGCCTGCATGTCCGTGGTCCATATTTCCGTTTCATGGAAAGACTTGCGCCCTTCCGGCGGCCAATGGAGTGCTTCGGTGCTGAACGAGCTGGATTTGATCAACACCTACTTCGCCGCCCTGGGGGTGCAGGTGGAGCTGCAGGTGCAGGTGGTGAACACTGTGGTGAGCGAGGTGCCGGATGACATCAGCGCATTGCCCTACAATGACCCGCTAGTGGTGCAGGCCATGCAGGAAACCATGGACACGGTCTTCGCGCACCTGCCCTCCGTGGAACTTGCGGCGCTCAACATCAGCAACGAGAGCGACGCCTTGTGGGGCACGGATACATTGCGCTATGCACAGTTTGCTGGCCTGCTGGCAGCTGTAAATCCCCATGCCAAAGCGCTCTATTCAGCAAGCCACGGCGGCGACACCCTCAGCGTGGGCACCACGTTCACCTGGGGTGGATTGACCAACCCGGTGATCGCACCGCTGTGCCAGCTCACCAACGCGGCGGCCGACCACATCTCCGCCACGTACTACGGCATCCAGAACGATTTTACCGTGAAGCCGCCTGCAGACGTGATCCAAGACCTGAACCTGTTGGTCGCCATGCACCCCGGTGCGCAGCCCATTCGATTGGCGGAGATCGGCTACCCCACCAGCGCAGTGTGCAGCAGCAGTGACCAGCTGCAAAGCCAGTTCGTTGATGCTGCGTTCACCGCGTGGGACCAGCACCAGGACCGGATCCAATACATGGGTTGGTTTGCGCTCACCGATTTGGACAGTGCCACGGTGGCGGCGCTTGGCGACTATTATGGCCTTTCCGCGCCGGTGTTCCTGGAGTACTTGCGTACGCTGGGCCTGCGCACCTGGCCGGGGAGCGGCACCGACAAGCCCGCGTATGGCACGCTGCTCTGCGAACTGCAACAGCGCAGTTTCTGCGCCACCACCTGCATGGAAGGCATCGATGAACCTGTGAAGGAACAGGTGCGCATCTTCCCAAACCCCGCGCAAGACCAGATCAGCATCACCGCAACGGGTGCCCGATCGGGAACGCCGGTGCAGTTCTTTGCCTGCGACGGCAGGAAGGTCTTGCAGCTCCCGCTGGGACCGACGTTGAACATATCCGCACTCAACGCCGGCAGCTACGTGGTCGTGCTGGAGGGCCAAGCCCCGTGCTTGCTGGTGATCACCGGCCGATAACCGCTTTTACCACTTGTAGCGTGAACGCACACGCAGGTCCCGTGTTTGCTTTGCAGTGAAGATCACCCATCAATCCGCTAACTGCGATGACGAACCTGGAACACCTTTCCGCATTCCTGCCCAACGGCAACGCGCAAGCCGTGATCGAGATCCCCGCCGGTACCAGCGACAAACGGCAATACAATGCTGCGGAAAACTCCTTCCCGGTGGACCTGCGGAATGGCGTTCCGCGTCGCATCAAGTTCCTTCCCTACCCGGCGAACTACGGCTTCATCCCAGGCACGCGCATGGACAAGGCCCGGGGCGGCGATGGCGATGCATTGGACATCTTCGTGCTCTGCGCAGGCGTGCCCAGCGGCACGGTGCTGGAAGTGGAACCCATCGGCATCATTGAACTGCTCGATGCCAACGAGCGCGACGACAAAGTGATCGCCCTGCCCGTGGACCCGGCGTTGCGCACCGTGGAAGCGGACGACATCCAGGAACTGCCACAGGCTGCGCGGGACATCCTTGTAGCGTGGCTGCTGAACTACGACCCCGAGGATGGCGCGAAACTGGTGGGCGTGAAGGGGCGCACGGAAGCGATGGCGGCGATACGGAAGTGGGAAGTGAAGTGAGATAGCCAGGTGGACGCTGGGTCCCGAAACGGTGACCCTGCGCCAGCAAGAGATGGCGCAAAACTGGTGGGCGTGAAGGGTAAGGCAGAGGCCATGGAGGCCATCAGGAAATGGGTGGTATAAGCCAGGCGGGGCACGGATCCAGCAAGCCGCGTTAGGGCAATACACGACAGCCCGTTTCGTTGGTATTGTGCATCAATGCCAACCATCATGTTGCAGAAATGCCGACTACCGCATTTAATCGCAGCCGTGCTCTGCTTGGAAGTCGCAATCTACCTCTGGGCGGTTTGGACATCAACGCTGGACAGCGGGAATTTCTTCGCGATAACCCCGGAGTTCATCTTTGACAAATGTGCCCGCAACTCAGGCCGTGTGTCTTCAGGCATCAATCTATTGATCCTCTTGTTGGTCGGTCACAAGGGCTTGTCCGCAATCTTTCGGAATGGCAGTTCAAGAAAGGAGCTGTTGGTCCTCATAACGCTGTTCTCCATCAACCATTTGATCCATCTGTTCTTTGTCATTCAGAATTTCGCCCATCATGGGATGGTTCTTTCCATTGCGGAGAATCTACATGGCTTCCTCACCTTCTTGTTGATCGTGACCGTCCCGGTGGTGCTGTGGATGTCCCACGAGTTCGGTCCAGCGCTCTACGTTCTCATCATCTTTCATCTGCTCAACATCAGCTACTTCATCATGGAGACCTTCCTCTCCAAGGTGAAGCCGGGAAAGCCTGCATACCACAATCAGCTAGGCATTGCGGTCACTCTCCTTGCATGCATCTATGTGATGCACAGTGTGGTCCGCGACTATAAAACCCATCTTCGTGCCATTGGGGTACCAAGACGGTAATCCCGGCCAACATTCAAGCCCCCGATCACGCGCAGCGGGCCTGAACATTCCACGAAGTCGGCGCGGTGGCATCCGCGGGCGCCAACGCCACGTCCGCTTATCCCCTCAGTTCCGCCCCCACCTCCTTCTCCAACGCTTGGCGGATGCGGCCCATGGCCTTCTCCACCTGCTCGTCGGTGAGCGTTTTCTCCGCATCCTGCAACACAAAGCTCAGCGCATAGCTCTTCTTGCCCATGGGCAGCTTGTCGCCTTCGTACACGTCGAAGAGCCCCACCTCGCGGAGCAGCTTGCGTTCGGCTTGGAAGGCCGCACGTTCCAGCGCGGCATACTCCACGTTGCTGTCCAGCAACAGGCTGAGGTCGCGGCGCACGGCGGGGAACTTGGCAACTTCGCCGTAGGTGGTTTTGCCCTGGCCCATCAACTTGATCAGCTCCCCGTCCATCAGCTCGGCATACCAGACCGGTTGGCCCACCTCAAATGCCTTCAATACTTCCGGCTTCACCTCGCCCACCAACGCCACGGCCTTGCCGCCTTGCTTTGCTTCCACCGCCCCGGACAGCAGGGGATGCTCTGCGGAAGCATAACCGGTGCCGTTGGCAAGGCCCATGCGTTCCATCAGCAGCTCCACTTCCGCCTTTGCATCGGCAAGCCCCGCCTTGCGTGCCGGCCCGCGCCAACCGGCAACCATGGCATCACCCGTGATCAGCAGGGCCATCCGGCCGGTTTCCACCGTTGATCCGCCCTGCCCGGCAGCATAGGTCCTCCCTTGCTCAAACAGGCGCAGGTCTTGCTGTTGACGCGCCAAATTGTGCGCGGCGCTTTGCAGCAGCCCAAAGAGCATGGTGGGGCGCAGTACGTCCAGCTCGTTGCTCAGCGGATTTTTCAGCCGCACCAGTTCTTCCTCTTTTGCCGCGCCCAACTTCATGGTACGTGCACCGTTCACCAGGGAAGGGGTCATCACTTCACGGAAACCGCGTGCGGACAAGTGCCTGGTGATGTTCTCCTGCACTTCCCCGGTACTGGCGGATGAACGTATAACCGGCGGCACCATCAACCGCCCAGGAATGGGCACTTGATCGAGGCCGTGGATGCGGAGCACTTCCTCCACCAGGTCGGCTTCGCGCAGCACCTCCACACGGTACGGCGGCACTGTCACACGCACGCTGCCCTCGCTGCGGCCAACGATGCGGCAATCCAGCATTTCAAGTATTCGCACCACCGCATCCGGTGCGACGGCCATGCCGCAAAGCCGGTCCACCGCTGCGAAGCGGAGCTCCACTTCCGCCCATGGCCGCGGCTGTGCCATGTCCGTGATCGCCGAGCTGATGCGTGCCCCAGAAACTTCCTTCAACAACAGTGCCGCACGCTTCAGCGCGTAAACCGTGATCTCCGGGTCCACGCCTCGCTCAAAGCGGAATGAGGCATCGGTGTTCAGTCCGTGCCTGCGTGCAGTGCGGCGGATGGCGACTGGATCGAAGCAGGCGCTTTCCAAAAAGATGGAAGTGGTGCCATCGGCAACTCCACTGTGCGCGCCCCCGAACACGCCGGCGATGCACGCTGCGGTTTCCGCATCCGCGATTACCAGGTCTTCGGGGTTCAAGGCCCGGTCCTTGCCGTCCAAAGTGGTCAGGTGCTCGGCTGCATGGGCCTTGCGCACCACGATCCGCGCCCCCTTCAATTTGTCGGCGTCAAAGGCATGCAAGGGCTGGCCCAGCTCGTGCTGCACAAAGTTGGTAACGTCCACCACATTGTTGATCGGCTTGAGGCCGATGCTCTTCAACCGGTCCTGCAACCAGGCGGGCGACGTTCCTACTGTGATACCGGTGAGGGTAAGCCCTGCATAGCGCGGGGCGGACGCAGTGTCCTGTACTTCCACAGCAACGGCGCGTGCCTCGTCATCCTGCTTGTAGGCCCCCACGGAAGGAAGCAGCACACGGGCCTTGGCCCCTGTGCGGTGCACCAGTGCCGCCACCAGGTCCCGGGCCACGCCCCAATGCCCCAAGGCATCGGAACGGTTTGGTGTAAGGCCGATCTCCAGGACATGGTCTGCCTTCAGGTTCAACTGCTCAGCAGCGGGTGTTCCCGGCACGGCGGAAGGCTCCAGTACCATGATCCCGGCATGGTCATTCCCCAAGCCGAGCTCGTCGGCGGCACAGATCATGCCGTTGCTTTCCACGCTGCGGATCTTGGCCTTTTTAATGGTGAACGGTTCACCACCCTGCGGATGCAGCGTAGTGCCCACCGTGGCAACGAGCACCTTCTGTCCTGCAGCCACATTGGGCGCCCCGCATACGATCTGCGAAGGAGCCTCCCCGGCGAGGTTCACGGAGCACACGTGCAGGCGGTCCGCATCCGGGTGCTTCACACAGGTGAGCACCTCCCCCACCACCACACCTGCCAGCATGCCCGGCACCGGCTCCTGTACCTCCACGCTTTCCACCTCCAGCCCGGTGCTGGTCAGGATGGCGGCAGCCTCGGAAGGTGAATGGAGGTCTGCTTCGATCAGGCTGCGGAGCCAGTTCCACGAAATGCGCATGGTGCTTGTTGGGGGGCCTTGTGAACAGGGCTGCGAAAATAGCCAAGCCGTTGGCGTCCGCAGGGCCGAATGAAGCCTGCCGTACCTTTCCGCCTTCAATGGACCTGCGCAAGAACACCCTGTTGAACGGTGCATTGTACCTGCTGGCGCTGATCGGCACGTGCATCGCACAGATGCACGGGCTGCACACCTTGGAATTCATCTGCAAGCCGTTGCTGATGATCATCCTCTCCTCCTGGTTTTTCTTCAATAGCCGCCGCGTGGGCGACAGGTTCACGCTCCTGGTGCAGGCCGGCCTGTTGTTCAGCCTGATCGGGGACGTGGCCCTGATGTTCACCTATGTGGACGACTTCAACTTCCTGGTGGGCCTGGGCGCATTCTTCCTGGCCCAGCTTTGCTACGCCTTCGCCTTTGCACAGAACATTGCCGACGTGGGCGGCGGCATGGAGGGGATCCTGGTGCCCTTGGTGATCGCATTCGGCATTGGCACCTGTGCGTTCTTCTTCACCTGGGACCTGGTGCCCCATTTGGAGGAAGGTTTGGGTGTTCCGGTGTTTGCCTATGTGATCGCGCTCACCTTGATGGGGATGCTCGCCGCCTTCCGCTACCGCCGCACCTATCCGCGCAGTTTTTGGCTGGTGCTCGTTGGGGCACTGCTGATCATCTTCTCCGACGGCGCACTGGCTTGGGACCGTTTCCGGCTCCCGCTGCGGTGGTCCTCCCTGTGGATCATGGTGCCGTACGCGATCGGCCAGTTCATGATCGCGGCAGGCGCCTTGGCCCATGTGCTGGACCCGGACAACCTCCTCAGGCGTGAAGCCATGACCACCTGAGCGGAAGCGCTGTTTCAGCCGATCCGCCCCCACACGGTGCCTCCCTCCATCTGTTCACGCAGGGCTGCGGCAATGGCCGCATTGGCCGGTTCCACCAGGTCCGGGTCGGCGGTGAGCAGGCGTTGTGCCACTGTACGTGCCTCCTGCAGCAAGGCAGCATCCTGCACCAGGTCCGCCAGGTGCAGTTGCGGAATGCCGCTTTGCTGCGTGCCCATCAGGTCACCGGGGCCTCGCAGCCGCAGGTCCACTTCGCTGATCTCAAAGCCGTCCTGCGTGCGCACCATGGTGTTGATCCGCGTGCGGCTGTCGTTGCCCAGCTTGTCGCCGGTCATCAGGATGCAGTAGCTGTGCTCGGCGCCGCGGCCCACGCGCCCGCGCAACTGGTGGAGCTGGGAAAGTCCGAAGCGCTCGGCATTCTCCACCACCATCACGCTGGCGTTGGGCACGTCCACGCCTACTTCGATCACGGTGGTGGCCACCAGCACGTCGGTTTCGCCCTTTTTGAAACGTGCCATTTCGAATTCCTTCTGTTCGGCCGTCATCCGGCCATGCACAATGCCCACTGCGTACTTCGGCAGCGGGAACCGGCGCGACAACGCCTCGAATCCGTCCATCACGTCCTTCAGGTCGCGCGCTGAGCCCGCCGAAGCCTCGCTTTCCTCGATCAACGGGTACACAACGTAAACCTGCCTGCCCTTGTTGATCTCCGTGCCCAGGAAATCAAACACGGCATTACGTGAACTATCGTAGCGGTGCACGGTGCGGATGGGCTTGCGACCCGGAGGCAGCTCGTCGATCACGCTCACGTCCAGGTCGCCGTAAAGCGTCATGGCCAAGGTGCGCGGAATGGGCGTTGCCGTCATCACCAGCACATGCGGGGGCACTGCGGCCTTGGCCTGCATCTTGGCTCGTTGGGCCACGCCGAAGCGGTGCTGCTCATCGATCACCACCAGGCCCAGGCGCTGAAAGACCACGCGGTCTTCCAACAGGGCGTGCGTGCCCACCAGGATATGGACCTCACCCGCGTGCAGCGCCTTCAGCAACTGTTTGCGCTCGGCAGCTTTAGTGCTTCCGGTAAGCAGGCGCACCACCACCGGCAGGCCTTCAAGGAAGCGCGATATGCTCCGGAAATGCTGCTGCGCCAAAACTTCCGTGGGCGCCAGCATGGCGGACTGGAAACCGTTGTCCAGTGCAATGAGCATGCACAGCAGGGCCACCAAGGTCTTCCCGCTGCCCACGTCACCTTGCAACAGGCGGTTCATCTGGTGGCCGTTGCCCATGTCCCTGCGGATCTCCTTCACCACGCGCTTCTGCGCATCGGTAAGCTCGAACGGCAAATGGTCTTTGTAAAAGGCGTTGAAATGCGCGCCCACTTGGCCGAACACATTGCCCTGCACCTGTTCCTGCATCAGTTGCTTTTGTTTGAGCAGCCGCAACTGGATGAAAAAAAGCTCCTCGAACTTCAAGCGGCGCACGGCCGTTTCCAAGTGCTTCGCATCACGCGGGAAATGCAGCTCCACCACGGCTTCCTCGCGGCCCATGCCGCCGAGCAGCCTGATCAGTTCATGGCTCAGCGTTTCCGGAATGGCCTGCTTCACTTGGGGCAGCAACGCCTGTACCAATTTCGCGATGCCCCGGCTGTTCAACCCGCGCGCCGCGGCTTTCTCAGTGGTGCTGTACACCGGTTGCAGGGGCATGGCCGCACCTTCATCCCAGGTGGCGGCCGCCTCGATCTCCGGGTGCGCCAGGTTGAAGTGGTCCCGGAACAACGTGGGCTTGCCGTAAACAATGTACTCGCCGCCTTCCTTGAGCATGGGCTGCAACCAGCGTAGGCCGCGGAACCATACCAGCTCGATGCTGCCGGTGGCATCCACCAACTTCGCGGAGAGGCGCCGCGCCTGCTTCTCGCCCACCATGCGCACCTGCTTCAGCGTGCCGCGCAGTTGAACGGCCGAGCCTTCCTCCGCCACCTCCGCCACGGAGTTGAACCGGGTGCGGTCCACATGGCGGAACGGGAAGTGCAGCAGCAGGTCGCCGAAGGTTGCGATGCCCAGCTCCTTGCGCAACAGTTCCCCCCGTTGCGGTCCTACGCCCTTCAGGTACTCGATCGGCGTTTCCAGCACGTGCGGCATGGCCCGAAAATAGCCCCGTCGGGCATTTCCTCCGGACAACCCCGCGCTACCACAAGCCAGGCAATAGGCGGGCCACGCCCTTCATCACTTCCGGGTACTCGTGGTGCAACCTGGTCAACCGCGCTTCCTCATGGCGGATCTTCACCACCAGCACCGCGATGAGCACGGCCAGAGTCAACCACCGCATTGCGGTGGGCGCGCCCACGGCCAAGGCCGCACCGCAGAGCAGTATGCTGAGGTACATGGGATGGCGTATCCGCGCGTAGATGCCGCGCTTGGAAAGCGTATTGCCCTCGCGTGGCGCGGGCAGCACGGTCAAATTGTTCGCACCCAGGGAAACCGCGGCCCACAGTACAAGCAGGATTCCCGCCGAGAACAAGGCCCACGCCCACCAGGGGAGCATCCAGCTTCCGGCCACGGCCAGCACGGCAATGCACAGGAACTGCCCCAGGACCAACCATGTGCCCCGGTTGTCCTTGCCTCCCGCCATCGGTTCAGATGGACGCTGCGCCCAGCATCAGCACGGGCTCCTCCAGCATGGCTTTCACCGTTTGCAGGAAGGCCGCACCTGTGGCACCGTCCACCACGCGGTGGTCGCAGCTCAGCGTCAACTTCATCACATGGCCGGGCACCACGGCGCCGTTCTTCACCACCGGCGTGTCCGCAATGGCGCCCACGGCAAGGATGCATGCGTCCGGCGGATTGATGATGGCCGTAAACTCATCGATGCCGAACATGCCGAGGTTGCTGATGGTGAAGGTGTTGCCTTCCCAGTCCTGCGGCTGAAGCTTTTTTTCCTTGGCCCGCTTGGCAAATTCGCGCACTTCGGCGCCGATGCCACGCAGCGGCTTGGTGTCCGCAAAGCGCACCACCGGCACCAGCAGGCCCTCCTCCACGGCCACGGCCACGCCGATGTGGACATGCTCGTTGTAGCGGATCCTGTCGCCCAGCCAGCTGCTGTTCACCTTGGGGTGCTGCTTCAAGGCCATGGAGGCCGCCTTGATCACCAGGTCGTTGAAACTGATCTTGTCCGGTGCCACCGCCTTGTTGATGGCTTCGCGCACGCCCATGGCAGCGGTCATGTCCACCGCAATGGTGAGGTAGAAGTGCGGCGCACTGAACTTGCTTTCCGCCAAGCGGCGCGCAATGGTTTTGCGCATTTGGCTCACCGCCACTTCCGTGAAGCCTTCCACCTGCGCGGCTGCCGGGGCAATGCCGCCACCCCGGTAGTTCTCGATGTCGTGCTTCACCACCCGCCCGTCATCACCGGTGCCGCGCACACGGGCAATGTCGATGCCGCGCTCATCGGCCATGCGGCGTGCCAAAGGACTGGCCTTTACGCGTCCGTTCGTTCCGGCTGTCACCGCCTCCGCCGTCCGCGCAAGGGCAAATTCCGGGGCCGGCTTCGGGGCGCTTGCGGCCACGGCAGGTTGCTGTGCAGGTGGTGCTGCCGCAGGCTCCGGCTTTGGGGCCGCAGGCTGGGGGGCCGTTTGGGAAGGGGCCTTTTCCGCAGGCGTTGCTGCTTGGGCCTGCTTCAGGATCCCGCTGATGTCCTCCCCCTTCTTGCCGATGATGGCCAGCAATGCATCCACGGGTGCGGCCTTGCCTTGGGGCACGGCAATGTGCAGCAGCACGCCGTCATAGAAGCTCTCAAACTCCATCGTGGCCTTGTCGGTCTCGATGTCCGCCAGGATCTCGCCGCTCTTCACCGTATCGCCTACTTGCTTGTGCCACGTGGACACCACGCCCTCAGTCATGGTGTCGCTCAGGTGCGGCATGTTGATGATCTCCGCCATTTCAGTCCTTGATGAATGGATAGTCTGGTTGGGTGTACACGTCCTTGTACAATTCTTCCGGCGCGGGGTGCGGGCTCTGCTCGGCGAAGACCACGGCCTCCTCCACTTCCTGCTTCACCGCTGTGTCCATCTTTTCCAGCTCCGCTTCGGCGGCCCACTTGTTCGCGATCAACTTTTCGCGCACGTCCTCCAAGGGATCGCGGCGTTTGTACTCCTCCACTTCCTCCTTGGTGCGGTATTTGGCGGGGTCGCTCATGCTGTGCCCGCGGTACCGGTAGGTTTTCACCTCCAGCAGGAACGGCCCTTCACCGGAGCGGACATGGGCCGCTGCATCAGAAAAAGCCTCGTGCACGTCTTCGCAGCGCATGCCGTTCACGGGCGCGCCGGGCATGGCGTAGCTCAGGCCCAGCTTGTACATCTCGTGCACGTTGCTGGTGCGCTCCACGCTGGTGCCCATGGCGTAGTCGTTGTTCTCGATCACGAACACCACGGGCAGCTTCCAGTTCATGGCCATGTTGAAGGTCTCGTGCAGGATCCCCTGGCGGGCCGCTCCGTCGCCCATGAAGCAATAGGTCACTTGGTCGCCTCCCCGGTATTTGTCCGCGAATGCGATGCCCGCGCCGATGGCGATCTGGGCACCCACGATGCCATGGCCGCCGAAGAGGTTGCGTTCCTTGTCGAAGAAGTGCATGCTGCCGCCCTTGCCCTTGCTGCTGCCGGTGGTGCGGCCATATAGTTCGGCCATCACCTCCTTGGCCGGGGTCCCCAGCATCAGCGGATGGGCATGGTCACGATAAGCGGTGATGATCCGGTCACCCTTGCGCATGGCGGTGGAAAGGCCAGCCAGTACGGCTTCCTGGCCGATGTACAAGTGGCAGAAGCCGCCGAATTTCTGCTGGGTGTATAGCTGGCCGGTCTTTTCCTCAAAACGCCGCATCAGCAGCATTTCCTTGTACCAGTGGAGATAGGTTTCCTTGCCGAAGGCCGGTGCCCCGGCTTGCCCCCCCTTCCTGGCCTTGGGGGCGCTGCTTGTTGCGGTCTTGTCCATGCTGCGATAAATATCGCGCAAAGATAGCCCGGATCAACGGGCCTTTCTCTTTCCCAGCTGGCTGCTGTCGAAGGAGAGCGGCAGCAACGTTTCCGCGCTGAACGTCTCGATCACCGGGCCGCGCACCACGCCGAGCAGCAGGCGCAAGGGGCCGCCTTGCCGGCGTTCCTGCTCCACCAAGGCCTGCCTGCAAATGCCGCAGGGGGTTACCGGGCGGCTTCCCCGCACTTGGGGCACCACTACGGCAATGCTTTCCACCACGCCCTTGGGCAGCACCGCCATGGCCGCGTGCAAGGCCGTGCGCTCGGCGCAAGTGCCGGCCGGAAAACTCGCGTTCTCCTGGTTGCTTCCCGGGATGATCTCCCCGCTTTCCATGCGCACCGCTGCGCCCACCTTGAACTTGGAATAGGGTGCATAAGCGTTGCGCGCGGCCTTGGCCGCCAGTTCCAGGAGTTCCTTGTCTTCCGCCGGAAGTGCAGCCCAGGAGGCATGCTGCAGGTAGTGCAGTGCGATCTTGCGTGTGTTGGCCATGCTATAAGGTCGCCGAAGGTACGCGCACCGGGGCGGCATTGCACGATGATCACGGACCGCTTCATTAGCTTGCCCCCGTTTTCCACCATGCCTGCACCACCGTCCGTCCGGGATTTTGCGCCCATCACGCTAAAGGAAATGGACGATGTGGCGCTCCAGTTCCGCATGGACACCAAGTTCATTTTCAACGCCAGCCGCCTGGATGAGCTGTTCACCCTGCTGCTCGCGGGTTACCGGCTGTTGGAGGTGGAAGGGGAGCGCGGGGTGGATTATGAAACACGGTACTTCGACACTGTGGGGCTGAAGCATTATTTCGACCACCACAATGGGCGCACCTTCCGCAGCAAGGTGCGCGCACGGCGCTACGGCGGCAGCGGCCAGTGCGTGCTGGAAGTGAAGCGCCGCACCGGCCGCGGCGGCACGGACAAGCGCCGCACGCCGTTGTCCTCCCTGCCGGTTGAATTGAATGCGGAACAGCAGGCCTTTGCCGCTGCGCAATCAGGCTGCACCGAACCGCTGTTCGCCGTACTGGACAACAGCTTCCACCGGTATACGCTGGTGCACCGGGAACGCAGGGAGCGGCTCACCATCGATACCGGGATCACCTTTACGCACAGCAAGCGCCAAGTGGCCTTGCCGGGGTTGGTGGTGGCGGAACTGAAGGAGGCCCGCACCGGGCACGGATCGCCATTTGCAACGGCCATGCGCCGCTGGGCGGTTCCACCCACGTCCTTCAGCAAGTACTGCATTGGAACCGCGCTCACCGATCCCACGTTGAAGCAAAACGCCTTCAGGCCCGTTCTTTTGCAGGCCGAACGGGCCGCCAACCTCCTCCGCGCATGAAGTTATTCGGCATGAACCTCTTCCACGAGGACCTGTGGGAACTGGTGTTCAAGTTCGGGCTGGACGCCATTGTGGTGTTCATCCTGGTCCGGTTGATCTATTATCCGGTGCACCGCAAGAAGGAGAACCTCTTCACCTACTTCGTGTTCAACTTCCTGATCTTTTTCCTCTGCATCCTGATGAACAACGTGAAGCTCAGCATGGGCTTCGGCTTTGGGCTCTTCGCGGTGTTCAGCATCATCCGTTACCGCACCGAGCAATTGGAGGTGAAGGACATGACCTACCTCTTCTCCGTGATCTGCATCTCGGTGATCAATGCGCTGGCTGGGAAGAAGATCAGCCTGGCGGAACTGGTGTTCACCAATGCCATGATCCTGGTGCTGGTGTTCGTGCTGGAACAAGTGTGGCTCACCCGGCATGAAGCCATGCGGCAGCTCATTTATGAACGCATCGATCTGATCAAGCCCTCCAACCGCGAAGCGCTTTATGCCGACCTGCGGGAACGCTTGGGCATCTC
This sequence comes from Bacteroidota bacterium, assembly GCA_018266685.1. Lineage (GTDB taxonomy): Bacteria > Bacteroidota > Bacteroidia > Flavobacteriales_F > PHOS-HE28 > PHOS-HE28. The sequence continues at coordinate 16,760 of JAFDZY010000087.1, forward strand.
GGTAAGCCGGGTGGAGATCGGCCGCATCGACTTGCTGCGTGACACGGCCGAGCTGCGCGTGTTCTACTTCGAGGATGAACAGGATTTCCGCAGCTTCCAGCAAGTGCCCCGGGACGACGGGGACGATTGATGCCGGTAAGCACTATGCGCGCTCCAGCAGTACTGCCGCGTACGCGCAGATGCCTTCCTCCCTGCCGGTAAAGCCCATCTTCTCATTGGTCTTCGCCTTCACCGAAACGGCCTCGATGTCTGTTCCCAGCAATGCCGCAATGGTGTTGCGCATGCCATCCACATGCGGCCGCAGCTTGGGTTGCTCCAGCACCACTGTGCAATCCACGTTGCCCACGGCCCAGCCTTTTTGCCGCACCAGGCCCACCACCTGCTTCAGCAACAGTTTGCTGTCCGCATCCTTCCAAGCGGGATCCGTGTCCGGAAAGTGCGATCCAATGTCGCCCAAGGCCGCCGCGCCCAAAAGGGCATCGGTAATGGCATGCAGCAGTGCATCGGCATCGCTGTGGCCCAAGCCACCCTTGTGGTGGGGAACAAGCATTCCGCCGAGCATGAAGGGCCTGCCTTCCACCAGGCGGTGGGAGTCGTAGCCGAAACCGATGCGCATGCTCATTCCGCCGTGTCGGCCTTCTTCTTCGCCTTGCCGTCGAAGTTGAAGCCGAGCGTGAACCGCAGCGTGTTGGCCAACGGGCTGCGCTGCGTGTTGGCGATCAGGTAGCTGAAATCCAGCGAGAAGATGCTGTACTTCACGCCCA
>JAFDZY010000088.1 GCA_018266685.1 Bacteroidota bacterium
CACGGCCTCGGCGGTGCGCCCGAGGTCCGCCAGGATCACGGCCAGTTGGTAGTAGCAGGCAATGTATTTCGGGTCTTCCCGCAGCAGCGATTCCAGGTCCGCCGTGGCTGCTTCCATGTTACCGTTCCGCTTTTTCTCCAAGGCGATGGCATAGCGCAGAAAACGGTCACCGGGCTCGTCGGCGAGCATGGCATGCAGTTGGGCAAGGCGTTCGGAGGGCATGGCACTCAGGGCTTGGCGGTCCGGGCAAAACTAAGCGCGCGGTCAAGGCCCCACGGCCCAGGCCGGGTATTCACCACTTCCGCCCCATGCGCTCCATCACTTGCGCCGTGGTAAGGTCCTGCGGGTGCAACAGGTGGAAAGTTTCACCTGCAATGTTCAAGGCTTCGAAGGTGGGATGGCCATCGTGCAAGCGGTTCCACAAGGCATCATCGCCGCCAACGAAGAGAATTGCTTCGTGCTTCGTCTCTGCTTCTTCCTGCCTGCGCCACCAGCGGCGGTCCAGGCCCACATAGAGCGTGGGCGGCAGGTTGGGCGCCACAATGTTGCCGCCGTAGCACAAGGCCAGATGGAGCGTTCCATCCGGACCGTCCAGACCGACCACCAGATCAGCCTGGTGTCGTGCGGCCACGGTGGAAACGGTATCCCCGTAAGCCACAAGGTCGGAATAGGGCCAGCTGGCCACGGGCACGCCGGCTTCGGGCTGCACAGCCACCGCGGCGATGGATGCAACGTGCGTGGCCTTATAGGCTGAGATCGTGGCTGCAACCGCGACCAAGCCTGCCGCAACGGTTGCGGGCATCCGCCAGCGCAATTGCGAAAGGGCCCACGCCGTCAACAGCGGGATGGCCAAGTACATTCGGTCATACGGATAGAGCACATTCCGGAAGCCGTCATGGACCTTCGCGAAGGACAAGGAGAACAAGATCAAGGGGAACACGGCGGCGATGGCGATGGCCACTTTGTGCTGCCTTTGCCAGGTGGCGGTTGCAGCCGTGGCGGCCAGCAGCAACAGCACCCAGGCACCATGCTCCCACGCCACCGGCATAAGCCACTGGAAATGGGCCCCAAGCTGTTGCAACCCTTCAGGCACCAGGTCCAGCGGGTGGAACTCCATGCGCCAATCGTCGATGCGGTGTACGATGCGCCACGGCTGCGTGGTATAAAACCGCATGGAGAAGTATTGTGCCATCAAGGGTGCTGCACTGCCCGCCGCCATGAGGAGCAGGGCGCGGATGCGCTGTTGTGTGCCACATAGGAACCAGATGCAGTATGGCAGGCTGAAAATGGCCGCGTTGGGATTGAGGTAGAGCGCGGTTCCGAGGATGAACCCGATCAGCGCGGCCCGCCACGACGGGGAGCGGACATTCAAGGTCCACGGGAGCACGGCCAATGCGGCAATGCCGGTAACGAAGCCGCGCGCCATGGTGGTGATCAGGTCCCACTGTACGGGCAACAGCAAGGGAATGGCCAGGAAGGTTAGGGCGGCGGCCCATTCCGATCGGCGCTTGTGCCAAAGGGAGAAGGAGATGAAGGGCAGCAGCGCCAAGAGCGTGGTGGCCATGGGCATGGCCACGTGCATGGGCACCCGGCACCAGAGCAGGGGCACGGCCAGCAGCGATTCCAACGCGGGATTGTAGTTCTGCCCGTACACATAAGGTTCCCGGAAGATGCCATGCGCAAAGTCGTTGGCCACGTTCCAGAAGAGCACGTCATCCGAACCGGCATACCGCATCCCGAATTGCACAATGGTGGCGGCGCGCGCACCAAGCAGGCTGAGGAACACCAGCCACCATGCCACAGCCAAGGGCCATCTTTTGGTGGACGTGGTTTGCTCCATTATGAAGCAAGATCGTGGATCTGGTGGGGCGAGGCCCTTTCGGGGTGCAGGAAGCGCCACGTCTTTTCCCGCCGCAACCACGTCAACTGCCGCTTGGCGTAGTTGCGTGTGTGCTGCTTGATCAGGTCAACGGCCTCCGCGAGACTGGTCTTTCCGTCGAAGTGCTCAAATAATTCGCGGTAGCCTACGGTGCGCAAGGCATTCAGGTCGCGGTAGGGCAGGAGGGAGCGCGCTTCTTCCTCCAGGCCGTCGGCGATCATGCGGTCCACACGGGCATCGATGCGGGCGTAGAGTTCCTCGCGCGGCAGGTCCAGGGCGATGCGCACGATGCGCAGGTCTTCGCGCTGGCGCGGGCCAATGCGCTGGGCGCTGTACGGCCTGCCGCTGGCTATGCACACTTCCAGTGCGCGGATCACGCGGTGCGGATTTTGGCGATCGATGATCCCGGAGATCGCCGGGTCCAAGCGGTCCAGTTCTTTCAAAAGGTCTTGCAGGCCGTGTTGCTGAAAGCGGTGTTGCAGCCGTTCACGCACGGCGTGGTCCGCCCGTGGCATGGGGTCCAGCCCATTGGTGAGGGCATCGATGTACAGGCCGCTGCCGCCCACCAGCACCGCGATGCCGTGTACTTTCAAAAGCTCCTGCAGCACGGGTTCCGCTTGCCGGGCGAACTCACCGGCGCTCCACGTTTGCTCCAGTTCCAAGTGGCCCAAAAAGTGGTGCTTTACGCCCAGCAGTTCTACGTCGGTGGGCCGCGCCGTGCCGATGCGCATGGCCCGGTAGAACTGGCGCGAATCGCCGCTGATGACCTCCGTGCCGAAGTGCTTGGCCACGGTGGCGGCCACGTGCGTTTTGCCGCTGGCCGTGGGGCCGCCGATCACCACCAGCAAGCCCTGTGCATCCATCAGTACTTGTCGCCCAGGTCGTCGATGCTGCCGCCGTAGTGCTCGTCGCCGTCTTCATCAGCATCATCGGCGAAGGGGTCGTCGCCGTTGTGCGCACCGTTGATCTCCTCCTCCTCCAGGTCCATGCCGAGCAAGGCGCTGCGTGAACGCTCGCTGGGAGCTTTGCCCACGCTCATGGCCACGCGCGGGTAGGTGAGCGCCGGGTCCGGGTCGCCCGTGCCGATGCGTTCCACCAGGAACATCCACATGGTGAGGAAATCGTAGGCATATACAAAGCGCTGGTCGGCATCGCGGATGTGGTCGCCCACTTCCACTTCGTGCATCATCAGCGGCACCTTGCCTTCCTCGGCGAAGCCCAAGTCGGCCAAGGGGATCTCAATGCCCTTGTTCCACTCCGCATCGCTCACGTAAAAGCAGGCCATTTCATCACTGGTGAAGCCAAAGGCCTCCTTGATGGCCTGGTGGAATTCAAGAAAGGACTGGCCCGAACCGATCTCGATGTCGCGGAAGGCCTCGCTGGCATCGTCGATCAGTACACGGAAGCGGTAAATGAGCATGGGGTGCCGAATGGAATGCGAAGGTAGCCGTTCGGATACCGAGCGCGCGTGCACCCAAGGGAATGAATTTCTTTCAGGCAATGAATGTTACCGGAACCGGAGCCAGGCAACACCCCCTGGCCAATGTGCGTCCATTGCGCATGCGCATGATCATGCTGGCAGCCGTTTTGGGATGCTGCATCAAGGCGGAAGCCCAGGAAATGGTGGCCAATGGCGACCTGGAGCAGTTCACCACCTGTCCGTGGCAAATGGGCCAGTTGGAGCTCGCAATAGGCTGGTCAAGGCCAACAGTGGGTTCGAGTGATTACTTCAACGCTTGCCAGGGAGGAGCGGGGCCCATGAGCGTGCCAACAAACCTGAACGGTGAACAAACACCCCACAGCGGTGCTGGTTATGCCGGCATCATTGCATTTAACGGCCCGGACAATACGGGCACGCTGGACACACACGAGTATGTAAGCCATCCCCTCGCGGTGCCGATGGTGCCGGGAGCAACCTATGCGGTTGAGTTTTATATCAGTCTTGCGGAAGTTTCCAAGTACGCGGTAAATGACATGGGGGCCCTCTTGAGCACACAAGAACCCCACCGGGATGACTGGCTGGAGATCACGGCTGCCCCGCAAGTGACCAATGGCTCCATGGTGATGTTGGACGATGAGAACGGCTGGATGCGCATTGCAGGCTGTGTGAAAGCAGATTCAGCCTACACCTGGATCACCATCGGAAATTTCCACCCGGGGGCTGGCACCGGGTTTGAACAGGTGTCGCAATCAACACCGGTCTGGTTCAGCTATTATTATGTTGATGACGTTAGCGTTCGGCAGGTACCCCAGCCGGACTTCGGCCTTGGGCCGGACCTTGCCATCTGCGCACCTGCGGTGCTTTCCGTTGCTGATCCGGAGCCAGGCGCCGTTTACCAGTGGTCCACCGGTGAAATCGGATCGGCCATTACGGTGGACACCGCCGGAACGTACACTGTGCAAATGGCCGGGGATGAATGTCCGCTGGCTGATACGGTGATTGTGGAAATGGGCCTGCCCGTGGCCATTGACCTGCCTGCGGATACAGTGGTGAACTTTTGCTTTACACCACAAGTGCGCCTGAATGCCCATGCAATGCCTTCAAATGCCGATCTTGTTTGGTCCACCGGTGAAACCACGCCTTCCATTTTTGTGGGGTCCCCGGGCACCTATTTCGTCCAGGCGGATGCCCCCGGCTCCTGCATAGGTTCTGCCTCCATTACGGTAATTGACACATGTAAGTCGCCTGTTTATGCCCCCAATTCCTTTACGCCCAACGGAGATGGCATAAACGACACATGGCGGCCTGTATGGAGCGCGAATGCCGGAGCCCAGTTGACCTGGGAGGTCTTTGACCGTTGGGGCCATGTCCTCTATTCCGCCACCGGCCCGAGTGATGGTTGGGATGGCACTGTAACAGGCACGCCGGTCCCGGCCGGGGCTTACACATGGCGAGGCAAAGCCACCGACCAGGCCACTTCGGTGGTGCATCAACTTCAGGGCGAGATCGTGTTGCTCCGGTGACTGCCGTACGGTATGCAGTGATCAGGGGATCAACCTCAAGTTCCCGCAGGGTCACACGAAGAGGACCCTCCAGTTCCCGCAGGGTCACTCGAAGAGGACCCTGCGGGAACTGGAGGCACCTCCATCCCCGGCACGACCGTCAGCCCCAGCTTCGCACCTTCCTCCAACATCAACAGCCAGGCCGCCGCACGGTCGTTGTGTATCCTGCCGTCCAGGATCGCATCCTTGATCACCGTCTTGATGTCGCCGATGGCCTTGCACGGGGCGATGTTGAAGGCGGCCATGATGTCCTCGCCGGTGATGGGCGGCTGGAAATTGCGCACGCGGTCTTTTTCCTCCACCTCCTTCAGCTTCTCCAGCACCAGCTCGTAGTTGGCCAAGTAGCGCTTCTTGCGGGCCTCGTTCTTGCTGGTGATGTCGGCCTTGCAGAGGATCATCAGCGCGTCGATGTCGTCGCCGGCATCGAAGAGCAGGCGGCGCACGGCGCTGTCGGTCACTTCTTCTTTGGTGAGCGCGATGGGCCGTAAGTGAAGGGCGACGAGTTTCTTCACAAAGCGCATCTGCTCGTCCAAGGGCAGCTTCATGCGGCGGAAGATGCCGGGCACCATGCGGGCGCCCTTGTCCTCGTGGCCGTGGAAGGTCCATCCGCGGCCCTGCTCAAAGCGCTTGGTACGCGGCTTGGCGATGTCGTGCAGCACGGCTGCCCAGCGCAGCCACAGGTCATCGCTCTGTGTGGCCACGTTGTCCAGCACTTGGATGGTGTGGTAGAAATTGTCTTTGTGCCCGATGCCGAATTTTTCCTCCGCGCCCAGCAGCTCCACCATTTCGGGAAAGAAGCGCACCAGCAGGCCGCTGTCTAACAGCAACTTGAAACCGATGCTGGGTACCGGCGCCAGGATGATCTTGTTCAGCTCGGTGTGGATGCGCTCCGCGCTGATGATGTCCAAGCGTTCGGCGTTGCGTTGGATGGCCTCGAAGGTGGGCGCATCAATGAAGAAGCCGAGCTGCGTGGCAAAGCGGATGGCGCGCAGCATCCGCAAGGGATCATCGCTGAAGGTGATGTCCGGCGCGAGTGGTGTGCGCATGATCCCCTGTTCCAGATCGTGTATGCCGTTGAACGGGTCGATCAGCTGGCCGCGGTCTTCCACGTTGAGCGAAATGGCGAGCGCATTGATGGTGAAATCGCGCCGCTCCTGGTCGTCGCGGATGGTGCCGGGCACCACCTCGGGTTTACGGCTGTTGCGCTGGTAGCTCTCCTTGCGGGCGCCCACGAATTCCACCTGCACATCACCGAACATGAACATGGCGGTGCCGAAATTCTTGAACACATGCACCTTGCCGGCGTTGAGCTCCTTGGAGACGGCTTCGGCATACGCGATGCCGTCGCCTTCGCACACGATGTCGATGTCCTTGCAGGATCGCCCCAACAGCAGGTCGCGCACGTAGCCGCCGATCGCGAAGGCGCGCACGCCCATGCGTTCCGCCACGCGGCTGGCGGCTTGGAACAGCGGTTGCTCCAATACGCCTGCCAAGCGTGCAGGGTCAACAGTGAATGGGGTGGTGCGCTCGGCCACGGGTGCGGGGTTTTTCCGATCGGGCCGCGAAAATAGGACCGTTGGGTCAGTGGGAGGCGCCACAGGCGAAAGCAAGTTCCTATCTTTGGCTACATGAAGATCCCGCTGCAATATGTGAACGATGCTGATGGCAATCTGCAAGCCGTTCAAGTGTCGGTGGAAGAGTGGAACAAGCTTGCCGAACGCATTCGCCACTATGAACAACTGCTGAAATTGCGGAATGATCTGACGACAGCGTTTTCCCAAGTGGAGAGAATGCGCAAGGGGAAATTGCGAAAGCCCACCTTGACGGAGGTGCTGAATGCCGTATAGGGTCATACCAACACCGGTTTTTCGAAAGAAGGTGAAGGCTCTTTTGAAGAAATACCGTTCACTGCGTGAAGAACTTATGGCGCTCGAGGCGGAGTTGAAACGTGACCCACATATGGGCACCAGCTTGGGCCACGGTGTATTCAAGGTCCGCGTGGCGATCAAGAGCAAAGGGAAGGGAAAGAGCGGTGGTGCCCGATTGATCACGTACGTGATCACAGAGGATAAGGAGGTCTACCTATTGAGCATCTATGACAAATCGGAAATGGACAGCTTGGATGCGAAGGCGATCAAGGAACTGATCTCTCAAGTTTCGCCTTGAACGAAGCACGTCAAGTTTTTCCAAGGATTCAAGATCATTCCCATGGACCAATTCATGCAAGCCGCCATTGATGAGGCGCAAAAGGGCCTTGCCGAAGGCGGCATCCCCATCGGCTCCGCGCTGGTGAAGGACGGTAAGCTCATTGCCACGGGCCGCAACAAGCGCGTGCAGGAGCGCAACCCCATACTGCACGGAGAAATGGACTGCCTGAACAACGCAGGCCGCATCGGCAGCTACCGCAACACGGTGATCTATTCCACCTTGATGCCATGCTACATGTGCGCGGGCACCATCGTGCAGTTCAAGATCCCCAAAGTGGTGGTGGGGGAGAGCCGCACCTTCCCCGGCGCGCGCAAGTTCATGGAAGAGCACGGCGTGGAAGTGATTGACCTGGAGCTGCCGGAATGCGTGCGGATGATGGAGGAGTTCATTGCCGCAAAACCGGAGTTGTGGAATGAGGATATTGGGGAGTAGGACGTAGTTCGCAGGTTGTGGGGAATAGTGCCAACGCACCAATCCCATGCCCCACCTCCTTGGCCCTGTGCCCTACGAACTACGTACTAAGCACTACGAACAAGATCAGTGCTTCTCCGGGATCGGGATCGTCACCATGTTGTTCGGCTCCTCATGCCCATTGTGGCATGAATTGCATGATACCTTGTACTGGGACTGCAGGTAGTTGTCCTTGAAATCGCCATCCACCGCGAAGTACTGCTTGTTCAGCTCCTGCACCATCTTCATCATGGCGATGGTGGTTTCCTTGTGTTTGGTGTCGGCACCCCAATCCATCTTATTGGGGTCGGTGGTGCTGTGGGTGTGGCAATCGCCGCAATTCATGCCGGTGGCCGCCTCAAAGCTGTGCATCACGGCCATCAGGTCGTCGTGGCTGATGTCCTTGGGCAGGAACTTCAGGTTGTTTTCTTGGCCGCCCTGCTGGGGAGCGGGGCTGAAGGCGTAGGTGCCGAAGAGCAGTACACCGCCGATGGCGGCCATGACAATGGGTTTCTTGTTCATCGCGAAGATGGAATGTGGTGGTTGGCGTTTTGCGTTGAGGGAGGCAATGTACAAAGCAGGGCGCACTGGCTCCCTGAAGCAAATGCTCACGAACGGCCTGGACTATTGGAATTCAGAGCCCGGATGGTAGCGCTTTACCAGATGGAGCGTGTTCACGTCCGTGTGGTGCATTTCCTTGCCGCCGATGGCCGCCAGCCTCATCACGATGTCCGATGAGTGGGTGAAGGTCCCGTCGGCATTGAATTTGAATACGCTGGTGAAGCTCAGCAGCTGGGCGCGCTCCATGAGGTACTTGTTCTGCAGGATGCCGTAGCTGGGGTCGCCGGGCATGGCCTTGAAGTGGATCACCTTGTCACGGGCCTTGGCCGTGGCGCCGGCTTGGATGGCAATGCCACGCCCAAAGACCACGGTGCGCAGCACCTGTTCGTTCTTTTTGTCCCACAGCAGGAAGCCGATCTCGTCATGGAACGGGTCCATGCCCTCCTCGCCATGGCGCCATGCGGTGTCCTTATACACCAGTCCTTCCAAGGTCTGCTGGCCGTTCTCCTGGATGGGAATAGGCTTGAAGGAGGCTTTTTCGAAGTAGGACGTTTTCGTGGTCACATCGTCCTTGTTGTGGTAGGAGAGGTCAATGCCCACGTTTCCCTCCCATTCGCCCACGAGTGGCGTCAGTGGTCCCAATTTTTGCGGTCCGAGGATTTCTTCTTTTGCCATGATGGTCGGTATTTTATTGTTCGTGGTGCTAAGCTAACCCGGTTTTCATGTTCAACCGGCACGCTGCCCTTGGGCGAAGGAACACGCGCACGGCGGCAATGGTTCGTCCGCGGCGCGCGGTCCTTCTGCCGGGAGCATGCAGCAAGGTGTGCTTCCACCTACTTCCCCGGTGCGGCCACCTGCGCAGGGTGGATCTCCAGCGCGCATTTGAAATGCCCCTCCGGGCAGGCTTTGTGTCCGTGAAGCCCGCAGGGTCTGCAATACAGCGGCTCATCGCATTGCACCATGCGCCCGTTGGCGCGCAGCGGGCCAAAGCCAAAGGCAGGCACGGTGCTGCAGAAGATGGCAGTGACAGGTGCGTTCATGGCGCTGGCGATATGCATCGGCGCGCTGTCGTTCACGTAGTTCATTGCGGCTCCTTCCATTAGTGCGGCGGTACCCAGCAGTGAAAGCTGGCCTGCGAGCACTTCACCGCGCCCTGCTCCACGCACTATGCGCCCGCACAAAGGCACATCGCCCGGTGCCCCGATCAATAGCACCCGCTGCGCCTTCGGTAGCAGCTTGATCAGTTCAATCCACCTTTCCACCGGCCATTGCTTGGTGAACCAAACGGAGGCTGGTGCAATGGTGATGTATTGCTCCCTCAGGGTCTCCGCTTCGGGACCCTGAGGTTGGATGCTCGCAGGGTCCTCTGCGAGAGACCCTGCGGGAGTTCGGGTATATTGCTCCCTCAGGGTCTCCGCCTCGGGACCCTGAGGTGTCAATAGGTCCTCCACCCGCGTGCGCTCCGACGTTGAAGGATACAACTTTGGCAATGGCCTTTTTCCATCGGTGAGGTGAACGATCAGTGCATTCAACCGGTCCATCTCATGCACACCGGTGCTGGCGGCCTTTCCGCGCAGTACGCGCCAATCCGGGATCTCGTGCTTCACCCGGCGCGAGAAGAACAAGCTCAATGGATTCTTGTCGTAGCCAATCGTCTCCTTTCCGCCGGAAAGAACCGCCATCAAGCCGGTGCTGAAGAAGCGCTGCGCGTTGATCACGTGGTCGTACCGCTGTTGGCGGATCTCACCGATCAACCGGAACAGCGCGCGGTTCTTGCCTTGGCGTTTGTTCCACACGTACAATTTCCGAAGGAAGGGATGTCCGGTGAAGAGCCCTTCATTGCCCTTGCGCACCACAAGGTCGAGAGCGCCATCCGGGAAATGGGCATGGAGCTTCTCCAGTAGCGCGGTGGCCAGCACGGCATCGCCGAGGAAGGCTGTTTGTATGATCAGGAAGCGTTTCAGTGCCGATGTGGTTGCGAACGGCAAAGATGCGGGTTGGCGCGTGCCCGTGGCGGAGTGCCACCATGCCAGCCAGGTTGGTGGTGCGGGAAGGTGGCCAAGCTATGCGGCCAGCTCAATCCCCTTGCGGCGCAGCGTGCGTCGGCGGAAGAACCGGAAGATCACCGGGAACACCAGCAGGATGAAGATGGTGGCCGTGATCAACCCGCCGATGATGACGATGGCGAGGGGCTTTTGGGCCTCGCTGCCGATGCCGGTGCTGACGGCGGCGGGCAAAAGGCCGATGCTGGCCATCATGGCTGTCATCACCACGGGACGGATCCGCTTGCGCACGCCGGAGATCACGGCCTCCTCCATGGGCAGTTTGTTGTGCAGGTTGTCGTTGAATTCCTGCACCAGGATCACGCCGTTCTGCACGCAGATGCCGAAGAGCGCAATGAAGCCCACGCCCGCGCTGATGCCGAAGTTGATGCCGGTGACATGGAGGGCCAGGATGCCGCCCACCAGGGCGAACGGCACGTTGATGAGGACAAGGCCCGCGTTCTTGCTGTCGCCCAAGGCGATGAACAAGATCACGAAGATGGCTGCCAAGCTGATGGGCACCACTTGGCCCAATCGTTTGCCGGCGCGTACTTGGTTCTCGAATTCCCCGGTCCAGGTAAGGCTGTACCCGGCCGGCAGTTTCACCTTGGCGTTCACGTGCTGCTGCGCATCGGCAATGGTGCTGCCCAGGTCGCGGTCGCGCACGGTGAACTTCACGCCGATGAAACGGTTGTTGTTGTCGCGGTAGATGAAGGCCGGCCCGGTGGTGGTGGTCACCGTGGCGATCTCGCCAAGGGCCACGCGGGCACCGCTCAGGGTGGGCACCTGCAGTTCGCGGATCTTCCTTTCGTCATTGCGGTCCTCATAAGGGAAGCGCAGGCGGATCGGGAACTTGCGTTCGCCCTCGTACATCACGTTGGCGGTTTTGCCGCCAATGGCCATTTCGATCACGGCTTGTGCATCACGGGTGCTCACACCGTACAGCGCCATTTTGGTGTCACTGAGCTGGATCTGCACCTCCGGCTGGCCGATGTTCCGGAGCACGCCCGGGTCCTTGATGCCCTGCACCGGGGTGATGGCCGCGAGCACTTGCGTGGCCAGTGTGTCCAGCGTGTGCAGGTCGGGGCCGAAGATCTTTACGGCATTGTTGGCGTTCATGCCGGCCACGGCCTCGGCCACGTTGTCTATGATGGGCTGGGAGTAGTTGTAGTTGATGCCCTGGAACTGCTTGAGCTCATGGTCCATTTTATCGATGAGCTGGTCCTTGGTGATCCCGGCGGGCCATTCCTTTTGGGGCTTCAGGTTCACCTGCATCTGCACGTAGTAGAAGCCGCTGGGGTCGGTGCCGTCGTTGCTGCGGCCGGTTTGGCTCAGTACGCCGTTCACTTCGGGGAACGCGCCGATCTTGGCGCGCAGGGTATGCACCATCTGCACGGTTTCCGAGAGGCCCATGCTCATGGGCATTTTGGCCTCCACCCAAAGTGCGCCTTCGTTGAGCTCCGGCAGGAATTCGGTGCCCATCCAATGCAGTGAAGCAAGTGAAAGCACGAGGGCCCCGATGGCCAACAGCACGGCGGTGCGCGGGCGTTTCCAGCACCATTGGAAGCCGCGGAACACCCATTTGTCAAAGAACCGCGCCAGGAAGCTGTGTTTCTCCTTGACGTTTTTCCTGAGCAGCGAGGCACAGAGCACGGGCACCAGGGTGAGGGTGAAGATCAGTGCGCCCAATAGTGCAAAGCCGAGCGTCCAGGCCAGTGGCGCGAACATCTTGCCCTCCACTTTCTCGAAGCTGAAGATGGGCACGAGGGCGGTGATGATGATGAGCTTGCTGAAGAAGACGGCCACACCCATCCGCGTGGCGGTTCCGCGGATGAGGCCCAGCTTGCTCAGGCGGTTGAACCGGTCCATGCCGGCGCGGTGCGCCAAGCTGTCCAGGGATACGAAGATGCCTTCCACCATCACCACCGCACCGTCTATGATGATGCCGAAGTCGATGGCGCCCAGCGAGAGCAGGTTGGCGCTCATGCCTTTCATCCGCAGCATGAAGAAGGCGAAGAGCAGGGCCAGCGGGATGATGATGGACACGATGAGCGTGGTGCGCCAGTCCGCCATGAAGAGCAGCACGATGGCCGTTACGAGGATGATCCCCTCCACCAAGTTGTGCATCACGGTCTCCGTGCAGTAGTGCATCAGGTTGTCGCGGTCGTAGAAGGTCACCATCCGCACATCCTTGGGCAGGTCGTTGGCGTTGATCTCCGCAATGCGGTCCTTCACGCGGGCCAGCACCTCGCTGGGGTTTTCGTCCTTGCGCATCACCACGATGCCCTCCACCACGTCATCATTGGAGTCCAGGCCCACCTGGCCTACGCGCGGCAGGTCGCCCTCGTGCACGCTGGCCACGTTTTTCACAAGCACCGGCACGCCGTGCCGCTCTTCAATGATGATGTTGCCGATGTCGGCCGCGCTGTTCAGCAGGCCGATGCCGCGCACCACGAAGGCCTGGCCGTTCTTTTCGATCACGTCGCCGCCCACGTTGATGTTGCTGCGCGCCACGGCTTCGTACACCTCCAGGGGCGTGAGGTTGTATTGGATCAGCCGTCCGGGGTCCGCCTCCACCTCATACACCTTCTGCCGCCCGCCGAAGGCGACCACGTCGGCCACGCCGGGCACCTGGCGCAACCGGCGGTCCACCACCCAGTTCTGCAGGGTGAGCAGCTCGCGCGAATCGCGCTTGGGGCTTTGCAGGGTGTACCTGAAGATCTCGCCGGTGGGGCCGTAGGGCGGTTCCACCTCGTGGTCCGCCCCTTCGGGCAGGTCAATGCCGTTGAGCTGGTTGTTCACCTGCTGGCGGGCGAAGAAGTCCTGCACGTCATCGTCGAAAATGATCTTGATCACGCTCAGGCCGAACATGCTGATGGAGCGCACGTTGGACTTGCGCTGCACGCTGTTCATGGCCACTTCAATGGGCACGGTGACGAAACGCTCCACCTCCTGGGCGCTGCGGCCGGGCCACTGCGTAACAATGATGATCTGCGTGTTAGTGACGTCCGGGAAGGCCTCGATCGGCGTGTTGCGGAAGCTTACGATCCCCGCGATCACCAGGATGCCCACCCAGAAAAAGGTGAAGAACCGGTTCTTCAGCGAGAAGCTGATGACGGCACGGATGAAGCTCATTGGTCGTTGAGGGCGTCGTAGATGTAGAGCTGTTCGCGGCCAATGATCACCTCGCCCGGCTTCAGGCCGTCGGAGATCCAGGTGGTGTTGCCGGTGGTGCGCTCAGGGGTGATCTCGCGGGTGGTGATGTTGTAGCGGTCCTTGAACACCATCACATACTGCTTGCCGCCGTCGGTGATCACGGCGCCTGCCGGTATGGACGGCAGGCTGTCGTTTTCCTGGAACGAGAGGCGGACCCGTGCCACCATTTCGGGCTTCAGGAGCACGCCGGGATTGCTCAGCGTGATGCGGATGCGCATGGTGCGCGTGTCCGGGTCCAGCATGTTGAAGATGCGGTCCACCTTGCCGTGCAGCACTTTGCCGGGGTAGCTCAGCGTGGTCACCTCGGCGTCCATGCCTTCCTTCACCCGGGGGATGTCGCTTTCATACACGTCGGCAAGCACCCACACTTCGTCCAGCTCTGCAATGGTGAACACAGGGGCCTGCTGGTCCGCGGGCAGGGTAACGTCCCGGGCGATGGACTTGGCGATGATGTAGCCGCCCATGGGCGCACGCAACACATAGCGCGAGGCGGAATCGAAGGTGTAAATGGAGAAGATCTCGTTCATCCGCTTCAGCTGGGCATTGGCCTTTTCCAGCTGGTATCGGGCCTCCACCAGTTCGGGTTCGCTCAGCAGTTGGCTCTTGAAAAGGTCTTCCTTGGTGGCGAGGTTCTTCTGGGCCACGTCTTTTTCACCGCGCGCATCGATCAGCTCGCGTTCCAGGTCGGCCACCTCACTGCTGCGGATCTCGGCCAGTTCCTGACCCTTGTTCACATGGTCGCCCAGTTCGGCGTTCACGCTCACCACCTGCCCGCTCATGATGGCGAACACGGAGGCCATGCGGTTCTCGTCCGCGGAGATCCGGCCGTTGAGGTCGATCACGCCTTCCACCTTGCGCACCTTCACCGTGTCCAGTTGGATGCGCTTGAGCATGGTGTCGCTCAGCACAAAGGCATTGGTGTCCGCGTTAGGCGGTTCCTTGGGGCCGCACCCGGCCAGGAATGCGGCGGCCAGCACGGCCATGATGGCCGTGGCCGGGGCACGGCCCCCGGCCGTTCTACCTGTTGAACAGGCGCTGCCCCGTGGCGAATTCGAGTTGTTCATAGGCGCTTTGGAGGTCGGCCTTCAGTTGGTTGAGGGCGATGATCGTGGTGTTGTAGGAGTCGAACAGATCGGTGAACTCCACCAGTTGGATGTTGTTCTTCACGTAGTTGGTCACCAAGCTTTCGCTGAGCTGGTCCAACTGGGTATCGAAGCCGGGATTGGTGGCGTCCAGTTGCTCCTGCAGCACGGCAATGTTGCCCAGGGCCTTGCGCACTTCATTGCCGATGGCCAGTTTGTTCAAGCGTACGTCGGCGTCAGCCTCCTTCTGTGCCGCTTCTGCCCATTTGATGCGGCCTTGGTTCCGGTCGAACAATGGGATGGAGAAGCCCAGGGTGACCGAGGTCTGTTGCGGGTGCAGGTTGCCCTGTTGGTCATACTCCGCCCCGATGGCCAGGTCGGGCACGGCCATGCGCCGCTGCAGCTTCAGGTCGAGGGTACTGGCGTCCAGCGCAGCCTGGGCGGCCAGTGCAGCGGGCCGCTGCCGCTGTGCAAGTGCCACGAGGGAGTCCGGCGTGTACGTGGAGGAGGTGGGCATGACCAGTTCAGCGGCGGTGGGGTCGGCCGTTATGGGCCTTGATTCCACCAGCAGGTTCCTCATCTGCTCCTGCAAGCTGTTGATCTGTTGCAGCAGGGTGATGCGTTGCTGGTTCAGTGCGAAGAAGGCGGTGCGCAGCCGGGTGGCATCCTTCAGGGAAACATTGCCTTTCTCATACTGGTCGCCATAGGCAGCCTGCAGGTTCTTCAGCAGCCCCAATTGGGAGGCGATGGCGGTGGCCGAGCGCTGGGCGAAGTATTGCTGGAAGAAGGCGGTGTGGAGCTGCAAGCGCAGCGATGCAGCCAGTTCCGAGAACTCCGCCTCGCTGACATGCTTTCTTTCCGTGGCGGCTTTCACGGCCAAGGAACGTTGGCCCGCGATGCGGAAGAGCTGTTCCACCGCCACCACCTTTTCACCATTGGCGCCGATGTCCAAATAGGGCAGGCTGGAGCCGCCCACCACCCAGGAGCTGCTGAACTGCGGATTGTTGAACAGCTTGGCCTGTACGCGGTCGGCCTCGGCCTTGTCTATGCCGAGCTGGCCTTCCAGCAGCGCAAGCGACCTGGCCTGCAGCAAGCTGTCCGCCTGGTACAGGCTGATGCGCAACGTGTCTTGGGCCATCAGGTGTGCCAGGGCGCAAAGGCAGGAAAGAAGCACGAACGTGCGGATCCGCATGGCGCAAAGGGAGGGCGCTGTCCTTAAGCTTTCCTTGGAGGCCGGCTTAATTCTTCCTTAAAGCAGTTCTGCTTGTGCGGTGGCAAGGAAGCGGTCTCAAGGCGGGTAGGGGCGCAAAGCCGCGTCCTTCCTCCCTCCATCGCCCTTCGCCGACCGGGGCCACCGGATGTTTGCCGGCGGCTTAGGTGGAGGAACCCGGCGCCCGGTTGCCGGCCAACGGTAGTGTGATCGTGAAGCAATGTGCACCGTTGAACTCATAAGACGCGCGTCCGCCGGCATGTTCCGCCACTTGCTGCACAATGGACAACCCCAGGCCGCTCCCAGGTTGCCGGGCATTTTCCGGGCTGCGGAAAAAGGGCTGGAACACGCGGTCGGCCGGAAGGGGATGGGCCCCCGGATTGGTGAAGCGTACGTGTGCCACGCCAGGCGCAGCCTCCAGCAAGATGGTCACGGTGCCGTTGGAGGAATAGCGCGCTGCGTTGGTAAGCAGGTTGCGGAGCGCGGTGCGCAGGAGCATGCGGTTTGCCTTCACTGTAAGTTGGGCCTCCGTGCTTATGCCCGCGGCCATGTCAACGGTGGCGAGCAGCGCTGGGTGGCCTGCCTTCACTTCCTCCACGGCGGAGAAGAGCACCTCGTCCAGCCGCACCTCATCCTGGGCCATGGGCATGTGGGCCTGCAATTGCTGCAGCAACAGGAGCGAATCGATCAGGCGGCCCTGCCCGCTGATGTCGGACTGCAGCGTGTGCAAGGCCTTTACCGTGCCTGCATCGCCGGGGGCCAGGCGCAGGGCCTGCTCCACCTGTGCGTTCATCCGGGCCAGCGGCGTGCGAAGTTCATGGCTGGCGTTGTTCACGAAGGCTTTTTGAAGGTCGAGGGATTTGCGCAAGCGCTGCAACATCGCGTTGTATCCCGCCGCCAGCCGGTCAATTTCACCCTTGGTGCCGCGCACGGGCACTTGCTGGTCCAGCCGGTCAATGTCAATGTGCCCAATGGCCGTGCTTAAGCGCTCCAATGGGCGGAAGGCCAGGCCGATGAAGAAGTAGCCCGCCCCGAATATGAACAGGGTGCCCAGTACCAGCACCAGCCCCAACGTACCGGCCAGGTTCTGCAGTTCGCGCCGCCCGTACTGGTCATAGGCGGAGGCGAGCACAACATAGTCTGCGCCCCCTTCGGTGTAATGCACGCCAACCACCTCGTCCCCTTCCGCATCGCGCCAGCTGGTCTCTTCCCCGCTGCGTACGTTGTCCAGCAGGGCCTTGGAGTAGTGGATCGGTTCGTCGTCCAGGCTGCTGTACAGAAGCTCGTCGCGCTTGCCGAACACCAGCACCTTTTCGTCATAGATGCGGTGGATGCTGTTGCGGTCCAGCAGGCGCAGCAGGTCGCGGTCGGTGGCCTTTACTTCGCCCAGCAGGCGTGCGGTGCGCAGGCATTGGGTGCGCAGCCGGTCAAAGAATTCGTTCTGCCGGGACCGGGAGTGGGAATAGTAGATGGTGCCCAACGTGCCCAGCAGGAGCGCCATGGAAAACGCCGCAAAGAGCAGGGAGAGGCGCACGCGGGTGGTCATGGCTGCCGGTCGTCCAAGGTGTACCCGAAGCCGTGCCTGGTGTGGATCAACGGCAACGTGTGCCCTTTGTCCACCTTGCTGCGCAAAAAGCTGATGTACACCTCAATGGTGTTGGGTGATACGCCGTAGGCATCGTCCCATACTTGCTGGGCAAGCTGGTCCTTGCTCAATACGCGCCCCTTGTTCCGGGCCATGCAAACCAACAGGTTGAATTCCTTGGGGGTCAGGTCCACGGGTTTCCCGCCGCGCACCACGGCCTTGGTGCCCAGGTCAATGGCCAGGTCCGCCACGGTAATGTGCTCCACGGCCAGCGGATTGGATTCGGCCCGTTTCAGGAACACGTTGATCTTGGCCAGCAGTTCCTGGAAGTGAACGGGCTTCACCAGGTAATCATCGGCACCCAGCTTGAAGGCGCTGAGCTTGCTGTCGATGTCGCCGAAGGCAGTGAGCACGATCACCGGGGTGTTGCGGTCCTTGGTGCGGATCTGCCGGCACAGATCGAACCCGTCCACCCCGGGCAGGCTCAGGTCCAGCAGCACCAGGTCAAAGCCCGCGTGGTCCAGGGCGCGTTGGGCCATCTTGCCGTCGAACACCGGCAGCGTGCCAAACCCTTCCGCCCCCAACTGTTCGCACAGCGAACGCGATAGTCGTGGATCGTCCTCTACCACCAGGATCGTCCTGCTTCCGCTTTGCTCCATTGTGCTTAGCGCTTTTCTATGATGGTTCCAGTTTGCCGGTTGTTGCCCGCATGTGTGGCCATCTGCCAACCACGCCCTGCGAACTATGCCCTACGCCCTGCGCCCTGCAAACCGATTTCCCTTTACACCGCCACACTGTACTCCCTCAACACCTCGTTCAAGCTCGTCTTCTTGTCCGTGCTTTCCTTGCGCTGCCCGATGATCAAGGCACAAGGCACGCCGTATTCCCCCGCTGCAAAGCGCTTGGGCACGGTGCCGGGGATCACCACCGAGCGCGGCGGCACGTATCCCTTCATCTCTTTCGGTTCCGGGCCGGTCACGTCGATGATGCGCGTGCTGGCGGTAAGCACCACGTTGGCGCCCAGCACGGCCTCGCGGCCCACGTGTACGCCTTCCACAACAATGGCGCGGCTGCCGATGAACGCGCCGTCCCCGATGATCACCGGAGCTGCCTGAACCGGCTCCAGCACGCCGCCGATGCCCACGCCGCCGCTCAGATGTACGTGCTTGCCGATCTGCGCGCAACTGCCCACGGTGGCCCAAGTGTCCACCATGCTGCCCTCGTCCACGTAGGCACCGATGTTTACGTAGCTGGGCATCAGGATCACGCCCGGAGCGATGTAGCTGCCGTGCCGCGCCACCGCATGCGGCACCACGCGCACGCCCAGCTTCGCATAGTTGCGCTTCAGCGGGATCTTGTCATGGAACTCCATCGGGCCGCATTCCAGCGTGACCATTTTCCGGATCGGGAAATACAGCAGCACGGCCTTCTTCACCCATTCGTTCACTTTCCATCCATTGGTGGCTGTCGGCCCGAGCGAAGTTGAGGGCTCAGCCACGCGCAGCTCACCGCGGTCCAATTGTTCCACCACACCCTCAATGGCTTGCACCACCTCTGGATCGGCCAGCAGGTTGCGGTCGTTCCAGGCTTTCTCGATCAGTTCGTGCATGGGCCAAAGATCGCGCTCTTCCGGTCCACGCACATTATCGCCGTTCATCCAAGCGGTCATCCGCGCAGGGCCATCGGGTATAGCGCGCCCTGCGGGCGCGGCTTCCAATAGAATTCAAACCACGGATGGTCTTGGATGAACACGGATCACGGACCCACCTGCCAAGCAAAACAACCTTCCCTATCCGTGTTCATCCGTGTGGACCCGCCTGACGGCCGGCAGGTCCGTGGTTAAAGAATAGTGTGTGAATGCGCCGCCAGGCGCATGGTTAAGACCCGATAGCCCTGATCCGTGCGGTGGAAGCTGAATAGACCGATCTTCGCAACTTGGTACAAGCACCCATCTCATCCTCCCAGCTTCTGATCGTCTGATCTTCTGATCATCTGATCCCTTCCCCATGCGCATCCTCGCCATCGACTTCGGCCTCAAACGCACGGGCCTGGCGGTTACGGACCCGGCTCGCATCATCGCCACGGCCCTGGCCACGGTGGATTCCCGTGAGCTGATGGACTACCTGAAGCGCTACACGGCCAAGGAAGCCGTGGAAGGTTTTGTGGTGGGCCTGCCCCGCAATTTGGACGGCACGCCCACGGACAGCACGGCCAACGTACACCTCTTTGTGGAGTCGCTGAAACGCCAATTTCCCCGGCACTGGGTGGAAACAGCGGATGAACGCTTCACCAGCGTGCTGGCCCAGCGCACCATGCTGCAGGCCGGCATCGGCAAGCAAGCCCGGCGGAACAAGGGCACGGTGGACCGCATCAGCGCGGTGCTGATCCTACAGGGGTGGATGGGCAGGAGAGGTGCGTAGTGCGTAGGTCGTAGTTGAGACGGTCCCTACATCCTACGCCCTACAAACTATGCCCCCTCCCAGTACCTTTGCGCCCCTCAACCCATGATCCTCCCCATTCGCGCCTATGGCGACCCCGTGCTGAAGAAAGTGGCCCAGGACATCCAACCCGGGCATCCGGGCTTGAAGCAGCTGATCGCCGACATGTACGAAACCATGTACGCGGCAAGCGGCGTGGGCTTGGCGGCGCCGCAGATCGGCGAGAGCATCCGCCTGTTCATCGTGGACTGCTCCCCCTTTGCCGAGGATGAAAACGGAAACCCCACGGAGGACGCGCACCTGAAGGACTTCAAAAAGGTCTTCATCAACCCGTACATCGTGGAGGAGGACGGGGAGGAGTGGGCCTTTGAGGAAGGCTGCCTGAGCATCCCCGGCATCCGCGAGGACGTGGAGCGCCAGCCGAAGATCGTGATGCGATACATGGACGAGGACTTCAAGGCGCACGAAGAGGAGTTTGAAGGCTATGCCGCGCGGGTCCTGCAGCACGAGCACGACCATTTGGACGGCATCCTCTTCACCGAACTGATCCCCCCGCTGCGCAAGCGCATGCTGCAAGGCAAGCTGCGCGACATCAGCCGCGGTAAGACCGATGCCAAGTACAAAATGCGATTCACGCCCGTGAAATGAAAACAAGCTGTGTAACCTTGATCGCCGCGATCGGCCTGGCCCTGCTCAGCGCCTGCGGCGGAGGCAATGGAAAGGGGCAAGGCCCCGGCGCCGATACGCTCGCCGCCGCGCGCATCCATGCCATGGAGGATTCGCTTTACGCCAACCCGGGCTTCGACCGCAAGGGCGCGCAGGCGCTGCTGGACGTGTACCTGGCGTATGCCAAGCTGCATCCGCTGGACTCGCTCACGCCGGAGTACATCTTCCGTGGTGCAAACCTCAAGAGCAGCATGGGCGATCCGCAGGGAAGCATCGGGCTCTACGACCGCATCATCCGGGATTTTCCGCACTGGAAGAAGACCCCCGACAGCTACTACCTGAAGGCCTTCACCATTGACAACGGGCTCGGCCAAAAGGGCGAGGCCCAGCAGGCCTACCAGGTAGTGATCGACAAGTTCCCGGACAACCGCTTTGCCAAGGATGCCGCGCAGATGATCGAGAACCTCAAGTACACCGACGAAGAACTGATGGCGCGGTTCAAGGAAATGAACCCGGACAGTGCACCGGCTGTTACGGTGAAGTAATGGCTTCAACTGGAAACGGCGCCCCGGCCTCGGAACTTCTGGCCGCCATGGGGAAGGCGATGTCCGCCGATGCCTACCGTTCCCTCTTTGACCGCTTGGTGGCGGAACACCGCACCACAGGGTCCGACCAAGGGGAGGAAATGCTGGCCTATACCAAGCTGAACTTGGCCCGCACGGTGCGCAATGAAAAAACCGTGAAGCTGCTGCCGGAAGTACTGGAAGCGTTGAAGCACGCCCCTGCGATGAACTGGCTGGTGCTTACCGAACCTTGGTGCGGCGACAGCTCCCAAGTGGCACCGGTGCTGCACCTGATGGCGGACGCCGCGCCCAACGTACAATACGGCCTGCTGCTGCGCGATGAGCACCAGGGGCTGATGGACCGCTACCTCACCAACGGCACGCGTAGCATCCCGAAGTTGATCGCGTTCGATCTACAAGGAAAGGAACTCTTCACCTGGGGGCCGAGGCCGCAGGATGCGCAGTCAATAGTGCTGGCCAACAAGGCGCTGCCCGCCGAAAAGCAAATGCCCAAGGAGGAGCTCTACGCCAAAGTTCACGCGTGGTACGCAGCGGACAAGGGACTCAGCATCCAGCGCGAACTGCTGGCCTTGCTCTTGCACTAAGCTTGAAGTTCCGGAAATACCACGGGTTGCGCTTCCCTTGCACTCTAGCACCCTCGCACCCTCGCACCCTCGCACCCTCGCACTCCCCCGGTGCCTCTCCTCAGATCCTCACCAAGGACAACAGCGTCGAAACCAAGTTCGGCATGTTCACCTCGGGTAGCAGGGCTGCGGAGGCATCACTCTGCTCCTTGTTGGAACCCTTGTCCGCAGATGGGCTGCCCAGTACCTGCTTCACCACCGCAATGGCCTCCACCTTGTACTGGCCGTCCGCCA
>JAFDZY010000089.1 GCA_018266685.1 Bacteroidota bacterium
GCGGATGCGCGCGGTGTTGCCTTGTGGCCGTGTGGCCGCGAACGGCTGGTGGGCATGCGGCTCCAGCAGCGCCTCCAGCGCCACATCGTACCGCGCTTGGAACGGCCCGAGCAGGATGGCATACGCCGTGATGCTTTCCTCCGCTGTGCTGCTGTCCACGGCATAGGGCTCCAAGTCGATGTCCACCGTGGCTTGGGGGGCACCTTGCTTCAATGGCACGTCCACGATATCGGGCTGGTTGAGCGAGCCCGGGCACCAATTGGCGCGGTCGTAGATCCACGTGCCGGCTTGGGGTTGCACGGGGTTGCAGCCACAGTCCTTCCAGAGTGTGTGGCTGTTCACCGTGTCGCCGTCCACCTTGATGATGCGCTGCTTGGCGCAGAACTCGCCGCAGCCGTCCTGCGGGTTCATGCCGTGGCCGGTCTGCAGCACGCGGATGCGCAGGTCCGTGGCGCCTGCGGGCAGGTCCACTGTGCGCGGAGGCAGGTCGGCCTCGATGCTCCGAGCCTTGTTGCCATAGGCGAAATTTCCCGCGTACAACGGCACCATCGCCAGCACGGGCCTGGCCGGCCTGCCCATTACGAAGGCAAAATCCAGCGTCACCGCCCAGCCGCGGTCGGTGTTGGGCTCGTAGCCGCCGTGCTCGTAGATCACCGTGCAGCTGTCCTGTAACAGGCTGCGCAGGTCGGTGAGGTCGGTGGTCCAGGTGAAGTGCCAGTCCTTCTTGAAACCGCCGCCGTACGGGGTAAGCATGCGGCTCACCTCGAAGGTGTCGGCCGTGCCGATGCGATGCACCAGGATCCTGTCGCGGTAGTCCCAGTCGGCGCAGCGCATCGTGTCCGGGCAACTGAAGGTGACGTGCAGCAGCACCTGGCGCACTTCCGCGCCCGCATGGGGAAAGGCCACGTTCGCCGGGTATTGGTGTACGCCCCGGTGGGGATCGGTGACAACGGTGGTGCGGTTGTGGGAGATCACATGGACGGTGCGCTGCGCGGAAAGGCATAGAGCCGGACCCAGCAGCAACAAGAATAGGAGAGTGCGCATGCCGCAAACTTGCGACACGAAACGGATCTGTTCGGCTTATTCCGAATTGTAATGAAGACCGCGTCCGGCAATTTGTCGGACGCGGTCCTTTCTTTGAAGCTGGCGCTCGGCTTTTTACCGAGTGCGTTCCTTCATAGGGCCTCCGGCCCGTCCTCTTGAAGCTGGCGCTCGGCTTTTTGCCGAGTGCATTCCTTCATAGGGCCTCTGGCCCGTCTTTGGACTAAAATGCCCGCTGACACCACAGCCAATTCGCCCCTCCTTGGATATTCCTCAATCCTCCAAGTACCCGAACTTCCCCTGGTTGAAGTCCTCGATCGCTTGTCGGATGTCCGCCTCGGTGTTCATCACGAACGGGCCGTAGGCCGCGATGGGCTCATTGATCGGCTCGCCGCTCAGCACCAGCACCACCGCTTGTTCCGCGGCTTCCAGCAGGATCTTGCCCGGTGAATTCCCCATCAGCACGAAGTGGTCCGTGGGCACTTGTTCCGTACCGTTCACGTGGATGCTGCCTTCGATCACGAGCAGCGCAGTGTTGTAGTGCGCTGGGAACTCCAGCTCCGCTTTTCCGCCTTTGTTCAGGCGTGCATTGTAGAGGTGTACGGGCGTGAATGTGGTGGCCGGGCCTTGCGTGCCTAGGTAGTTGCCGGCAATCACCTCCATGCTGCCGCCATGGTCCGGCAATGCGTGCTGCGCCATTTGGGCGTGTGTGATCGCCTGGTACTTCGGCGGACTCATCTTGCTCTTCGCAGGCAGATTCACCCAGAGCTGCACCATCTGGAAGATGCCGCCCGTCTTGCTGAATTCCTCCTCGTGGTACTCCTTGTGCAGCACGCCGGAAGCGGCAGTCATCCATTGCACATCGCCCTCGCCGATCACGCCACCGCCTCCGCTGCTGTCGTGGTGCGCCACGCGGCCCTTGTAGGCGATGGTCACCGTTTCGAAGCCGCGGTGCGGATGCACGCCCACGCCGCGCGGCGTAATGCCTGCCGGCACGTCCCACTTGCTGTTGTAGTCCATTACCAGGAAGGGGCTCATGCGCTGCATGTCCACGGTGGCGGGCAGGAAGCCGTGTACGCGGAAGCCGTCGCCCACCATGTGTGCGGGTGGCGGCGCGATGACCCGTTCGATGGGGCGGAAATTTCCCGTGTTCCCCGGTCCGGTGGACGTGGTGTTCTTCAAGGTGTCCGTGTTCATGGCGTGAAGGTTTTATTCCTACCGGATGCAAAGTTCCACCAGGTGGTGATGCCGTGCAGTGACCAGGGTGAAGAATCAGGTTCTTGGCCTTTGCCCGATTTCATTCTGTCCGCATCCCTGATCACTCACGTCTTCCGCACGGCCGCCCGTGCTTCATATTCCTCCAACTTCCGCAGGGCCGCTTCATAACCGATGCGGAAGATCTCATCCACATGGCTGGTGCTGAAGGTACCAAAGGCCGCGAGCGCCTCGGGATGGATCACCACGTCGCAATCGTCGAATTTCCGGATGGATGAACTGGCCCGGTCCATGGAATAGGCGCGCTCCATCACGGCGAAGCTGGAGCTGAGCTCGCCGGCGGTGATCTGCTTGAGCGGGTTGACGAACACGCCGATGATGTGGTCGCAGTGCGCGAGCAGCGGCTCGGTGGGGAAGTTGTTGGTGATGCCACCGTCGGCGTAAAGCGTGTCCTCGATCTGCACCGGCGAGAACACGCCCGGCACGGCGGAGGAGGCCAACAGGGTGCGGATCAACGGGCCTTCGTGGAATACCTTGGAGCGGCCCTTCACCAGGTCGGAGGCCACCACGAAGAGCTGCTTTTGCAGTGTCGCGAAATCGTCCCCTGTGAAAAACGGCGCTAGGTCCGCGTGGTACTTGTCCGCATCGAACATGCCCGCTTTGTGGCGCGCGAACTTGCCCCAGGAGAACAGCGACACATGCCTGAAGAACTCCAGGACGGACTCCCAGCCGTGGCCTGCTGCATACAATGCGCCCACCAAAGCGCCCGAACTGGCCCCTGCAATGTGCGTGGCCTGCAGGCCGTGCTCTTCCATCGCTTTCAGCACCCCGATGTGCGCCACGCCGCGCACCCCGCCCCCGGAAAGGACGAGTCCCAGTGCCGATGCATCCTTGTCCGTGTCCATCGTTGTCTGGCTGAAAAGCAGTCCAATGCACGCAAAGAAGACGATCCACGCGGTATTTAGTTCGCGGGAAAGATTTGTGGCCTCCGAGGAGTTCTTGAGGCAAGGTTTCACCTGTACTCGAACCAAGCCCCGAGAAACGGGCTGTACGGCGCATAGACCGGCTTGTCGTTCTCTTCCTTGTAGCGGTTGATGTACACCAGCTCGCGGTCCAGCAAGGCTTGCAGGGCGAGGACCAGTGCGGCGGAGGAGTTCAGCCTGTATTTCTTGATGAACGCCCCGCCTGTGGGGTGTCCACCTCGCCGGACTGCCTAATGGTGCCTGTGTGTACAGGTCAACACAAAGCAAAGCTTGGTAATGTTTGCTTACTGAGAAGGGCAGGGCAAGTGTCGCGATTCCCAACCTGGTTCTTCAATGGCTATGCTCCCCGCTGCTGATCGATGCGTCCATTCTGCGCGCGCAGGCCACCCTGTAGAACTCATAGCCCCGGTGCCATTGGGGCCGATCCGGCATGTACGCATCGCGGTAGTCAGCCGCTCCTTTGTCCTCCAGCAGTTCAAGATCGAGCCTCCCCAAGTATTCAGGGAGTTCATCGGGGTTGAACCCGAAAGTCCAGTGTTCCCCTGCGCGATCCAGTCGTGAACGGATCTCTTCAATGCCGTCAAATGTGGTTGCGGGGTTCAGGACGTCCTTATGGATGTATGTGAAAATGACGGATGAGCCAGAAGGAAATCGGCCCATGGAGCGGAACGTGGCTTGTACCGCTTCCGGGGTCAGGTAGTTCGTCACACCTTCCCAAACGAAGGCCGTTCGTTTGCTGGTATCTATCGCGCCCGCGTTCAACCGGTCATCCAGGTTTTCCATGTTGAAGTCGATGGTCAAGTAGCGGGTGTTGGCGTTCAGTCGGGAAGCTCCGGCCAACTTCCCAACTTTGAATTTGGACGTGTCCGGGTGGTCCACCTCGATCACGGGGACCTGCCCCAGGAATGTCAATCGATGTGCTCTCGTATCAAAGCCCGCACCCAAGATCACCACCTGGTCCGATCCCTGGAGGACCGCTCGCCGAAGCAGGTCATCAATGTATTTTGTCCTGGCGATCCCGGAGGACATGGCCCCCAAGGCTTTTTCATGGACGATGGACCAGATCATTCCGCCCAAGCCGGGAAGGCCGGACATCCGCGTGGCAACCTTCAGCCCAGTGTCCAGGAAATTGGCGGCATAAGGGTCCGTGAACAACCGATGGTCCGTTGGTCGTTGCGTTTCAAGCGCCCGGAAGAATGCCATTTACTGCGCGGTGCGGCTCGGCGTGTTGGTTTTCATGGTTCTTGGTCGCCCAAGGCAGGGTGACTTCGCCAAATTACAACGTGGGCAAAACATGAGGTGCTGCAGATCACCGCCACCCGCTTCAATGGCTATGCTCCCCGCTCCCCTTCGTCAGTTCGCTCAGCAGGTAGTACGCGCCCTTCACCACGATGCGCGCATCGTGCGCAACGGCGCTCAAGGGCATCACCTCGGTGTAGCCCAGCTCGCTGGTGCCGGTGCGCACGGCCGTCATGACAAAGGTGTTCGGCTCGTGCTCCACGAAGATGTAGTGCTCGTCGCCGTTGCTCACCACGGCATCATCGGGCAGGCTCCAGGCGGAGGTGCTGTCGGTCATGATCAGCGCGTCCACGTACATGCCGGCGAGGAGCTCCTCGCCGTTGTCGTCCAGCTTGGCATGCACCAGCACGGCCTGCTGGTCGCTCTCAAAGGCCTTGTTCACGGCGAACACCGTGGCGGTGTGCCGGCCCACGGGCTCGCCCGCGTGGCCAAAGACCACCTTCTGGCCGGCATGTACGCGGGCCACGTCCTGCTCGAAGACGTTGAGGTCGATGTGCAGGCCGCTGTTGTCCACGATGGAAAAGAGCGGCTTGTTGGGTTCGGCGGATTGCCCGGTGGTGATGGTGATGTGCTGCACATTGCCCGCGATCGGTGCGCGCAGCACGAAACTGGAGCGCAGGTTCTCCGCAGTGAGCGATGCGGGGTCTACGCCGAAGAGGCGCAACTTGGCAGCCGTGGCGGCCTGTCTGGCTTTGGCCACGGAGAGGTCGGCCTGGGCACGCTCCAACGTCTTGGTGGCGTTGATGCGGTCCTCATGCAGGTCCTGCTGGCGCTTGAGATCCGCTGCGAGGGCTTTGCCGTTGGCGGTGCTTTCCAAGAAATCCTGTTGCAGTTGCAGGAATTCGAGGCTCTCCAGCTCCGCGAGGGTCTGGCCTTTGTCCACGTGCTGTCCTTCGCGCACGGCCACGTTGCGCACCAGCCCGCCGAAGAAGACGCTCACTTCGGCGTTCTTGTCAGGTGGCAGCACCAAGCGGCCGTTGGCGCGCAGCGAAGTGGTCAGGCCGCGCTTTTCCATGGTGCCGGTGATCAGGCCGATGGCCTTGACCTGATCGGGCGTCAAGGCGACCTCGGTGCCGGGTGCGGCGTCGGCGGCATGGTCGTGTTCGCCCTGCGATGCACCACCTTGGCCGCCGCAAGCGGAGAGAAGTGCTGCGGTGAAGAGAAGGGGAAGGAAGAGGTTTTTCATTTTGGTTCTATTTGGGGGCGAGATCTCGCGCCCTTACTAGCTTATTGGCCCATCAGGGCGTTGAGGTGGATCACGGTGAGGGCGGTCTGGTAGCGCACGCCCAAGCGCTCTTCTTCGATGGTCCGTGCCTGCTCCATGCCTTGCAGGAATTCCACGTAGCCGGCCTCGCCATTGAGGTAGGCGCGCTGGGCGTCGTGGCGGAGCGCTTCGGCCAGTGCGGCCCCGTTCCCTTCGAAGTAGGCCAGGCTTTCGTGCAATTGCGTCCACTGCGCACGGGTGCGTGCCAGCTCGGTGGCCCGGCTGCGGCGCAGTTCCTCCAGTTGCTGCATGGCGATATCGCTGCGCAGCCGGGCCGCTTTGGTGCGCGCCCCTTGGCCACCGCCGGGCAAGGGAATGGAGGTGCCGATCAAAAAGCCGCTGAAGGGCGATACGCCGTCGATGGTCTGGTAGAAGCCGCCGCCTTGCAACGTGGGTGCCCATAGGCTGCGCTCCATCTTCCATTCGGCCTTGGCCAGCTCGGCCTGCTGCGCGGCCGTGGCCAGCACCGGGTCATTGGGTGCGGCGCCGACGGTGGGGTCGGGCTGCATGGACAAGTTGCGCAGCAGTACCGTGTCCGGCAGGGCTCCGTTCAGCGGCCCCGTCCATTGTTCCAGCTCGGCGGCATACACGGCGATGTCCGATCGCGACCGGTTCCAGGCCAGCCGTGCCTGGTCGGCGGCGCTTTGTGCGCTCACCTTTTCCAAGCGGCCCGTGGCACCGGCATCGAATTTTTTCGCGGCGAAGGCGGCGAGGGTCCGCATCGCGCTGTCGTTGCGTTGCAGCAGCTGTGCCCGCTCCATGCCCATGGCCCATTGCAGGTAGGCGCCGGTGGCGCTTTCGCGCACGGCGGCCTGGATGCGCGTCCGGTCGCTTTCCGCCAGCTTCACACTTTCCTTCAGGTAACGGCTGCGCTGCGCGATGGCCGTGGGGAAGGGGATACCTGTAGTGGCTTGCACGTTGATGTCGTGCGCGGAGCTGTTGATCTGCCCGCTCTGCAACTGCGCGTTGACCGGGTCCAGTTGGAAGGCCGTTTTCTTCAGGGCCTCCTGTTGCTGCACCTCCAGCTCCGCCGCCGTGATGGCCGGGTAGGCGCGCAGGGCCCGCGCCACGGCGCTGTCCAGCGTGAGCACAGGCGCCTGCGCATGCACTGAAGTGCCGCAGAACAGCAGGGCGACCACCGAAGCCGTCACGATCCCACTACCTCCATTACCTCCATCACCTCCATCACCTCCTCTCATCCTCACTTCTTCACCTCTTTTCCTTCTCCGCGAAAACACCCAGTGGTAAAGTACCGGCACCACCGCCAGCGTAAGCAGGGTGGAGGTGATCAGGCCGCCGATCACCACCGTGGCCAAGGGCCGCTGCACTTCCGCGCCGGGGCTGGTGCTGAGGGCCATGGGCAGGAAACCGAGCGAGGCGACGGCAGCGGTGGCCAGCACCGGCCGCAGCCGGGCCATGGTGCCGCGCACCACGCGGTCGGTCACGTCATCCACGCCATCCGCTTTCAACCGGTTGAAATAACTCATGAGCACGATGCCGTTGAGCACCGCCACGCCGAAGAGCGCGATGAAGCCGATGCCGGCGCTGATGCTGAAGTCGAGCCCGCGCACCCACAGGGCCAACACGCCGCCCACGGCCGCCATGGGCACGGCGCTGAAGATGATCAGCGATTCCGCCAGCGAGCGGAAGGCGAAGTAGAGCAGGACGAAGATCAAAGCCATGGCCAGGGGCACGGTGAGCAGCAGTCTTGCACTGGCCTCTTCCAGGTTCTTGAAGGTGCCGCCGTAGCTCACGAAGTATCCGGTGGGCAGCTTCAGGTCCTTGTCGATCGAGGCCTGGATGTCCTGGGCCGTGCTTTGGATGTCACGCCCGCGCACGTTGGCCTCCACCACGATGCGCCGCGCGCCGTTCTCGCGGCTCACCTGTGCCGATGCGCTCTGGAAGCTCACTTCCGCCAGTTGGCCCAGCGGGATCTGCTTGGTGCTGCCGGGCAGGGGCACCAGTAGGCTCATCACCTTGTCCGGATCGGCGTCGCGCATGTCGGCCATGCGCACCACCAGGTCGAAGCGGCGCTCGCCCTCGTACACCACGCCGGCATGGCCGCCCGCCAGTGCCGTGTTCAGCACGCGGTTCAGCTCGGCGATGTTCATGCCGTACTGCGCGATGCGCGCCCGGTCGTACTTAACCACCAGCTGCGGCATGCCGGTCACCTGCTCCACCTTGATGTCCGTGGCACCGGGCACCTTGGCGATCAGCGCGGCGGCGGCATTGGCCGTGCGGAACAGTTCCTCCAGGTTGTCGCCGTAGATCTTCACCGCGATGTCGCTCTTCACCCCGGCGATCAGCTCGTTGAAGCGCATCTGGATGGGCTGTTCGAAGCTGAGGTTCATGCCGGGGATCACGCTGAGCTTCTCCGACATCAGCTCGGCCATCTTCATCCGGTCCTGCGTGGTGGTCCAGTCCTTCCGGTCCTTCATCACGATGATCAGGTCCTGGGATTCAATGGGCATGGGATCGGTGGGGATCTCGCTGCTGCCGATCTTGCCCACCACCTCCTTCACCTCGGGGAATTCACGCATCAGGATCTGCGCCGCCTGGTCGCTCACCTGGATGCTTTGGGCCAGGCTGCTGCCCTGGCGGATGGTAAGATTGGTGGCGAAATCGCCTTCGTCCAGCTCCGGGATGAACTCGCCGCCCAGGCGGTTGAACACCAGCAATGCGCCCGCCAGCAGTGCGATGGCGACGCCGATGGTGGGCACGCGGTGGCGCAGCAGCCAGTTGAGCCTGGGCACGTACCATTGCTGCAGGCGGTGCACCATGCGTTCGCTCCAGCTTTCGCCGGAAGGCACCTTGCGGTCCAGGAAGAGGGAAACGGCCCAAGGCACGTAGGTGATGCTCAGCAAGAGCGCCCCGATGATGGCGAAGCTGACGGTGTAGGCCATCGGGCGGAACATCTTGCCTTCAACGCCCACCAAGGCGAAGATGGGCACGTACACGATGAGGATGATCACCTGGCCGAAGACGGCGCTCTTCATGATGCCGCCGGCGGAGCTGATCGTCTCCGCGCTCATTTCCTCCTTGGTGAGCCGGCTGCCGGCGTGGCGTTGGTGGAGGGCGAAGAGCATGCCTTCCACCACGATCACCGCGCCGTCCACGATCAGTCCGAAGTCCAGCGCGCCCATGCTCATCAGGTTGGCGCTCTGGCCGGCCACCACCATGCAGCCGATGGCGAAGAGCAGGGCGAGCGGGATCACGCTGGCCACGATCAGGCCCGCACGCCAGTTGCCCAGCAGCAGGAGCAGCACGCCGATCACGATCAGCGCGCCCATGCCCAGGTTGTGCTCCACCGTGCCAATGGTGCGCGCCACCAGCTTGGAGCGGTCCACGAACACATCGATGGAAACGCCTGCGGGCAGGCTGTGCTCCACCTCGGCCATGCGGGCCTTCACGTCCGTCACCGTGCGCATGGCGTTGGCGCCCTTCATCATCAGCACCACGCCGCCCACGGCCTCACCCTGGCCGTTGCGCGTCATCGCGCCGTAGCGGATGGCGTTGCCGAAGCGCACCTCGGCCACGTCGCGCACGCGCACTGGACTGCCGCCGCGCGCTTCGATCACGATGTTGCCCATGTCCTTCAGCGAGGCGATCACGCCTTCGCCCCGGATGAAATAGAGGTTGGGCCCTTTCTCAATGTAGCTGCCGCCGGTGTTGGCGTTGTTGTTCTCCAGGGCGTTGAACACGTCCAGCAGGGAGAGGCCGGCACCGGCGAGCTTGCGCGGGTCCACGCTCACTTCATACTGTTTCAGCAGGCCGCCGAAGCTGCTCACGTCGATCACGCCGGGCACGCCCAGCACGTGCTTGCGCACCACCCAGTCCTGCAGCGTGCGCAGTTCCATCAGGCCGTATTGGCCGCGGTGGGCGCTGTCCACGGAGAGGGTGTACTGGAAGATCTCGCCCAGGCCGGTGGTGGGCGGCGCCAGTTCGGGTTTGCCGTATCCGGCGGGGATCTGCTCCTGCACCTGGGTGATGCGCTCCGCCACCAGCTGGCGCGAGAGGTAGAGCGGCACGTTGTCCTTGAAGACCACCGTGATCACCGAGAGGCCGCTGCGCGATACGCTGCGCAGTTCCACCAGGTCGGGGAGGTTCTTGAAGGCCTGTTCCAAGGGGAAAGTGATGAATTGCTCCACCTCCTGCGTGGCCAGGTTGGGGGCGATGGTGTTCACCAGCACCTGGTTGTTGGTGACGTCCGGCAGGGCGTCGATGGAAAGCCGCGTGAGGGACCAGACCCCCCAGCCGGCGAAGGCCAGGAGCAGCAGGCCCATGACGAGCTTGTTGCGTACCGAGAATTGGATGATGCGTTCGATCATGCCCGGTGTGCGGCAGCGCCGCGGATTACAGGAAGATTGAAAAACCAAGGACCATGTGATGCGGCGCATTCAGCGCGGCATCCGGGTGCCGGGGCACCGGCCTACGCCTTGGGCGGCTGCCAGACGCCGTCCGGTCCTTCGCTGGGCGGGATGCGGTCCTCCGTGGTGATCAATGCCACGTTCGGGCCATCAGCCAGCCCGATGGCGGAAACAGATTGATCATTGATGCGGGCCACCAGCGTTTGCGCGCCGCAGTGGTGGTCGCAATGGAAAGGCAGATCGTGGTGGTGGTCTTCACCGTTGTGGTGGTGCCTGTCGTGCGTGTAATGCTCCTCCAGGAACTCCCACCAGTCCATCGGATCATTGGCCTGATGTTCTGCATAGTGCTGAAAAAGCACGGGCAGCTTCAGCAACTGGTGCATCTCCGTACCGAAAACGGAGAAGACGCACAGAAGCGCGATGCCGATCCACTGCCGCATGGGCGGCAAAGGTAGTTCGAAGTCCCATCAAGGTCTCGCGCAGCGGACCTTGCATGCCGAAGAGCTCACGCGAACGCCAATTCCGGATATTCAAACGGATCACTCGCCTTGCCCGGATCGCCGCCTGCCGCCTTGCCCAACAGCGGCCGCACGGTGTGTGCCTCCAGTTCTTCCTCCGGAAAGGGCAGCACGAGTTGCTTGATGCGCTCCACATCGCGTTCATCGGCGATGGGCCTCAGCCATTCATCCTCCAGTTCCGCAGGAAGGATCAAGGGCATGCGCGGCCCGTCCAGCTTCGGGTTGTTGTGGATCTTCGCCATCAACGGATTGCCAGCCGTGGTGACGATGGAGAAGGTGCGCTGCACGATCCCGCTCGCCGGGTCGCGCCACTCCTCCCACAGCCCCGCCAGCGCGAACGCCTCGCGCCCTTTCACGTGGATGAACCACGGATAGGTGCGCTTCATGAAGTGCTGGTGCTCGTAAAAGCCGTTCACGAAGATCAGGCAGCGCTTGTCCATCGCCGACTTCCGGAAGGCGGGCTTCTCGAAGATGGACTCGCCGCGTGCGTTCAGCGTCTGCACACGCAGCTTCTTCGCTTGGGCTTCATCCTTGGTCCACGCTGGGATCAATCCCCACGTGAGCAGTTGCGGACGGTAGGGCTCCGCATCAGTAAATCCCACCAGCGCAGGATGGTCGAAGGCGCTCACGTATACGCGGTCCGCCAGGCCGGGCAATTCCTCAAGCTCCACGCGCAACTGCTCGGCAATGGCCTTGTCGCCGTCGTGGATGGCGCGTTTCAGGGCGGCGGTCTTCAGGCTTTTCGCGCTGTAGCACATGGTGCGAAGGTACCGGCGGCAGAGGCCCGGTTTCTTTCCTTTTGGTGGATTGCTGAAGCTGGGCCACGTTGGATCTTTTTCACACGCCCCGCAGGAACAAAGCTGTTCCCCACCTGTTCCGATGATGAACGACCAAAACCAACAACCACATGGCACTGATGAAGTATCGTGGACCGGTGGACGAAACGTTCCCGGTCGACCGCTTGGCCAGCGAGATCTTCGGCTCCAACATTGCACACCTGCTCGGCAGCGATGGCCTTTCCGTCCATTCACCGCGCGTCAACATCACCGAGCGGGCCAAGGACTACCGCCTGGAAATGGAGGCACCCGGCTTCGACAAGAAGGACCTGAAGGTGGACCTGCAGGAGGATACCCTCACCATCCGCGGCGAACACGCCACGGAGGAACACAAAGAGGAGGAGCGCTACACCCGCAAGGAGTTCAGCCGCGCTTCCTTTGAACGCAGCTTCGTGCTGCCCAACACCGCGGACGCTGCCAAGGTGGCTGCGGACTATGCCAACGGCGTGCTCACGCTCACCATCCCCAAGCGCGAGGAGAGCAAGCCGAAGTCGCGCCAGATCAACATCAAGTGACATGGTGGAAGGAAGGCCGGGGTGCCGCTCCGTTGCGATGCCCCGGCCGGCTTCCGCACAGGTTGGTGATTCCTGATGGAACAACCGCATTAACCGATGAAAGGCACGCTCAACATAAAATGGGCCGTGGCGGTCGCGGCGCTCACAATTGCGTCGGCCGCGTGCAATGCCCAGAACAAGAAATCGGAGAAAAGCCCCGCGAGGACTGCGGATGCTGCGTTGCCCGTGGACAGCCCCAAGGTGAACGTGCGCGTGAACAAGGTGTACGACGATCAGGGCAACTTGGTCCGGTATGATTCCACCTACACCAGCGTGTACAACGGCATGGGCGGCGACAGCCTGCGCATGGACAGCCTGATGCAGCAGTTCATGGGCCAATTCAACGGACCGGGCGGCATGGGCATGATGGGACCCGGCATGAACAACCTGTTCTTCAACGACAGCCTGCTGGGCTACGACTTCTTTCACAACGACTTCTTCCAAAAGCGCATGGAACTGAACCAACGCTACATGCAGGACATGATGCAGCGGATGGATTCATTGAAGAACCAGTTTTTCATCGAGCCGCCCCCATCATCGCAGCAGGACCACGCCGGAACTCTTTAGCCATCGCCCTCCGTTTGCTGACTTTCCTAGCGGGAGTTTCACGTGCCCCCTGCTTCCTCTTCCTCTTCCTCTTCCTCTTCCTCTCTTCTTCTCTTCTCTTCTCTTCCTCTCTTCCTCTCTTCCTCTCTTCCTCTCTTCCTCTCATCTTTGTCCCATGCGCATCATCGTGGCCGGTGCCGGGGCAGCAGGCTTCTTCGCGGCCATAAGTGCCAAAGCGCATCACCCGGCGGACGAGGTGATCCTGTTGGAAAAGACCGAAAAGATCCTGGCCAAGGTGCGCATCAGCGGCGGCGGCCGTTGCAACGTCACGCACTACCAGCACCACATCCGCAAGCTCGCCGCGAACTATCCGCGCGGGGAGCGTTTCCTGCGGAAGGCGTTCGAACACTTCAGCGTGAAGGATACCATCACCTGGTTTGCGCAGCGCGGCGTGCAGCTGAAGGCGGAGGAGGACGGCCGCATGTTCCCCGTTTCCGACAGCTCGGAGACCATCATTGATTGCTTATTGAATGAAGCGGAACGCTGCGGCGTGCGCATCATGCGGCAGTCCGGCGTGCTGGCGGTGGAACGGTTGTCCTCCGGGGCCTTTCAATTGAGGATGGAACGCGGCGGAACGCTGGAAGCCGACCGTGTGGTCATCACCACTGGCGGGCATCCCAAAGAGGAAAGCTATGCTTGGTTAAAAGCTCTTGGCCACACCATCGTACAACCGGTTCCTTCCCTGTTCACCTTCAACATGCCGCAGGAACCAGTGCGGCAGCTCATGGGCGTGGTGGCGGATCCCGTCCGGGCGCGCATCATCGGCACGGAGCTGGAAACCGAAGGCCCGCTGTTGGTCACGCACTGGGGCATGAGCGGCCCCGCAGTGTTGAAGCTCAGCGCGTGGGGGGCGCGCCAGATCCAGGCATTGGGGTACCGCTTCACGCTTCAGGTGCATTGGCTCGGCGGAACAGGGGAGGAGGAGGTGCGTGCAGCCTTGGCCGCCGAAAACTTGCAGCGCAAGCAGGCCCGCAACGCCAACCCGTTCAGCATACCGCACCGCCTGTGGGAATTCCTCCTGGCCAAGGCGGAAGTCCCGGCGGAAAAACCGTGGGTCGAGGTTGGGAAGAAGGACCGCAACCGCTTGGTGAACTTGCTGACGAATGACCGCTATGCCGTGGCCGGCAAGACCACCTTCAAGGAAGAATTTGTCACCGCCGGCGGGGTGGCCTTGGAAGAAGTGGACCCCCAAACCATGCAGAGCCGCATGGTGCCCGGTTTGTATTTCGCCGGGGAAGTGCTGGACATCGACGGCATCACCGGCGGCTTCAACTTCCAGGCGGCATGGACAACGGGTTTTCTGGCGGGGAAGCTCGCCGCAGGCTGATCACGGCTTCCGCATCCACCGGTTGAGCAGCCACAATAAGGCGGGTGCCGCCATCCATACCAGACAGGCCCAGCCGTGCAGGCCGAGCAGTAGCCCGGCAACGTTGAGCAACAGCAGCCAGAAGGGATAGCTCAGGAAGAGCAGGCTGAACAGCACACTATCGAAGAAAATGGTGCCGTGCGTGAAGGAGGCCGCGAGCAAGCGCACCGCAAAGTACCAAGGAGCGTGCAGCAACAGCCCGGCCAGGGCAGGCATTGCAAGCAGCGATCTTCGGAGCGCATTTCCGTGCGCAGGAGCTTGATCCCGGGGAACGAACCGGGCAGCTTCCACAAGCCGCCCGCGCAGGATGGTGTTGAAGCCGCGCAGGAACATGGCAAGGGGTCGCTCCGGAAGAGCACCGCTCCTGATCACGGCCCCCGCACGCAGCGCCACCTTGGCGAACGGTTGGTGGAATTTGCCGTACTCCAGCCACACCGGCACAACCGCAACGTCCTCCCCGTTTTCCCAGGCCAGTGCCGCAATGCGGGCGGTGCCCTTGCCCAGTGGGCGCAATCCCGGTTCGTTCACGGACAGGCCCTCGGCAAAGACCAGCACCGACCGGCCGCCCAGGAGTTCCTTGTGCGCACGGTGGAAACTTTTGGTGGTTTGGCGCAACTGGGCGCGGCCTTCGCTCATGCGGTACACGGGGATCATGTACAACATGCGCAGCACACGGGCCATGAGCGGGTTCCGGAAGGCATCGCCGCGCGCCAGGAAACAGATGCGACAGGGCACGTGTGTGGCCACCAACAAAGCGTCCAGAAAGGAGTTCGGATGGTTGCAGGCCAGCAGCAGCGGTCCGGAGCCGGGCACCGCCCGCACGTCTGCATCGATCCGCCCGAAGTAGAGTTTCAACGCGGCACGCACGGAAAACCTCAACGCACGGTACATCTGCGTGTGGAACCGTTCGCGTTCATGGCCTCGTTCGGGTCCGTGGCACCTCGCCGCCCGCAGGCCATGCCTTTAGAACACGATCTTCTGGCGGCGGATCCGCGTGCGGAACTTCTTGTTGCTGGACCGGTACTTGAACAGCTTGAAATGCACCTGCGCCTTCAGGAACAAGTAGCCGTCGTTGTGGTCGGAATAGCCGCGCTGCTGCCCGGTGTTCGTTTGCCCGGGGATCTTGCCGAAACTGGGGTCTGAAAGGAAAGCGGAAAGCGGGCCGTAGGTCTCCTTCAGCACGGTTTTGTCGTAGTACACCCCGCTCACGTCATCAATGTAGTCCGTGAAGGTTTTCGTGTACTGGAGCTCCAGTCCGATGGTCATGGACTTGTTCAATGCCCGCCGCACGCCCAAGCCCATGGGAATGCAAAGCTGGGTGAGCTGGTACTCCTCCGGCCCGTCCTTCAACCCTTGTCCTTCGGTGTGCAGGGGCTGGAGGTCCACCCAGGCGCCGTCAAAGAGCGTTTGCGGGTTGAAGTGGAACATGCCGATCCCGCCGAAGAAATACAGGCCCGTGCGGCTGGGGGCCATGCCCTTTACCCCGCGCAGGTCGTAAACGTGGCCGGGTTGTTCCTGGAACGGTTGGAACTCGAAGCACAACTGGCCTTCGAAGATGTTCGTCTTGAAGCTCAGGTTCCGGTTGTTCCTAAAGGCCTCCGTGGTCAGGTTGTCGTTGCCCGCTAGCACGCCGTAGGTGCCAGCCGCGCGAACAGCGAAGTTCTTGGCCAAATAATAGCGGTAGCCCAAGCTCAATGCCGGTTTGGTCATACTGAACTCCAGGTCCCAAATGAAAGGGGATCCGATCTGGTTCCGGCCGCCCAGTTCCCCCAAAAAATTGCTGATGCCCAACCCTACCGAGATTTCCTTCCGGTGGGTCTTCCAATAGTTCGAATCGCGGAAATACTGCGCGTTCAGCACGGAAGGCAGTGCCAGTGCGGCCAACAGCACCGGAATGGACAGGGAATGAGTGGAGCGCACCTTCGTTAGGTTGTGTGCCAAATATAGAAGAAGGAAGCAAGTTGCTTCATCGGGCCAAAACTTTCCCTTTAACGAAGCACCGGCCCCGGGGTTGCCTCCATAGCGTTTCCAGCAACGCCCAGAACGGCCCGCGCGGCCACTATGCCGGCGCAAACGGAAACATTGAGCGAATGCTTGGAGCCACCTTGCGGCACCACCAGCGCCCCGGTACAAGCGGCCACAACGGACTCATCCACGCCATTCAGCTCATTGCCCAGCACCAGGGCGGTACCCCGCACCAGGTCCGGCCGCCAGGCCGTGATCGGCACGGCCTGCACCGTCTGTTCCACCGCCCACACTTCCCAGCCTGCGGCCTTTAACCGTTCCACGGCCTCCAGCGTGGTTGCAGAATGCAGCCACGGCACGGAAAGCGTGGCCCCCAGCGCGGTTTTTTCAATTTCCCGGTGCGGCGGAAGAGGGGTGAACCCGCACAGGTCGATCCCCTCCAGGGCAAACGCATCCGCCGTGCGGAAAATGGAGCCCACATTGTGCCGGCTGCGCACATCATCCAGCACGAAGCGCAGCCGGTGCTTGGCCATGGCCTTGTACCCCGCCGCATCCACGCGGCCCAGTTCGTCCATGGTCAGTTTGCGGTCGGTGGCCATTGTTGAAAAGGAAGGTTGTTCGGGCTGCAAAGGACGCAAATTGAAAAGTACCTTTCGGGCTGCCCGGAACCGATCGCGATCTTCGCGCCCCCATGACCAAGGCCTCTCCCGCCGAAACCCCCTTGATGAAGCAGTACATGCGCATTAAGGCGCAGTACCCCGACGCACTGCTGCTGTTCCGCGTGGGCGATTTCTACGAGACTTTCCTCCAGGATGCCGTCACCACGGCGGCCGTGCTGGGCATCACCCTCACCAAGCGCAACAACGGAGCAGGCGAGATCGAGCTGGCGGGGTTCCCCTTCCATGCCTTGGACAACTACCTGCCCAAGCTGGTGCGCGCCGGGCACCGTGTGGCCGTTTGCGACCAATTGGAAGATCCCAAACTTGCCAAGACCATTGTGAAGCGCGGCGTCACCGAGGTGGCCACCCCGGGCGTCTCCTTTTCCGAAGGCGTGGTGGAGGGCCGCAGCAACAATTGGCTGGCGGCGGTCTGCGGCGATGGCGACCGCTTCGGCACGGCCTTCCTGGACATCACCACCGGGGAGTTCCTGGCCGGTGAAGGCGATCGCAGTGCCGTTGGCAAGGTGCTGGAAAGCTACGGGCCCAGCGAGCTGCTGTACCCGCTCGGTGCCAAGCAGCAGCTCATCACGGAGGCCACTGCGCGCTGGAATGGCTTCGCCTTGGAGCCTTGGGCCTTCACCGATGATTTTGCGCGCGAACGGCTTCTGCGGCAGTTCAACACCGCAGGGCTCAAGGGCTTCGGCATTGAGGAGCTGCCCTTGGCACAACGGGCCGCAGGGGCGGTGCTCCACTACCTCGGCGAAACCCGCCACGACCGCCTGGGGCACATCCGCCAGATCGCCAAGCTGGCCACTGCCGGGCAAGTTTGGTTGGACCGCTTCACCGTGCGCAACCTGGAGCTGGTGGCCCCCGTGAACGAAGGCGGCCGCACGCTGCTGGGCGCCATGGACCGCTGCGCAACGCCCATGGGCGCGCGCCTGCTGAAGCGCTGGCTGCTGTCCCCGCTGGTGGACCGCACCGCCATCGATGCCCGCCTGGACCGGGTGAAGGCTTTGGTGGAGAATGCACCGCTGCGCGGTGTACTGGGCGATCCCCTGGCCGCCGTGGGCGATCTGGAGCGATTGGCGGCAAAGGCTGCCGTGGGCCGCATCAACCCGCGCGAACTGCTGCAGCTGGCCCGGGCGGTGCGCTCCGCGGAACAAGTACGCACCTCGTTGGCCGCTGCCGGCAAGGTGCTGGGGGAAGCCGCTGCGGAATGGCAGGTTCCATTGGAGCTTGCCGCGCACATCGAGGCCGGCATAGAGCCGGAAGCCCCGGTGAACATTCAGAAAGGCGGCGTGCTGCGCCCCGGGGTGGATGCCGACCTGGACGAGCTGCGCCACATCACCACCCACGCCAAGGAACTGCTGATGGGCGTGCAACAGCGCGAGGCGGCGAACACCGGCATCTCCTCGTTGAAGGTGGGCTACAACAACGTCTTCGGCTATTACTTGGAAGTGCGCCACACCCACCGCGACAAGGTGCCCGCCGAATGGGTGCGGAAGCAGACCCTCACCGGTGCTGAACGCTACATCACCGATGAGCTGAAGGCGTTGGAGGAACGGATCCTCAGCGCGGAGGAACGCATCCTTTCATTGGAAGCACAGTTATACGCCCAAGTGGTGGAGCGCGTATGCGCCGAGATCGCCGCGTTGCAGAGCTTGGCCGCTGCGGTGGCGCGCATGGACGTGCTCCGCGGATTTGCCCTCAATGCCGCCCAATGGAGCTACTCCCGGCCCGTCATTAACGAGGGCAAGGTGCTGCGCATCCGTGATGGCCGCCACCCCGTGATCGAACAGCAGCTGCCTCCCGGCGAACCGTACGTGGCCAACGACCTCACCCTCGATCCGGAGCAGGCCCAACTGTTGGTGATCACCGGGCCCAACATGAGCGGCAAGTCGGCCCTGCTGCGCCAAACCGCGCTCATCGTGCTCATGGCCCAGTGCGGGAGTTTCGTGCCTGCCCGCGAAGCGGACATTGGCCTGGTGGACCGCGTGTTCACCCGCGTGGGCGCCAGCGACAACCTCTCAACCGGTGAGAGCACCTTCATGGTGGAGATGAACGAAACCGCCAGCATCCTCAACAACCTCAGCGCGCGCAGCCTGCTGCTCATGGATGAGATCGGCCGCGGCACCAGCACCTACGACGGCATCTCCATCGCGTGGTCCATCGCGGAGTACCTGCATGAACATCCGCTGCGGCCCAAGACGCTCTTCGCCACGCACTACCATGAGCTGAACGACATGGCGGAAACCTTCCCGCGCATCCGCAACGCGAACGTGGCTGTGCGCGAGGCGGACGGCAAAGTGCTCTTCCTGCGCAAGCTGGTGCCCGGCGGCAGCGACCGCAGCTTCGGCATCCACGTGGCCCGCATGGCCGGCATGCCGCGCCTCGTGGTGGAGCGCGCCGAACGCGTGTTGAAGCACTTGGAACAGGCCCATGCGGGAAACTTGGGCGGGGAAGCCGGGCTCAACGGCCCCGCTGCGGCCCCCGCACCCCTGGCGGGCCTGGGCCGCGAGCCGCAGCT
Source organism: Bacteroidota bacterium (assembly GCA_018266685.1). Taxonomy (GTDB): domain Bacteria; phylum Bacteroidota; class Bacteroidia; order Flavobacteriales_F; family PHOS-HE28; genus PHOS-HE28. Next base: position 19,201 of record JAFDZY010000089.1, read on the forward strand.
CAGCTTCTTCCAGCTCGATGATCCCGCACTGGAGGCCATCCGCGATGAGCTGCAGGAAGTGGACATCAACAACCTCACCCCCGTGGAGGCCCTGATGAAGCTCAGCGAGATCAAGCGCATGGCCGGGGCGGGGAAGGCGAAGCTGAAGAAGGCTTGAGCATGGAAAGGCCCGCGATTCCTGCTGGGGCCGATGCTTGGGCACGGCGCTGGGGCTGGGCCGTGATCGCCTTGGCCGTGCTGCTGGTGTATGGGCCGCTGTCCACTTTTACCTACGGCCTTGTGCAAGGCGATACGCTGGACTGTTGGATGCCTTGGCGCTGGTTCATCGCGCAGGCCTTTCAGGACGGCCATTTCCCGCTTTGGGATCCCTATGCGCAATCGGGCTATCCCATTTACGCCGACCTCCAAGGGCCTGCCTGGTACCTGCCTTCCATCGCGTTGGCGGGCACGGTGGGCCACTCGCTCTACACCTTGCAGGTGCTCTTTTTGGCCTACCTGGTGGTGGCAGGCATGGGCTTGATGCGGCTGGTGCAAGGCCTCCACAAGGATGCCCGGATTGCCCTGGTGGCGGGGATGGCCTACGCGCTCAGCGGCTTTTTCACCGCGCACCAAATGCACTTCTATGCGGTGATCAGCGGGGCTTGGCTCCCTTGGCTGATCGCTGCCCAACTGAAATTGCTGGAACGGCCTTCCTGGCGCCCTGCGGTGGAAGCGGCCATCTTTCAGGCCCTGCTCCTCACCGGCGGCAACCACACGTTCACCCTCGTCGGCACCTGGCTGTTGCTGGCGCTCATCGGCGTGCATGCGGTTCGCGCATGGCGGCACGGCAACCGCCCATATATCGTGCGCATGTTCGGGTGGCAGGCGGTGTTTGCCGCCGCTGCCGTGCTCATGGCCTGCGGCACCTTCTTTTCTTGGAGGGAGGTGGCCCCGTTCCTTTCCCGCGCCAGTGGAATGAGCTATGTGGATGCCGCTAAAAACCCGTTCACCCTGCACGCGGCCTGGTCCTGGTTTTTTCCGTTTGCGGCGGGCACCGATGCCCGCTGGTTGGGCACGGATCCCACCATGGCCAATGGTTTTTTGGGCGTGATCGTGCTGGTGCTGGCAGGGCTGGCTTTGTTCCGCCAACGGAGCATGGTGGAGAACACCGTCGCCGGTTTCGGGCTGGTCTGCTTCCTGGCCTCGTTCGGTGATGCACTTCCCGTGCACCGCGCGTTGTGGGCCGTCATTCCCGGCATGGACCTGTTCCGCTTCCCCAGCTATTTCCAGTGGTTCGTGGCCTTGGCCGCGCTGGTGCTGGCTGCCGGTACACTGGCGCAATGGCCGGAGTTGATGGCGCGGCGTTCCCGCTGGGTGAAGGCGGTGATCGGAGGCGCGGCCTTGCTGGTGTGTGCTGCTTTGGCTTGGGCATGGGCAATGCACGCCAAAGAGCCGCCGTTCGGGCAGGGCACCACCTGGTATGAACGGATCACCGGTCTATGGCGCTGGCACCGCGTGCTGGTGGCGGCACCGGTAACCTTGTGCGCGCTGATCGGCCTGTGGTGGTGGGCGGTCTCGCCACGCCGCCGGTGGTGGGCCCTGCTGCTGCTGGTGGGGCTTGAAATGGGCTGGGCTACCACCTTGGCCCAGTGGAACACGGCACTTGGTGATTATTCCCCCGCCATGCTGCAGGGGCGCATCAATGAAATGCCACAAGGCCCGGTGTGGCCAGAACTGCGGCCCATGGGAGAGAACTCCGATGGCTCGGCCACACTGAAGTACATCTGGCGCAACGTGCAGAATTTCGAAGGTCGTCCCTCGCACGCTGGCTTTAATTCCTTTTGGCTGAAGGATGCCGCCCGGCTGGCGGATGACCACCCCGGATTGTTCGCCGCCATGAAACGGCAGCCCCTTTTCTACCTGTCCGACAGCGTAGTGTCCTTGGGCCAATACAACCCTGCCGCCGTTGATCCCGCACGGGACAGCGCCCTGGTGGTGCTGCCAGACGGGGTTCCGCTTCCTGTTGGGCTGCGGAACTCCGCATCGGTCAGCGTGGCTGTTGCCGGGTTCGATCATGACGGCATCACGCTCCATGTGCGCAACGCGCATTCCACCTTTGCGGTGCTGCAACAAGCGTGGTATCCGGGTTGGACGGCCACGCTGGATGGTCAACCGGCTGAGGTCATCCGTGCCAATATCGCTTGTTTCGGCACCGTGCTGCCTGCTGGGGAGCACACGTTGGAGTTTCGTTTCCGCAAGCCGATCATCCCTTGGCTGCTGGGCTTTTCAATTGCTGCCTTGCTGGGTGGTTGTTTCCTGATGGTGTTTGTCGGGTTCCCGGTGCTGGCACATCCGGGCCTGAAGTTGGGTTTGATCGCCTTTGCCGGCGCCGTTTGCTGGTCGCTGTTCGGCCATCGGCCCAAGGCGGAATCCTTGCCGGCCGAAGTTGGGGTGCTGGTGCAGCGCATGAAGGTTTTTACGCAATTGCCGATTTTGGTCAACACCGGCCGCTTCGCCGCTTTGGCGCACCAGTTCCCCGAAGGGATGGCCACACCCCTGCGGGCGGAAAGCCGTGAGCGGCTGGAGGATGTGCAAAGCAGGGTGGAGCGGCTGGGCAAGCACCCTTTCTGGTGGATGGATGCCGGGCTTCCCACCGCACCTGCCGTACGCGCGTGGGTGCTGCAACACTTTCGGGTGGATACGGTCCTCACGGCGGGCCGGTCCGTTGCCGTGCGGTTGGTGCCCGGTTCCGGCTCAATGAAGGACAGCTTGCTACATTCGAATCTGGCCAAGGTGTGGCTCAACAAGGCAGTGCCTTGGACAAAGGCATTCCGCATCCGCACCCAAGTGTTGCTCGCACAGGCCCCAGGCGAATGGGTGGTGCGCACTACCTACCGGCCAATGGGCAGGTCGGTGCCCATGGTGGTTGTGGAGCGGCGGCGCAACGGAACGATCACGGATTATGAAAGTTTCCCCTTGCCTGCATGGCCTGCCGACAGCCTGCACACCGCCTGCGTGGTGCGCAACCTGCGGGAGCTTCGCCTTGCGGATGAGGAAGTGGGAATTTATGTGTGGAACGAGGGTCCGGACAGCGTTGAGGTGGAAACCTTCACGGTGGAGCTGGCCCACAGGCCCCTGTCTGCTTGGTAACGCTGGAAGGATCGGCATTTGTTGCGGCGATCAAAACCACCGTTATATTTGCGCCCCCCAAGCGAGAGTAGCTCAGTTGGTAGAGCACGACCTTGCCAAGGTCGGGGTCGCGGGTTCGAGTCCCGTTTCTCGCTCAGAATGCCTCCCCCCGGGAGGCATTTTTTGTTTAGGGCATTTGTCCCATCAAGGTCTCGCGCAGCGGACCTTGACGCAGGGAAGTTCCTCCTCCAAGGTCCCCTTCGGGAGACCTTGAGGGAGCAGTCCCATCAAGGTCTCGCGCAGCGGACCTTGACGCAGGGGGTACCTCCTCCGGTCCCCTTCGGGAAACCTTGAGGGAGCAGTCCCATCAAGGTCTCGCGCAGCGGACCTTGACGCAGGGAAATCCTGCTTATCCTGTCCGAGGAAAGCCATCTTGTCCATCTTTGCGCCTCCATGCCCGGGTGGTGAAATGGTAGACACGAGGGACTTAAAATCCCTTGGCCCGCAAGGGCTGTGCGGGTTCGAGTCCCGCCCCGGGCACATCACTACACTCCCGCAGCGGTCTTCCGAAGGAGACCCTGCGCCACGGGCATGATCACGCGCATCGCCCCCACGCCCAGCGGCTACCTCCATGCCGGCAACGGTGCCGCCTTTGTCCTGGCGTGGCAATTGGCGCGGGAAGCCGGTGGCAAGCTGCTGCTGCGAATCGATGATCTGGATATTGAGCGCGTCCGCCCGGAGTACGTGCAGGACATTTTCGATACGCTGGTCTGGTTGGGCATCGACTGGGACCTGGGGCCGCGCGATCCGTGGCAACTGGCCCAAAGCTGGTCGCAGCACCTGCGCATGCCGGAGTACAACCGGTTATTGGCGGAATTGCGTGCCGCCGGCCAACTCTATGCCTGCGATTGCTCACGCAGCCAGATCGCCGCCCGTGCCTCCAAGGCGGAATACGATGGACATTGCCGCAGCCGGGACATCGACTTGGATGCGCCGGAGGTGGCGTGGAGGCTGCGCATCCCGCAAGGGAGCAGCTTGCACATGCCGGTTTGGCCTTCAAGGAGCGCACGGCAGTATGAACTGGACATGCCCGATCCCGTAGTGCGCCAGCGCAACGGGCGCCCGGCCTACCAGATTGCTTCCCTGTCCGATGATCTCCGCTTCCAGGTGGACTTGGTGGTGCGCGGCATGGACCTACTCCCGTCCACATTGGTGCAATTGCACATTGCAGATGTACTGGGCAGGCCAGCGTTCAGCCAGGCGGTTTTCCTCCACCATGCACTGCTTACCGGTCCGGGCGGCGGGAAGCTTTCAAAAGCGGCTGGCGCGGAAAGCCTGAAGCACTGGCGAGAAACAGGCCGGGGGCCGGGGGAGGTGCTGGCCCTGGCCGAACGGCTCAGGCATTCAGCCTGGTCTTGAAGGGGCGGGAAGGATAGGGCAGCGGTTGCAGCTCCCGGCCGTGGCGCACCACTATGCGCAGGGTGCCAAGGTGGTCCAGGTCGCGCTGCAGCGTTTTGGGGGAAAGGCGGGCGTACAACAAGGCCAGGTCCGGTGCCAGGTGCAAGATCTGCGCGGCCCGCAGAGGCTGTCCGTGGTCCAGCAGTGCCTTGGCCAGCAGGTGCTGGCGGCTGCCGGTTTCGGTGCGGTCCGGGTTCACCAATTGGGCCAGGCTGCTTTGCTCCACGTCGGTGGCTTGCGCCTGCTGGAGTTCCTCCCACAGGCTGCGCAACTGCTCGGCAAAACCGCGCGCCATGTATGCGATATAGGGTGCCGTATCGCTGCCGGGCCTTGCGGCTTGTCGCAGCTGGCGCTCGTGTTCGCTGCGGGTGGCAGCGGTGTGCATGGCCAAGCGCTGCGCCGCCGCGGAGGGTACCCCGGCGTGGATCAGCAATTGGTGGCCCAGCAGGCGGGCGGTGCGCCCGTTGCCTTCGGCAAAAGGCAGGATCCACAGCAGGTACAATTGAGCCATGAAGGCCCGCACCAGCGCAAAGGGCAGGAGCTCCTCCTCGTGCCCGGAGTTGAAGGCAGGTCCGCCGAGCCATTCCGCCGCGCACTCCAGTAGGTAAGGTATTTCATCCGCCGGCACTGTTCCGGCGGTGCTATGCCTCACGTTGCGGTATTCCCCGGGGGTGGTGGCAGTGGGCAGGCCGTGCAGCACCTGGGCATTCATCACTTGCAACGCCCAGGCCCCGAGGTCCCTGTCAGCAGTGCGTGCCCGTGCCTCGGTCCAGCGCACGGCCTTTACCAAATTGAGGAGTTCCTGCCCCAGGAAAACCTGCGAAGGGGGAAGAATCAGGCTGCCTTCGAGCAAGCGGTCCAGCTGGTCTTCGCTCAGTGTGTTGCCCTCCATGGAGGCGCTGGAGACCACTCCATGAAGCAAGGAAATGTAGTTGATCAACTCGGCTTCCTTGGCCGAAAGGGCGGCCTCGCGGAGCCGGGAACAAAGCGTGGCAGCCTCACCCAGCAGCAACCATGCCGCCCGCGAGAGGTTTTTCGGCTCCCATTGGAAGGAAAGCCATGGATGTGACTGCTCGTAAGACCGCATCTATGTCGCAAATTAAGTAGTCCATAATAAGCTGGTAACTAATCGATGAAACGAAAAATGAACGGATCAATGTCCATTTATATGTCCGAATGAATGTCCCAATGCTGCAAACACGCAAAACGGGCTGGAATGAAGTGAAATAAAGTATGGAATAGGCGTTGAGCCAACGAAAATTATGCTCCCCAGAGCAGTGTTAAGCCCCCCAGAAAAAGCGCGATGGCCCCCAAGGCCATGCCGGCAATGGCCAGCCCCTTTCCCCGGTCTTCCCGGTCACGGCATTGGCGGCTTCCGATCAACCCCAAGGCAAAGGCGATCGCCCCGCCGATCAACAGGATCCAAGCCCCCTGAACGGCAAAGCCCAAGGTGAGGGTGGCCACGGCCACAGGCAGGGCGGCAATGGCCTTTGCATTCCACCGGGCCTCATGGGCCTCGTAATAACCGGTATCGGGCCTTGCCCGTATCGCGGGAACAACTTGCAACGGCTGCCCCGTTTCGATGGAATGGAAAGCGGTGGGTTCAGGCTGTGCGGCTGCGGCCAGGGCCGGCTCAGCGGACTCTAAATAATCCACAGGTGCTTCGAACGCGATGTTTGGAAACGGACCTGGGGGCCGGTTGATCTCCGAGGCGGTCGCTGCCTGCACACCCGCAGCAGGCAACAGGCGCTGCGCCTCCTTCACAGGGCCTTGCTTCCGCAACCACCCATATTGTGCCCCATGGCGGCTGGTTGAACAACCCCACAGGACCAGCCCCCATGCAACGATGGCCAAGGTGTGTTTCCGATTCATGGGTTGAAACTACCCGCCCGGAAGCTGCGGTTTTCGGCCGCTTCACGTTCTCATCAACCACCGGTGGTGGGGAACCAGTATACGGTGCGTTGATCCGTGGCGTCATTGCGCCCTGTGGACGAACTTTGGCCCGATGCACCGGTTTTTCCCGATCCTGGCCTTGCTGTGGGCGGCCGTGTTCTCCCCGGTACAGGCCCAAGTGGGGGTCACCACATTCGGGCTACAGGTAAAACCGGTGATCCCCTTCAGCTTCTTCGAGCCGGTTACCACCCTTCAGCGGGAACACCTCAGTTCCACTTTGAAATTGAACGGCGGCATGGCCTTGGGCATGTTGGTGCGCACCGGCATCAGCAAGTCCATTTCGTTGGAAGTAGGGCTGGACCAGATCACCCGGCGCTATGATTTCAGCATAGCGAACGACACCAACAATTACCAGGACAGTGGAGAATTGCGCTTTGTGGGGTATGAGATGCCGGTAGTGTGCCTGGTGTACATCCGGCTGGGCCAGCGTACTTGGATGAACAATGCCTTGGGGGTCAGCTTAGACTTCTACCCCGGGGATGCCAAGAAGGAGCTGGAGTTTGCTCAAGCGTACTATTTCAGGCGGAATTGGGCCCAGGCCGGGGTGCTGGGCAACATCGGGGTGGAGTACCGCACGCGGAAGTCGGGCTACTTTTACATTGGGGCCACCTTTCACCGCCCCTTCGGCGACATGGCCCAGGCCAATGTCACCTGGCTGGACAAGTACAGGAGCTACCAGCCCTACCGAATGATCACCGGGCTCAGCGGCAGCTACCTCACCGTGGACCTGCGGTACTTCTTCCACGAAGATCCGGACAAGGCCCGGGTGCGCCGTGCGAACCGGAAAGGCGGTCGGTAGCGTGGAGGCCTTCCATTCAAAGACCGGAGTAGCCAACTTTGCACCACCATGGAAAAACTGACCGGAGACCGGACCTTGACCTGGGCAGCTGCCATATTATTGTTGGCCGTTGCGCTGGGCGCTTTTGGTGCCCACGGCATCCGCGATGTGGTGGATGCCCAGGCCTACCACAATTGGACCACGGCTGCCCAGTACCAGTTCTACCATGGCTTGGCCCTGTTGTTCCTGGCCGTGATGGAGGGGAAGCTGGAAAGCCGCCTGGTGGGGTTCGTGCGGATCCTGTTCCTGCTGGGCATGTTGTGCTTCTGCGGTTCATTGTACCTGCTGGCGGCGCGGGACCTGCTTGGGATACAAGGCCTCGCACGCGTACTGGGGCCCATCACCCCGTTGGGCGGTCTGCTGTTCATGGCAGGCTGGGGCACCCTGTTGGCGGCCTCCTTGCGCCGCCGCTGACGGACGTCAACCGGCCTTGCGGTGCTTCCGTACATTTGCACCCCCAAACTGAAAGATGACGAACATGAACGAGTTCGGACTGAAGCCGAAACAAGCGGACCTTTCCAAGGTGGGCTTGAGCAATCTCGGTGATGTGTACTGGAACCTGGAGCCCGCCGAACTGGTGGAGCACACCTTGGTAAACGGACAAGGCGTACTGGCGGACACGGGCGCATTGGCCGTGGATACCGGCGAGTTCACCGGCCGCAGCCCGAAGGACAAGTTCTGTGTGAAGGACGGCACCACTGAAAACACGGTTTGGTGGGGCGATGTGAACATCCCCATGGAGCCCGCCGCGTTCGAGCGGCTCCGCGAGCGGATGGCCGCCTACATGATGGGCCGCGACACGTACGTACGCGATGCCTACGCCTGCGCCGACCCGGCCTTCAAGCTGAACCTGCGCCTGGTGGCCGAGCTGCCATGGAGCGCGCTCTTCGGCAGCAACATGTTCCTGCGCCCCACCAAGGAAGAACTCGGTGCCTTCAATCCCGAATGGCACATCCTCTGCGCCCCGGGCTTCATGGCCGATGCCAAGGTGGACGGCACGCGCCAGCACAATTTTGCCGCGGTGGACTTTACCCGCAAGATGATCTTGATCGGTGGCACGGCATACACCGGCGAGATCAAGAAGGGCATCTTCAGCGTACTGAACTACATCCTGCCGCAGGACAAGAACGTGCTGAGCATGCACTGTTCGGCCAACATCGGCAAAGGCGGTGATACGGCAGTGTTCTTCGGCCTCAGCGGCACGGGCAAAACCACCTTGAGCGCCGACCCGGAGCGCCAGCTGATCGGCGACGACGAGCATGGCTGGGGAAACAACGGCGTGTTCAATTTCGAGGGCGGCTGCTATGCCAAGTGCATTGACCTCAGCAAGGAAAAGGAGCCCGAGATCTGGGAAGCGGTGAAGTTCGGTGCGCTGCTGGAGAACGTCAGCTTCCACGAGGACAGCCAAAGCAAAGTGGATTTCAGCGACGGAAGCAAAACCGAAAATACCCGTGTGAGCTACCCGCTGGAACACATTGCCAACCACGCGGTGCCCAGCATGGGCGGGCATCCCAGGAACATCTTCTTCCTTACCTGCGATGCCTATGGCGTATTGCCGCCCATCAGCAAATTGAACGCGGGGCAGGCCATGTACTGGTTCCTGAGCGGATACACGGCCAAGGTGGCCGGTACCGAAGCGGGCATCACCGAGCCCAAGACCGCTTTCAGCGCGTGCTTCGGCGCACCCTTCCTGCCGCTGCACCCCACCAAGTATGCCGACATGCTGGGTGAACGCATGAAAAAGCACGGTGTGCACGTGTGGCTGGTGAACACCGGATGGAGCGGGGGCGCCTACGGCACCGGCGAGCGCATGAAGCTGCGCTACACGCGCGCCATGGTGGGTGCTGCGTTGAACGGCGCCCTGGACAAGGTGGAATACAACGAGCACCCCGTGTTCGGCGTGATGATGCCGGCAGCCTGCCCGGATGTGCCGCAGGAGATCCTGGACCCGCGCAACACATGGAAGGACAAGGGTGCATACGATGCCCAAGCAGAGAAGCTGGCTGCGGCCTTCCAGGCCAATTTTGACAAGTACCGCAAGAATGCCAATGCGGAGACCATCGCCGCCGAACCAAAGGCGGGCGTGAAGGCCTAATTTTTCCGGCCCGGAAATTGAGTGCCCGGACACCGTCCGGGCACTCTTAATTTTGAACGGGCGAACAATCCAACTGACGGATGCGGGGCAAGGGCGTGTGCTTGGCGGTCATGGCGTGGTGTTGCGCCTTCGCGGTAGATGCGCAGGACGGACCAGCAGCCCGCTTGATCTATCCGGAAGATCTGCGCGAGGACATGTCGGTGCTCCGGCAAACCATCGAGCAAGCCCACCCGGACCCGTACCGCTACCATTCCGGACCGGAGCTGGATACGTTGTTCTCCACGGTTGCGGCCTCGTTCACCGTTCCGCTCACTGCGGAAGAATTTATCGCTGCGGTGCTGCCCGTTTTCAAGGCCGTTGGTGATGCCGGCCTGGTGCTGGCCCCTCCGGCGGTTTTGAGCGCACAATACGACCACGCCGAACCGTTGATCCCCATCAAGGTGGCCGTGATCGGCGACCGGTTGTACCTGGATGCCGAATTGAAAGGCTTCAGAAGCCTGCCCACCGGATGCGAACTGGTGCAGATCAACGGGCAACCTGCTGCCGAACTATTGAACAAGCTCCGGTCGTCCTTGGTGCCTGACGGAGCGGACACCGCATGGGCCGATGGCCGCATCGGGCAGGATTTTCCGTTGCTGTACCGCAGGTTCATTGGCGCTTCGGACCGGTTCCGGATAGCCTATCGCACTGCCGGAGGGGAAACGGGCGAACGCGATGTCTTTGCCATGACGAAGGAGGAAATGCAGCAGACCTACGCGAGGAAAGGCATTGCGTTGGCACCATGGCGACTGGAGGAAATGCCGGACCTGCATGCTGCATGGCTTACGCTGGAAACCATGGACCGCAAGGAGCTGGAGCAGTTCAAGGTCAATCCGGAGCGCTTCCTGAACGGAGTGGGGGAGGCCCTGCGCAAGTCCAAGGCCTCCACCCTGGTAGTTGACGTGCGCGGCGCTGGCGGTTGGGACATGCGCATGGCGGGGCAAGTGTTCGGGCTGATCGCACGGAAGCCGTACCGTGTGGTGCGCTCCATGTCCATTCGCAGCGGCGAGGTACCGGATGCCTACCGGTATGCCGAAACGGGCGCGGACTTCTTCGCCTCGGCGGGCGGTGCCTATTTGCCCGAAGTGAACGGACGGCGGGAATTGAAGGCGGATGACCCCCGGCTGGTGCCCGTACCGCCTCAAAAGGATGCCTTCGACGGTAAGGTATACGTAGTGGCGGACGGGCTTACCACCGGCGCCGGTGCGGCTTTTGTGATGATGGCCAACCGCAGCGGCCGGGCGCGCACCGTGGGTGGTGAAACCGGCTCGAACGCTGTGAGCTTCTGTGGCGGCCCGATGCTTACGCTCACATTGCCGCATACCGACTGCATCTTGCGCGTGCCCTTGGTCCGCTTTGTTCCGGAAGGCAACCCGGACGGGCCTACGAGCCGGGGCGAATTTCCCGCTTCGCCGGTGGCGCAGTGCCCGCAGGATGTGGCGCAGGGCAAGGACACAGTGCGCGAAGCTTTGCTGCAATTGATCTTCGAGCTGCAATGAATCGGGCCGCTCCAGGCATTCGGCTGCCTGCGTTGACCTTGTTAGTTTTTATTGCCATGGCCGGCTGCGGCGTTCAGCAGCCTTCCCCTGCAACATGGGCAGGCTGGACACGGCAACCGGTGCAGTACGCGCGGTATTTCCAGCTTTGGGCCCAGGGCGGCCAGCAGCTGCTGCTCACCTTCGGGCCGGGGGGGAGCAAGGATACCACGGGCATTTTCGTGCTCGACGACAGTACGGCAGGCATCCAGGCTCCGCCTGGGGCGGTCCGTTTGCATAGCCCTCTCCGGCGCGTTGCCTTGATGAGCACCACGCAGGCCTCCTTCATCTCTGCCTTGGGGCAGGCAAAGGAGGTGGTGGGTTGTGCCTATACGGACCGCTTGCGGGACACGGCCGTGGCGGCTTTAGCGCGGAACGGCCACGTGGAGGAGATCGGTGCAGGCGAAGGCGTGGACCGTGAAAAACTGTTGCTCTTGGCGCCGGATGCACTCCTTTCCTATCCGTACGGTACCAAGGACCAAGGGCGTGTGCTGGGGCGGATCCCCGTGGTACCGGTGTCTGAGTATTTGGAAGGGCATCCATTGGGGCGTGCGGAATGGATCCGGGCCTTTGGGGCGTTGTTCGGGCTGGAGGACCGGGCGGACAGTATTTTTCATGGCATTGTGGAGCGCTACGCCGCCGCATTGGCCACGGTTCCTTCGGGAACGCAGCGCCCGGTGGTTTTCTTCGGAAGCGCGTGGAAAGGAAGCTGGTCCGCGCCTTCAGGAAATAGTTACATGGCGCAGCTGATCAAGGATGCCGGTGGACGCTACCTGTATGCCGACAGCATCACCAAGGGCAACATTGACCTGGGCCTTGAAACGGTGTTGCACACCGGTGCCGATGCAGCGTTTTGGGGCCGCATCCTGGACCGGCCGGAACGGGTAACGGCCGCAGATGTGGCGGGCGGTGACAGCAGGGTGATGGCCTTGCCCGCCTTCCGGAACGGCGGTGCCTTCTACGCCACTAGTGCGGAAAGCGACCTCTTCGGGCAGGCCGGCCTGGAACCGGCGGTGGTGCTGCGCGACCTGATCGACATCCTGCACCCCGGGCTTGCGCAAGGAAGAAAGCCGGTGTACTTCAGGCCGGTTCAGTAGGCAATGCCCAGGCGGCGGTAAAGCTTGGCCATCAGCCAGGCCGGGCCGATCAACAGGAAAAGCAGGTCCTTCAAAAAGCTGGGCTTCTTTCCCTCCACGCCGTGGCCGATGAACTGGGCGATCCAGGCCAGCACGAAGATCGACAAGCAGATCGCCCACAGCGGCCATGCGGCATGTTGGTCCAGCCAGCGGCCCGCCCACAAGCAAGCCACGTTGAAGATGACCATGCCGATGGCAATGGAAAAACTGCGCTGCATGTAAAAGATCCAAACGGCGCCCATGGCCAGAAAGGCCCACAGGTAGTGGTCCACGTAGCGGTAGGCCGGCGCGGGGATGGCCATCAGCAATCCGACCATGCTGAAATAGATCAGCGGCACCGCAACCCAATGCACGGTTATGTTCACCGGGTTGCGGTGGCCTTCGCCGTATTCATCAAACCATTGCTGGAGGGTGCGGTTGGCCATATCCCGTAGTTCAGGCAAGGTAGCGCTCGCGGATGATCCGCAGGTGGTGCTCGCTGTGGCCGGCAATGATCCAGCCCAGCGCTTTCACGGTGACGTGCTTGCCATTGGCCGTGCCGCCACGCGCCAATGCCCCGGCATCCAATCCCCCGAACAGTTCAATGGTTGATGCGCGCACGGCGTTCAGTTCACGGAGCAGGTCTTCCACCTTGCGGGCCCCGGTGCCTGCCTGTGCCTGGTAGGCATCCTCGTCCATGCCGGGCAGGTTGGCCTGGTCCCCGCGGGCAATGCAAAGCGCCCGGTAACTGAACACGCGCTCCGTGTCGATGATGTGCTGGAACACCTCCTTGGTGGTCCATTTTCCAGGTGCATAGCGGAAATCCCAGCGTTCATCCGGCACCATCTTCCTGGTGCGCACCTCTTCATCGGATGCGTGGCGCAGCGCATCATCCAGTGCTTCACCCCGTGCTGCCAGCAAGTACGCCTTGTGGTAAGCAGGGTAGTCGCCGTCCTTCGGCCTTCCGATCGTTTCCATGTGGTGAAGGTAGGAATTGCTGCTCCCACAGGGAAAGTACAAGGTTCCGCCACGCCACCCCCACGCCTCACCCTCTCACCTCTCACCTCTCACCCTCTCACCTTCTCACCCTCTCACCCTCTCACCCTCTCACCCTCTCACCCTCTCACCCTCTCACCCTCTCACCCTCTCACCCCCTCACCCCTTCACA
>JAFDZY010000008.1 GCA_018266685.1 Bacteroidota bacterium
AGGTGGGCCTGCCGCTGAACATCACCATGGTGCCCGGCATCCCCGACCTGGCCGTGCTGAAGGCCATCGGCGTGGCACGCGCCAGCATGGCCTCGGGCTTCCTGCGGCACACGGCCTTTTCCATGCTTGTGCTGGTGGAGCAGATCCTGCACGGCAATGCCTGGGCGGAAGCCCTACGGGCAGCGGTGCCTTCGGATCAGATGAACAAGCTGATCCCGGACGGGCCCTCTCAGTAAGCCGCGCCTGGTCCAATTTCTACTGGCTCTTCGCTCCGAATCGCTCAACTCATTGTAGCGTGAGCAAATTTTGATCAATGCTCCCGCTATCTTCGGTGTACTTATTCCGGATGGCCTGTTCCCCATGGGCCGCACAAAGCAGCAGTTCAGGCTGAACGAACGTCTTCAAGTTAAAGCAATGACCATGCGCTGCATCACCCTACTGGGGTTCTTCCTCACACTATCCACCTTGGCGCAAAACTGGGCGCTTATCAATCCGGCCTACCGCTACAACTACAATGATGACGGCTCCGACACGATAAAGAACCAAGTGCTGGTCGTAACAATCGACACACTGGCCGCCGATACGTTCAGGTACGCCATGCCATTGATCGCCCGCTTGTGCAATAACTGCCCCGGCGCGTGCAACCTACAGACCAACCTGCCCCAATTCGTGCAGAAGGAATGCTTCCGAGAGGGTGAACGATGGCGGTTCAACGACCCGGAAGAGCTCATTCTGCATCCCCAAGCACCGATCAACACCACCTGGCTGTTCAACACCTACTCCGGCGATTCGGGAACAATCGTCGAAATTACCCAAGAGCCTCTCCTGGGGGTACTGGATTCCATACGCACCATGGCAACGACAGCAGGTGACACCATCCGCTGGAGCAAAAACCATGGTATTCTGCTTTGGCATCGAACGGGAGAAGCCCGCTTCCAGTTGATCGGGGTCAAAGGACCGGATATAGGGCAGCTCGTTCCGCCGATGGGCCGGTTTTTTCCTTATCAGCCGGGTGACGTGGTGGAGTATCAATACGCCCAATTCGCCAACATGCATTCCTTCGGTTGGAACTATCGAATGAACGTAACGGAACGCACCGAGGAGTATGGGAAGATCACTGTTCGCGGACCTACGTACAGGGTATTTTCCTTCCAAGGCAATCCCCAACAATACACATACTATGATTCCTCCTCGCTTAGCTTCAACAGCCTGGAGGATACGTGGCGCAGTCCATTCTCCTCCTGGCCGGGGCAACTGATCACATTCAGTGCCGACAGTGCCCAGAGCATGATCGCCAAGCATGAAATTGATGCACAAGGCAACTATGTGATCACCGGGCAACCGATTTTGAACGGATCCACCTTGTTTTCCATCTTCCACAACAACGCGCCTGACACGTCTGGCTGTCCAATGGCCGGCATTCCCGATGGATCATACCTGCAGAGCACCGCGCCCGCATTCGGTTACGGATGGAACTTCATGATCGAGGGGTCATCGTACAACATTCGCGGTGCGATAATTAGTGGTGATACGGTTGGCACATTGAACTCCGAGGAGTTCTTCCATGTAGGAATTGATGAAATGCACCTGCCCGGAGGTTCCATCACGATCGCACCGAACCCTGCCTGCAACCAAACGGCTGTTAGCGGCCTGCCCAATTGCGCAACCACCCTGTATTTGCGTGATGTTACAGGGAGTCTTGAACAAACCTGCACCCTTCACGGCCCCGGGCCCGAAACAGTGGACGTTTCCCACCTTGCCCCCGGCGTGTACGTAATCCATTTGGACGGCATGGCTCCGCAGCGGTTGGTCATTGCGCGATAAGGCCGCTTTCCGCACTTCCATCCACCAACGTCTCGCTATCCATCCCGACCTTCGCACTATGCTTTCCGCAACTTCCAGAGCCCTTCACGCCTTCCAAGCCTCCATCCGCGAAGGTATCCCTTCCAACCTTCCGCCCGCCAAGCCCCTGGATCCTTCCGTGCCCCACGCCCCCAAGCGCAAGGACATCCTCACTGCTGAAGAAAAGAAGCTCGCGCTGAAGAACGCCCTGCGCTACTTCGACCCCAAGCACCACGCCACCCTCGCGCCCGAGTTCGCGCAAGAGCTGAAGGATCACGGCCGCATCTACATGTACCGCTTCCGGCCCGAAGGCCCGATGCACGCACGGTCCATCAACGACTACCCCGCCAAGAGCAAGCAGGCCGCGGCCATCATGCTCATGATCCAGAACAACCTGGATCCCGCCGTGGCGCAGCACCCGCACGAGCTGATCACCTACGGCGGCAACGGCGCGGTGTTCCAGAACTGGGCCCAGTACCGCCTCACCATGCGCTACCTCAGCGAAATGAGCGACGAGCAAACGCTGGTGATGTACAGCGGCCATCCGCTGGGCCTCTTCCCCAGCAACAAGGAAGCCCCGCGCGTGGTGGTCACCAACGGCATGGTGATCCCCAACTACAGCAAGCCCGACGATTGGGAACGGATGAACGCGCTGGGCGTATCGCAATACGGCCAGATGACCGCCGGCAGC
>JAFDZY010000090.1 GCA_018266685.1 Bacteroidota bacterium
GCTTCGTCAATGACCACCAGGTCCCAGGGCACATCCCGCACGTGGGCCTCCTTGCTTGCGGCGAACTGGTATGAGCAGATCACGATCTCCGGCAGCTCGAAGGGATTGGCCTTCCCTGTTTTGACCATTGCGTTGAAGCTCTTGGCCTCGAGGATGTGGCAGGGGAGGAAGAACTTCTCGCTCATCTCCTGGTGCCATTGTTTGCGCAGGTTCGCCGGGGTGATGATGAGGATGCGCCGCTTGCGTTCCGCCCAGCGTTGGCTGATGAGCAGGCCGGCCTCGATGGTCTTTCCAAGCCCCACTTCATCCGCCAGCAACGCCCCTTTGCTCAATGGGGACTTGAACGCGAACAAGGCGGCCTCCACCTGGTGCGGGTTCAAGTGTACGCGTGCATCCACCAAGGCTGCCGCGAATTTCTCCACGCTGTCACTGGGCCATCGGCGCGTGAGTTCGTATGCGTAGTATTTGGCGTGGTAGGGGGTGAGGGACATGGATGTTGAACAAGGCCGCACAAAATACCCCGTGAGCATGGAATAGAGGGAAGTATTATTCCATAACAGGCCACACGCAGTCCATGATCGCTTCCTTATCCACGGATCCCGTCTCGACACAAAACGCCTCAGGACATAGGGTCCGTACCCACACATTTCGTCCGACCTTCGCATCACGTCCCCCATGAGCTCCCTCCCCCTCCCAAACGCAAAGCACACCGCCCCTTCCCCGGCGAAACCGAGATCAGCTAGCTAGCTCCACGCGCTGACAGCGGGAATGAGGGGAAGAAGTGGCTAAGCGCCATTGAACAAGATCGATCCTGAACGCCAAAATCGATGGAAGAACAAGACAAGCTGGAAGCGTGGATCGACGGGATCATCGCGATCGATGGCCTGAGGGGTCCCGATGCGGTGGATGCGAAGCTGGATGCCCTTGGCTATGTAGTGGACCGACTGAAGCGCGGACGCAAGGCCAAGGGACCCTCCTTTTCTTTCGAGCAGTACGTCCATGTGCAGCATGACGTGATCGACAACGTGCTCTTCCTGGTCCCTTCGAACGTGCGCCAGGAGTTGGGCAAGGGGTTCTCGCCGGTGCAATTGCAGGTGCCCTTGCTGCTCTTCCTGCTGATCCATCACCGCGACCGGCACAACGTGCTCGACATCATTGACCTGTTCACCGGGCGGCTCGCCAACCAGTTCAAGGAGGTGGACTACAAGCGCACGGACACCGGGGTGATCCGCTGTTACACCAACACCCGTTTCGCGGCCAAACGCTTGCGCGACTATGGCCTGCTCCGCTACACGCACAAAGAGGCGTACAAGACCTGGGAACTGTCATTGATCGGCCTTTTGGTGGCCTCGGTCCTCTTCCACGAACGTGCCAAAAATGATGAGCCTTGGCAGATCCCCTCGAAGGAACTGAACACGGTGTCGGGCATCAGCCAAGAGATCCTATCCGCCCTCCAGGGCGTGCATGACTACCAAGCATTCGTGGAACGGCTCAGCCGGATCTGCAAACCCCACACGGATCTCTTCGGCACCTTCGGGACTGCATTGGACCGGGCGTACAAGCTATTGCAGGGCTACGTTCAAGCACTGGGGTCCAAGGATCTCAAGGAGGCCGATCGCCGGAACCTCGGTCCACGCTTCATCAAGCAACTGGAGCAAGAGGGCATTGACGACAAGTTCCATGAGGAATTCTCGCAATGCATGCAATTGGACGAGCTGGTCCGGGGGAAATTCTGAACGATGCTTGATAACCGTCCTCTCGCAGTTCACTGATCCGGCAACACCACCGGTCCGGCGACTTTGGGAGTGGCAACCAGTGAAAGCGGAGTCTGCGGCGCAGCCTATCTTTGGGTCAAAGCCAAGAGCATGGTAGCGGTATTGAAACGCAACAGCCCGAAGGGTCGATTGAGCGCCGTATTGAAGCGCATGGCCCGCACAAAGCAACCGGCGTTGAAGCGCAATGGCCTGGGCCAGTTCGTGGGGGCGATCCACTTCGAAGGGGACCCGGTGAAAGTGCAAAAGGAAATGCGCCGTGAGAAGCGATAGCGTCGTGCTGGATACCAACATCGTGGTGTACCTCTTCAATGGGGACCGGCGATTGGCCGATCAGTTGGAGGAGGTGCGCCTGTTCATTTCGGCGATGTCCCGGATCGAATTGTACAGTTGGCGGAAGGCGGCCGGTGCAGAGATCGCCTTGCTGGACAAATTCATGCAGCGATGCACGCTGGTGGAGATCGACCGTGAAGTGCAGGATGCGGCGATCGCCTTGCGCCGTGCGCACAAGCTCACCGTGGCTGATGCCATCGTGGCCGCCTCCGCTCAGGTAAAAGGCATACCGCTGTTCACCGCTGACGGGGACTTCAAGCGCCTTGGCAGCGAACTGCGCGTGGTCATTTACGAGCGGTAACTACGCGTTGTTGGCGGCGCACGAAGGCTTGGGCGAGGGTCAGGACTTTGTGATCCCCCAAACCTTCCGCGGGCGACAACGCTCGCACCCCGCTGCTCATACGCACTGCACGCCGGCACCGCTGTATCATTGCAATGATGACCATGGTCCCCGAAGAGAACAAGGTGCTGCTGGAGCATATCGCAGCCTTCATGGAAGCGCCGGGCGATGCGGCCGCCGCGAACCTGTCGCGAGCGTCCTCGCTCGTGACTTTCTCTCCCTGTTCTCCCCGTTCTCCCCGAACCTTGCAGTATCTGCATGAGTTCCCTCCCCCCCAAAACGCACCTCCCACCGCCCCTTCCCC
>JAFDZY010000091.1 GCA_018266685.1 Bacteroidota bacterium
AACATAGGGAATGCCGTGCTCATCATGCAGCACAACGACAAGGTGGCCATCGAGGGTGAAAAAGGCATCAGCACCCATGGCCTTGCCGACGGCAAGCTCGTGAACAGCGGCAAGTACAAGGCTTCCACCTTGAACGATCGGGTGGGCAACATGGCCCTCATGCAAACCGACAAAGAGGACATTGCGGCCTTTGATCTGGACAGTTGCAAATTCCTCGCGTACAACGCCCGCAAGGATGCCATGAACACCCTGACCAACGACGGGCAGTATGTTTATGTCTATGAGAAAAAGGACGTGACGAAGCTGAAGACACACTGAGCAGGCACACTGAGCAGACACACACCACCATGGTGTGCAGAAAGGCCGTTCCGGATCTCCGGAACGGCCTTTTTCCTGATGTGCGTCACCTTCCCGGACCCGGCTGCGTATAACTTGGCCACGTTATGCACCGCCGTAAATGGTTCCCGCGGAAGCTCCGCATCCTGGCGGGCTTGGTTGCCGTGGTGCTCCTCTCCGTGGCTTGGACAGCCGCCACCACGCCGGTAAGGGGGCCGCACAGTCGCTTGGAATTGCGGATGCTCCGCGACCAGATCGAAGGGTTGGACGTCCAGTTCGGCACCTACTTCGTTACCGCCGGGCGCTGCGCCGGTTGCCATGGGCATGATTCGCTCGGCATCGCCATGATGGCCGGCGAACAGGACGTGAACGTGGTGAACGATTGGCGCAGCACCATGATGGCCAACAGCGCCCGTGACCCGTTCTTCCTCGCCAAAATGGAACATGAAGGACTTGTGAACCCCGCCCTCCATGAGCAACTGGAGCACAACTGCCTGAAGTGCCACGCACCACTGGCCGTGTTTGAGCAAAAGATGAAAGGCGGCCCCGCGTTCACCGCTGCCAGTCTGGACACCAGCGTGATGGCCCGCGATGGCGTTTCCTGCCTGGCCTGCCACATGCAGAACCCCGATTCCGCCGGCCACTTCTTCTCCGGCAATTTGCACTACGACAGTGCCCGCGTGTGGGGGCCGTACACGCAGGAGCAGATCAACCCCAACATCATGCAGTATTTCGTGGGTTACACGCCCGACCAAGGCCCCCACATCCTCGATGGCCGGGTCTGTTCCGGGTGCCACACCGCCATCAACCAACCGGTGGACCTGCAGGGCAATTCCACGGGCACCTCCTTCTTTGAGCAGACCATGTGGCAGGAGTATGAAAACTCCGTGTACTACGGAACGGACCAGAATTGCCGCAGCTGCCACCTGCCGCGCATCCAGGACTCCGTGATCCTGGCCTCGGAATACATTTTCCTCACCGGCCAGTCCCCCTTCGGCAAGCACCACCTCACCGGTGGAGGCGTGTTCATGTTGAACATGATGAAGGACCACATTGCCGACTTCGGCATCCCCGCCACGCCGGCCGAGTTCGACAGTACCATAGCCCGCAGCAAGGCGCTGCGGAAAACCACCTTGTCCATGGCGATGAACATGGCCGAACGAACGGACGACACGCTCTACGTGGACGTATCCCTCACGGACCTCATCGGCCATAAGTTCCCCAGCGGGTTCCCCAACAGGAGGGCCTTTGTGCAGGTGGTGGCACTAAGCGCCACCGGCGATACGCTCTTCCAAAGCGGCCGCTGGGACAGTACATACGAAGTGGTCGGCAATGACCTGCCCTATGAACCGCACCACAACGTGATCACCCAAGGGGACCAGGTGCAGATCTATGAGTTCGTGATGGGCGATGTGGATTCAAACGTCACCACCACGCTGCTGCGCGCCGTGCACCGGCTCAAGGACAACCGCTTGGTGCCGATCGGATACAGCATCACACATCCAAGCCAGGACACCTCGGCCATTGCGGGGCTTGCGCTCAGCGATCCCGACTTCAACCACGATGCGGACGGCACGGAAGGCAATGGCGGCGACATTGTGCACTACCATGTTCCCATGAATGGCTACACCGGTGCGGTGAATGTGAAAGCCAGCGTGTGGTTCCAACAAGTCCCGCCAAGATGGAACCAGGAAATGTTCGGGTACCACGGGGGGCGGATCGATCCGTTCCGCGACATGTACCAGGCTGCCGACAACACACCGGAACTGGTGGTGGCCGACAGCTTGATGATCATCGGAACGGGCGTTGAAACGAACGCAGCGCAAGCACCTGCAACTGCGCCAAAAGTTTGGCCCAACCCCACCAAGGATGGATCGGTGTGGATCGTTGCACCGGGCATCACGGGCATCAAGGCCTATGATGCGGCAGGGAAGCGCGTGGCGGTACAGGTTGTTCAAACCAAGCAAGGCTGGCATTGCGTACTGCCGGAGCAACCCGGCGTGTACCACTTGGTGCTGGGCGGCCCGCAGGGAGAGCGCTTGGCGCGTATAGTGCGCATGGCGCCATGATGGAGCTGCAGGTTGCTTCCATCCATATCTATCCGGTAAAATCGCTCGGAGGTTTCGGCGTTCCGCAGGTGCGGCTTACCGATCGTGGCCTGGAGCACGATCGCCGCTGGATGCTGATCGATGCGGAAGGGCAGTTCCAAACGCAACGCACCTTGCCGGAAATGGCCTGCCTCCATACAGCGTCGAACGCATCGGGGTTCACGGTCACGGATGTCCGCAACGGAACAACACTGGATATGCCTTGGGCATTGGTGGAAGGGGAGCTGGTCCATGCCCGCGTGTGGGACGATGCCGTGGACCTGCTGCTGGGCCAGCGTACCATGCATCAATGGTTCAGCGGGGCCTTGGGCCGCAACGTGCGGATCGGCTACATGCCGGAAAGCACCGTGCGCAACACCGACCCTGCGTATGCGCGATCGCGCCTGGCGCTCAATGATGCCTTTCCCGCATTGGTCATTTCCCAAGCTTCGCTGGATGACCTTAACGCTAGGCTTGACGTTTCGGTGCCGATGGAACGCTTCCGCCCCAATGTGGTGCTCGCAGGCGGTGAAGCGTATCAAGAAGATAAATGGACGGATTTCCTCATCGGCGATGCCCGCTTCAGAAACGTTAAGCCTTGCGCCCGTTGCGTGATCCCCAATACGGACCAGCAAACTGCGGTGCGCACCATGGAGCCGTTGCGCACGTTGGCCAGCTACCGATCGGTGGGCAACAAGGTGATGTTCGGGATCAATGCGATATTTGAAGGTCCGGGAACCTTGCATGCCGGAGACCTCGTTCGCACGGCATGATCCACGCCATCCTCAACGACAAGGCTACGCGCCTCTTCATCATTCTCGGGGCCTTCTTCACCGCCAGCGCCATCGTGGCGGAGATGATCGGTGTGAAGCTCTTCCAACTGGAGACCATGCTGGGCCTGGACAAGGCCGACTTCACCCTCCTCGGCCAGCACCACCTCTCCTTCGTGCTCAGCGTGGGCGTGCTGCCCTGGCCCATCATCTTCATCATGACCGATGTGATCAACGACTACTTCGGCGTGCGCGGCGTGCGCTTCCTCACATTGATCACCGCGGCGCTGATCGCCTTCATGTACGTAATGATGTGGATCGCCATCCGCATGCCGCCCGACCTCGGCTGGTGGATGACGAGCAGTGCCAGGCAAGGCGTGCCCGACATGCAGGCGGCGTTCAAGAGCATCTTCGGGCAGGGCAACAACATCATCATCGGCTCGCTCACCGCCTTCATCATCGGGCAGCTGGTGGACGCGGGCACTTTCCGGCGCCTCAAGCGCATCACGGGCGATCGGCGCATCTGGTTGCGCGCCACGGGCAGCACCCTCATCAGTCAGCTGATCGATAGTGTGGTGGTGACCTACGTGGCCTTCTGGCTGTTCAAGGGCATGCCCTTCGCCCAATGCACCGCGCTGGTGATCACCGCCTACTGCTACAAGTTTCTCGTGGCCCTTTTGGCCACGCCGGTGATCTACCTTGTTCACGCCGGCGTGGAGCGCTACATGGGCAAGGAGAAGGCGGAGGCCATGCGCAATGCGGCGATGGTGTTGAAGGGTGAACAGTGATCGGCCCGGCCTCCGGATGGATGATCCAATGGCAAGGGCGGCGAGGTGCTGGTGGCCGGCCGGACCAACATGGCGGTGTCACGCCGCAAGAAGCTGGAGCTGATGGACGGCCTGGCGCGGTGTGAGCCTTGGCACGGGATCACTCCGCCGGCGACCAGTACTGCACCTTCGTGGCCACGGGCTTCACCGTGCGCAAGTAGTCATAGATCGCGCCGAGGTCCTGCTCGGTCATGCCCCCATACATCGTCCAGGGCATCACCGTTTGGAAGTCCTGCGCCTTCCAATCCACCGCGGGTGGCACGTAGCTGCTATCCGTGAATTGCTTGAATTTCCGGATGAAGGTGTCGCGGTCCCAGGCGCCGATGCCGTTGGTGGGGTCCGGCGTGATGTTCGCCGAGCGCAAGATGGCCCCATTGGGGAAATGGAACTCGAAGCCGCCGGCAAAAGGCTCGCCCACGGCCTTGCCTTTCTCCATCTTCGTATGGCACTCCCTGCAGCCGGAGGCGTTCACCATGTAGGCGCCGTAATCCGGATCGGTGGGCTTGGGCAGCACCATGGGTTCCGCCGGCTTCGGGATGGTGTGCAGGATGATGTTCATCGGGAAATCGGCTTGGGAGGTCTCCGGATGGCTTTCGATGGAAGGCAGGGTGCGCAAATAGGCAATGATGCTGTACACATCCTCCGTCGCCAGCTTGTTGTAGTAGAGGTAGGGCATCACCGGGAAGAAGGGGTGTCCATCCTTGCTCACCCCGCTGGTGATGGCGCGGTAGATGTCCGCATCGCTCCAATCCTTCAGGTGGAACGGGGTCAGGTTCTTAGACACGAAACGCCCCGGAAAATTCATCGACTGGTCAAACACTTCGCCGCCCTTGCCCAAAGTGCCCGGGGTCAGCGGCGCGGAGAATTTGTTCCAGTCGCGGGTGCTGTGGCAGTCCATGCATACCGTGACATGGTTGGCCAAGTACTGCCCGCGGGCCACACGCCCAGGGGTTACCTCAACATTCAGGTCCTTGGGTTCCGGGATGTTGGGCAGGGCCTGGGTGATGTAGGTGACGCCGCCTGCGATTACCAGCACCAGCACGAGCAGCAGTATGCCAATGATCTTGAGGAACTTCTTCATGTTACGGTGGTTTGATCCGAAAACTAAGAGCGGAATGCCTTGTTTCAGCCGGGATGTATAAAAATATTCGTTTCATGCAATGACCAATGTCACCCGGATTATGCAGCAGGGGACGTAGCGAGAGCCGGAAACGCACGGCCACAGGCATTTTCGTGACGAAGGCGGGGCCATGTTCCCGGTGAGGAGCGAAAATGCGTGAAACGCACTGTGGCAAAGCGTTTCCGGGTCGTAGTAGTCATCCTGCTGCATATTCCGGGTGTCAGGCGTCTGTATCCTTCCCCTGAGATCATCAACACGGCAGCAACATGGCTCTCATGTGGCCGGATGTCCAACTTTGCCGGGCCATGGCTAAAAAACGCATCACCAAGAAGGACCTGCTGAAGATCGAGCAGGCGGCCGTGCGTGAAGAGCGTAAGGAGCAGGGTGCGCTGGACGGCCGCTTCCGCGAAAAGGTGGAGAAGAGCAAGAAGACGTACACC
>JAFDZY010000092.1 GCA_018266685.1 Bacteroidota bacterium
CGGCAAGCAGGTGTTTGCCAAGGCGTACAGCAACATCGGTGATCGCTTCAGCACCGTCCTGCAACTGCCGGGCGACCTTGCCAGCGGTGTGTACATGGTGAACATCACCGTGAACGGTGTGAAGAGCGTGCAGCGGTTGAGCATCATCCGGTAGGCGTCGAGCCTTCAGCCTACTGACCTCAGGGTCCCCGCCGTCCGGCGGGAGACCACTGAGGGAGCGCAAAAACGAAGGGCCGTTCCGAAAGGGGCGGCCCTTTGTGCGTTGAGATTTAAGCCAGGATGGCTGAAAGCTGCGGCACCACCATGGCCTGTACGTCATTGCGGGCTTATCCCGAAGTCCCGGTCACCTGCCTGGAAGCAATAACGTGGACCAAGCATCTCTTACCTCAATGACATTGGGGCCCAACCTGCGGGGTATGTTAACGAAATCCACAGCGGAAAACCGTCCCTTGGTGGCGCTGAAAATTATTTTATCCATTGATACACGAACATATATTTGAAAAATTGAAGCCTAAAAATCCACCAACGCCATGAAAACCAGACATTGGAAACTTGCAATGCGCCGCGCCCCTTTGGTCCTGTTGTTTTGGGCCGCGTTAGGCACCGCGCCCGGCATACAAGCCCAACAATGGCAGCCCATAGGCCCCAATGATGACAACTGGCCCTCTGAGGCTGAAGCTGAATACACCAGCCTCGCCTTGGACGCCAGCGGAAACCCTGTTGTGGCATACAAGGACTGGGCCAACGGCTACAAGGCCACCGTGATGCGCTGGAACGGCAGCGCGTGGAATACGGTGGGCACACCGGGCTTCAGCTTTGGGCAAGTCCAGTACACCAGCTTGGCCTTGAATGCCAGCGGCAACCCCGTGGTGGCCTACACGGATTGGGCCAACGGCAACAAGGCGACCGTGATGCGGTGGAACGGCAGCGCGTGGAATGCCGTGGGCACGGCAGGCTTCAGTGCGGGGCAAACCGACTACACCAGCTTGGCCTTGGACGCCAGCGGCAACCCCGTGGTGGCCTACCGGGACTGGGCCAACGGCTACAAGGCCACCGTGATGCGCTGGAACGGCAGCACGTGGAATGCCGTGGGCACTGCGGGCTTCAGCCCAGGGACAGCCGAATACACCAGCTTGGCCTTGGACGCCGGCGGCAACCCCGTGGTGGCGTACTTGGACGGGGCCAACGGCGCTAAGGTCACCGTGATGCGGTGGAACGGTAGTACGTGGCAAGCAGTGGGCACTGCGGGCTTCAGCATGGGGTACGCCGACAACATCCGTCTGGCCTTGGACGCCGGCGGCAAACCCGTGGTGGCGTACCGGGACGGGGCCAACGGCCAAAAGGCCACCGTGATGCGCTGGAACGGCAGTGCGTGGAATCTTGTGGGCACGGCGGGCTTCAGCGCCGGTCAAGCCGACTATACCAGCTTGGCCTTGGATGCCAGCGGCAACCCCGTGGTGGCCTACCAGGACTTTACCAATGGCCTCAAGACCACAGTGATGCACTGGAACGGCAGCGCTTGGAATGTCGTGGGCACACCAGGCCTCGGCGCGGGTGGAGCCTGGTCCACCTCCTTGGCCATGGACGCCAGCGGCAATCCCGTAGTGGCATCCACCTATGCTAACAGCAGCAATCTCACCGTGATGCGCTGGAACGGCAGCGCGTGGAATGCTGTTGGCACAGTGGGCTTCAGCACGGGGTTCGTCAACTCCACCAGCATGGCCTTGGACGCCAGCGATTACCCCGTGGTGGCCTACACGGACTGGGCCAACGGCCTAAAGGCCACCGTGATGCATTGGAACGGCAGCGCGTGGAACGCCGTGGGCACGGCGGGCTTCAGCGCGGGGCAAGTCGACTTCACCAGCTTGGCCTTGGATGCCAGCGGCAACCCCGTGGTGGCATGGAGGGACTATGCCAACGGCAACAAGGCCACTGTGATGCGCTGGAATGGCAGCGCGTGGAATGCCGTGGGCACTGCGGGCTTCAGCACGGGCCAAGCCGACTACACCAGCTTAGCCTTGGACGCCAGCGGCAATCCCGTGGTGGCATACATGGACGGGGCCAACGGCGGTAAGGCCACCGTGATGCATTGGAACGGCAGCGCGTGGAATGCCGTGGGCACTCCGGGCTTCAGCGCGGGGCAAGCATGGTACACCTCCTTGGCCTTGGACGCCAGCGGCAATCCGGTGGTGGCCTACACGGACGTGGCCAACAGTTTCAAGTCCACCGTGATGCGCTGGAACGGCAGTGCGTGGAACGCCGTGGGCACTGCAGGCTTCAGCGCAGGGCAAGCCAATCAGACCAGCTTGGCCGTGGACACCAGCGGCAATCCCGTAGTGGCATACGTGGATGCGCCCTACGGCCAAAAGGCCACCGTGATGCGCTGGAACGGCAGCGCGTGGAATGCTGTGGGCACTGCGGGCTTCAGTGCAGGGATAGCCTTACGCACCAGCTTGGCCTTGGATGCCAATGGCAACCCCGTGGTGGCATACCGGGACGGGGCCAACGGGTACAAGGCCACCGTGATGCGCTGGAGCGGCAGCGCGTGGAATGCCGTGGGCACACCGGGCTTCAGCGGGAGGCAAGCCAACTACACCAGCTTGGCCTTGGATGCCGGCGGCAACCCCGTGGTGGCTTATTCAAGCGGATATGCCTATGCCAAACGCTGGGGAGCCTATGACTGCCCTGTATTGGGGGCCAACTTCGGTGACCCTTGCGATGATGGCGATCCCGGCACCACCGGCGATGTGATCGATGCCAGCTGCAACTGCGTGGGCACGCCCATCGTCGGGCCTTGCACCGGCGACCAAGTGGTGGTCAACATCACCACGGACGGCAACCCGACCGACCTGAGCTGGCAAATCCACGACGGCAGCACTGCCCTTGTGGCCTCCGGCGCGCCCACCATGGCCAACAGCCTGAACAGCGAGACCGTCTGCCTGAACAGCACACCGGCCTCCGCCTGCTACACCTTCAACCTGTACGACAGCTTCGGTGACGGCATCACCGGCGGCGGCTGGGAGCTGCGCACCACTACCGGCAAGCTGCTGCTGCGCGATAATTTTGACACTGGCAGTTCATCACCTTCCTCGCCAGCGGCCAGTTCCAGCTACGGCAGCGGCCACAGCTTCTGCCTGCCCCTGGGCCCGGCCAACATCGCGGCCACCGAGTGCGGTATCTTCAACAACCTGCAGGGCAACAAGGTTTACTGCAACAAGGTGACCGGTGCCACGCAGTACCAGTTCGAGTTCAGCGACCCTGATGCGGGCTTCATCCGCCGCATCGTGCGTACCACCAACTACGTCCAGTTCTGGGACATGGTGGCCAACCCGCTGGTGCTGGGCGTACACTACTTCGCCCGCGTGCGCACCAACGTGGCCGGCCCGGTGGCCAGCGCGCATTGGGGCA
>JAFDZY010000093.1 GCA_018266685.1 Bacteroidota bacterium
CCCGTTAAACCGGGCACCGCACCTTGCTTGGCTTGGAAGAGGTACGTGCCGTAGAAGTACATGTGCGAATCAGCAATGCGGATATCCAAGCCGCACATCGGGCCGGCAAAGAAATCCTGTGTACTTCCCAGAAAGAGGCGGTGGTTCCGGCTGGACATGCCGTTTGCATTCAGGTATTTGAACGACAATCCATAGTCCAGCGTGATCCTGGCCGAATTTGTCGCGGAACGGTCATGAAGAAGCGTGGTTGATGCGAACAGTTCCACAGTGAACGGGGTAACCGCCTGTACCACGGCAATGGTATCGCGCTCCTTTCCATGTGCGGAGGTATCCTGGTATGTCTTCCAGTTCAAAGGTGTGGCATTCACAAAAAAGCCCCAGCCCATTCCGCTTCCGTTGCTCCTCTTTTTGATGGCATACAGGTTTCTGTAAATGGCGAGGATGGAAAAGCGCCGGATGCCGGGAACCAGTACCGTTTGGGAGAATATTGGAACATCGATGCCGATGATGGTATCGCGCGTCTGCGTTACCGTGCCGATCACATTGATGCGGTGCCCGTCCTTCCAATCCACGGAAACCCCGAAGCCGGCCGCAGCTCCTGTGGACTTTGCACCGGACGTGCTTGTGGAATAGTTGCCCATGCCTGTTGCGCTCAAATACCAGCGCGGGCGGTTCACCCAACCGGCCAGGTTTTCGATCACTGCCTTCACCTCGTCTTGGCTTGGACGCATTTTTTGGTCATCCATCACCAGCCCTTCCAGGAACCGCTTCAGCACATCTTTCGAGAATTCATGCATGACCACCGAATCAACGGCTTTCCCATTTTCAAATGGCGTCACGCTCACCTGGTATACGTCATGCTCCTTATCAACGATCGCCACATTGCATGAAGTACCTGCAAGGGTGGTGGAGTATGTAAATTCCATGCTCTGTTTTCCTTCCTGTGCATCGCAGCGGACCGTGAAGAATGCAAAAACGAGCACACATGGGAGCAGGTAGGTTGCCTTGAGTTTCCCAGGGATCGTGTTGAATGGAATCCAAGTGGAGAAAGCGCTTGGAGCTGTTGTCGGGCAAGGATCGTGCTCCGGCAATGCACCTGCGTATGGCACCTGTGCCAATGAGCAATTTCCACATCGGGCACCATTCGGGGAATTTCGGTTGGTTCTGGTGGGCTTTTCCATGGCTTTCGTTGGATTGATCTGCGGGCCAAAGCTGAATTCCCATCAATGGCCCATCAATACCCATAAACCGGTATTTTGTGGAAGGATGCCGCAATTCCACAGGCAGCATCGGTCCGGGTTGCCGGAATGGAATAGCCGAAACCAGGCCGGAGCAGCCCGCAGCAGTGGTTTGCGCCAAGGCCCACCATGCCCGCTTCCCCGCTCCCAGCACATGCTCAATTTCCTCCCGCAGGGTATCCGCCTCGGAACCCTGCGTTGGAGGTCGCGCACATGAGCTCAAATGCCGAATGCACCCTTGTAGCGCAGGGTCACAAGGAGTTGGATGGCAGCAGTGGGGGTGAAGCCCTGCGGGAGTATTAGGCCTTGAATCCGTAAATGGTATAAGGTGTGGATGTCCGGGCAGCCCGTCCATGCTGGCCGCACCTGGCAACCAGCCAGCTACCCCTCCAACCCCAACTGCCGGGCCAAGTACACCAGGCCCATGCGGCTTTTGATGCCGTGGCGCTTGAAGAGGACGGCGCGGTACTTTTCCACGGCGCGTTCGCTGCGGCCCATGCGCCGGGCGATGTCCGCGTAGGCCAGGTCTGCGGGGTGGGCCACCCAGCGCAAGAATTCGCGGTGGGCGGGGCTGGGCTGCCGCAGTGCGGTGGCGGCCATTGCTTGGGGCGGGGGCTGCCACTGGCCCAGGGCGCGGTGGGTATCCGCAGGGAAGCAGAGCAGGCCTTGCAACACCAGGCCGGCGGTGGCCAGCAGCTGCTCATGGCTGTCGCGCATGCAGAAGTAGCCGTGGGCACCGGCGCACAGGGCGGCGGGCAGTTCCGCCGGGGCGGATTGGCGGCCCAGCAGCAGCAGGCGGGCGTGGGGCATGTGGCGGACCATCCAACGCAACAGGGCAAGGTCCAGGGCGCAGGCCATGTCCAGGCAAACCAGTACCAGCCCGGGGAGGTGCCCTGTGGCGGCGGCACGCTTCAGCGCGGGCCCGTTATCGGCCTGCCATTGCACGGTGCAGCGCGCATGGGCTGTGAACAGCGCGGCCAGCGAATGCCGCAGAAAAGGCTCGGCATGGACAATGGCCAATGTGAAGGCATGGGCATGGGTGGACATGCGTGCCCGGGTTGGGTTGGGGTGATACCAAGGTATCGCATTGCCGCCGGGGCCGGTGGATGCGTGCATTTGTTTTTCCATGATCATTTCAACAGGGGGGAATTCCGATGGCCGCAAGCGACTGCTGGACCTGGGAAAATGAAATGCGTTACGTGGTGGGCGGAGGCACTGCGTGAGCCTCTGGAGCCGCCCCAAGAAAAAAGCCCCCGGATGCGGAGGCTTCTTTCCTGGGGTGCGGGCATGGCCCGCGCGTGTTGGGCATCAGGCGGCGAGGGCCTTTACCGTTTGGCTCATGGGGCTCATCAGGCCCTTGCGGCCCAGGGCCTGCACGCGGAACCAGTAGAACTTGGCGCTCTCCAAGGCTTCCACGGTGTAGGCGGTGCGGCTGGTAAAGGCCACCAGTTCCCACTTTTCCTCCTGCGCGGGGTCCACGGAATTGGCGAACACTTGGTAGTTCACCGCGTTCTCCACGCGGTTCCACCGCAGGTCCACTTGGCGCTGGAAGTTGGTGAGCATGGGCCGCAGGTTCTGCGGGGTGCCCAACTTGTCCACGGGGCTGCCCTTGCGGCGCACCTCAAAGCCGGCGCTGAGGATCTTGGCCTCGTCGCCGTTGCTTTGCGCCTGCACGAAGCCGCCCAGCTCGCGCAGCAGGTCCGCGAGCACGGTGGTGGCCGCCCGCTTCACCTGGTGGTTCACAATGCCGCCGTAGAACAACACCTCCTCATTGGCCTGCTCCAGCTTGTTGCAGGCGGCGGTGAGGTCGGTGAGCGTGTTGGCGGGCAGCGTGTATGCCGGGTTGCCCGTGAGCATGTCCACGCAGTTGCGGCCCTTCTCCACCAGGGCCTTTGTGGTGAGGCCCGTAAGGCCCAGTTTCACTGTACTGAAAACGTTCATCGGTCAATGGTTTTATGTGCCGGTGAAGTCCGGTCACGGGGCTTGTAGCGCACCGCCGCATGGCCGTGTTGGGGGGTGGGTGTGGCAAACCACACCGGGGCAAGGGGTGTGGCCAATCACACCCCCTATTTCCACAACCCTTGATGGACGCGGCCCCCAGCGCTCAGGAAAAAATGCGCCGATGGCCTGCCGAAGTTGAAAGCTTGTACAACATTCGACGAATCTTGTACAACATTGCCGGAATCTTGTACAACATCGCTGCAATCTCAAACAACATCGCCGGCATCTCGTACAACATGCCGCTCATCTGATACAACATCGCCGGCATCTTGTACAACATGCGGGGCATCTGATACAACATTGCCGGAATCTTGTACAACATGCGGGGCATCTGATTCAACATCGCCGGCATCTTGTACAACAATCCGTGCATCTGCTATAACATCGCCGGAATCTTGCACAAGATCCCCCATCCCGGCGCTCGGCTGTTTGCCGAGTGCCTGCCCGCTCGCGGCCTCCGGCCTTTTCAACCCCTTACTCTGGCGCGGGTATTCTCCGCTCGTGTACTGTTGCAATCGTACATACGCAGAGGAAGGTATGAGCGGAGGATGCTTGTGCGAGATGAGGGGCCTTGCCAGCTCGCGTAAGGCTTAAGGGCAGAGCCCGCCTGAGGCGGATGGCGGGCCGGGCACTCGGCAGACTTTTGACAAACAACTCAAGCCGAGCGCCGGGATGAGAGAAGGACTCTGGTGGGAGCTTGTGGACATTCAATCCTACTTCCGGGATGCGCCGCCTGAGTTTGCCGGTATCACTGTGGTCCAATGTTGCCAGCAGTATGTGCTCTTCCTGGAGAAGATGGTGAGGGATGCGGATGCGAGGTTTTGTACGTAACTTACTCTGGTACGAAGCGTCTTTCGCTCGTGTCTCTGTATCCCGATATAATGCGCAAACGCACGAGCGGAGGACGCTCGCGCGAGTTGAGGCATATTGTCGGGTTTGCATGATCACTTCAAGAATTTCGGATCCTCTCGCATGATCCCTAATCCGTCAACGATGGCCTTTCGGATCTCATTGGCCAAGGCGTCGGTCTTGTCCAAGCGCAAAGCCGTTTCCTTGTTCCATGTGCGCGTGAGGACAAAGCCCGGGGCGACGTTCACAGTAGTTCTCCCCGTTTGGAAGACCGACTTGTCGAGTTCGGCGGCCTTATCAGCGTCATCGTTCAGCACCTTGGCTTTGAACCACCGTTGAAGAGCCACCTTGATCGCGCCAACCTTGTACTGGCCGATCTCATCGGTACGGTCGTGCCAATAATCGACATAGGAACGCACTTGTTCCTGAGTGGTCCGATACCAAACCAAATGGCGTTGCATAAAGCTGAAGTGGAAGTTGCCGTGGGGCATCAAGCCCTGTTCCTCGAATCGTTCGAAGGCAGACAGGTCAAGGTTGCGCTTGTAAAAAGCCTGCGATTGTTTAACAGTATCTGCATACCCGATGAAGAGCTTTAGATACCACTCCGGCTTACCTGGATTCTCCAATATTAGCCCGATGCGCTCTATTCCCGCATGTCCCTCAGCTTCGATGTAGTAGGCCCAGCCTTGATGATACTTTACCAATGCATCGTTCGCTGCGATCGCCTTGAGCAGCGACTCGATACGAAGCTCGATCAGTTCGCGGCTGTCACCGCACTGATCCAAGCTCTTGTACGGATTCAGGTTGGGATGATGCAAGTGCATGAACTCCCGTAGGTCAACGAGTGCCTGGCGCTCGCCGCCACTTATCGAGGGGTAGCTGACCAGTTGATTAATGGCTTCGACCAGGTCCCGCCAACTCACCACGCTTGCTTTCCCCAGCAGCAATGCCTCCTCTGGGACATCTGCGGCACGCGGATTGAGCTGCCCATGCCAAACGTGGTCCTTCTGCGGCTTGTTCTCCACGAACAGCTTGATGCGCTGGCCGAATGTGATGACCCCGTCATATACAGCCTTCCGGTCCGAACTGGAGATCGTCTCAGGCATTACGGGAGGATCATTGGTTATGAGGACCGAGACGTAGACCTCCACCTCTGTTCCCAACGAACCGCGCTGGGTCTCGATCTGGAGTTCGGACAGGTCGAGAACATGAGTCCGTGGTAGTTGGCCCCTCGTGTCTTCATCAGGCAAACCGTCACGAACGAGTTGATAGAAGGCCGTGAGCAAGTTCGGCGAGAACCGCAGCGTCGAGAGGAACGCCCTGGTCAAAGGGTTCTCGTAGTGTCCCTTGGCGGTTTGTGATGGAAGGAAGTAGTTAAGCCCGCTCATCTCATTCCCCTATTATTTCCACCCGCTGCTGGTTCCTGCATTTCATGCAGCGAAAGTTGTTTGTGTATTTCTGTCGCGGCCCAGGTACAGTTACCGAGTTGGTGCTGCTGCTCATAGCGCCGCATTTATCGCACTTGTTCTTGTAGCTCATCTGGCTGCCGTTCTGGTGGGCGATCACGGCGCCTTGGGTGGGAACTCCTTTTTTCATGGTCACAGGTTTATGGTTGGTTGGCTTTCGAGGTGTTTTCCTCCGGCAGGGTCTCCGCCTCGGGAACCTGCGTTGGAGGTCGAGCACATGAGCCAAAAAGCCGAATGCACCCTTGTAGCGCAGGGTCCCACGGAGCTGGTTGGCATCATTGGGGGTGGAGACCCTGCGGGAGTATTAACCCCGCCCAGGTAGTGCCGTTCCCACTTCATGTTGTGATCTGCTTTCAATTCTTTCCTTTGTGGGTAGCTGATCCAACATAAATGGCATTTTACGGAGCATACCTCGTGTTGTGATCTGCTTTCAATTCTTTCCTTTGTGGGTAGCTGATCCAACCCAACCGGCACGCACTCGTTACGATGCCCA
>JAFDZY010000094.1 GCA_018266685.1 Bacteroidota bacterium
CTGGTCGCAACACATGGCGGTCTGCGGGCGTATGCCCCGATCACCATTGTGCGGTAAGCCTTGCCACTGTTCCCTGAAGGGCCGTCCTTAATTGGGCGGCCCTTCGCTTTTTCCGCACCGCGACCTGGGGATCCATGGTCTTGAATCCCGTTCAGGAGTGGATCCGCATCTCCAACACTGGCGCGTCCACGCCCGTCCTGTTCGGTTTGGTTTGGTTTGGTTTGGTTTGCATGGAGTGCGGGCATCCCTGAACGGTAGTGTCCGCTCAAATGCGACACGAGCGTGGATGCTCGTGTCAGTGAAGAGGTTGCAGGAAGCCGCCTTTCAAATGCGGCACCAGCGTGAACGCTCGCGTCAGTGAAGGAATCTATTGCTCACGGCTTGGCCTTCACAAACCGCGCTATGCCTATCAGCCCGCCACCACTTCCAAGGATGCGCACCATGTACGCGCCCGGCACCAAGCTGGCGGTGCCCACGTCCACGGAGGCCAGCCCTTCGGCGACTACGGTGTGCTGCAGCTGCACCACGCGCCCCAGGGCATCCAATACCTGCACGGTAACTGCGGCCTGTCCGTGCAGGTCCACGCCGATGTGCAGCAGCTCCTGCACCGGGTTGGGCCACACGGACAGCCCGTTTCCGGTGCCGGTGAACTCCACCGCGATCACATTGCTGGTCTCATAGCTGCCGTCAAGGTCCACTAACCGCAGGCGGTAGTAGTTCACCCCATGCACTGGTGCGGGATCGGTGAAGCCGTAGTCGATGCGGTACTGGCTGTTGCCCGCCGAGCGCACCTGCCCGATGGGCGCAAAATCCAGGTTGTTCGTGCTGCGCTCCACCACAAAGCGGCTGCTGTTCTTCTCGGTGGCCGTGGCCCAGCTAAGGTCCACTACGCTACCGTTGGGCAGCCCGGCCAGGAAGAGCAGCTCCACGGGGAGCACCAGGTTGGTGCAGGTAATGATGCTGGGGTCGATTACGCCTAAGGCGTTCTTGTACAGTGTCCAGCTCATGCTATAGTTGATCTCCCCCATGGTGTCCACGGGCTGAAGGGCGATCAGGTAGCCGTGGTTGTTCAGCACGGGCAACGGGGCCAGCCAGCCCCAGCCACCGGGACCTTCATAGGTGCCTGACATGCCCTCCACCAAGCCGGTGGAACCCCTGTAGTGTGCGCTGCTGCAGCGCACGGGGGCGGTGCGCGGCGGGCACACCAGGTCGCCGTTGATGGTGTCCGCCCCTGGCGTGTACACCATGGGCCCCAGGTCCCATACGCCAAAGTCCAGGTCCACAGGTCCGGTGGCAATGGGCTGGGCCTTGTTGGCATCGAACAAAAAGGCCAAGGTGCCATTGGCATTGGGGCGGAACACCAACCATTCGATGCCGTTCTTTTCCGGGCTTAGGCAGCCCATGTTCGCCCCGGCAAGGTCGTAGTCGTTGCCGTTGGGCACATCGTAGGTGTAACCCGTGTAGTCCGTGGATCCATAGAGGCCGCTTGTTCCTGTCCTGGGGTTTCTGGGCCTGGGGTAATTGACGATGGTGCCGTTCACCGTATGGTACGTCCCCGGCGTGCTCAGGCACACGGTGCGCATGCCCCGGCAATCCGTGCTGGGGAAGTGGAAGGGCGAACAGGCACTGGAAATGTGGTAGGTGTACTGTGGCGGACCGGTGCCACCGAACACGGAGTACCCTCCGTCATCCCACCACAGCACGTTCGGGTTGCCCACCTGCCAGAGCGCCCAGTAGTAATAGCCCAGAAAACCTACAGGGGGTGGATCCAAAAACCTGAAATCGGCAGTAGCTCCGGCAGGAATGGCTACCAAGAACGTTTCCGAAGGGTCTCCCCCGCTGGTGGTGTAGGTAGTGATCGGTCCGCCGTTGATGGAAACGGTCATGGCCTGCGATCCGGTGCTGCTCTTGGCAAACAGGTCGATCATGTACAGGCAGCTGCCCGCAGGGGCCGTGGGCTGGCTTACGCACAGGGAAAACGTTCCATCCGCGGACATGCCCCAGGTGCGGATGTAGTAGGTCTGGCCGGGCACCAGCCCGAACTTGATGATGCGGGCGGCGCTGCCGGGGCCTTGCCGGTCATCGCAGGCGATCAGGGCCATGCGGCCACCACAGCCCTGGTTGTTGCTTGTGTACAGCGCTATGGCCGGGTTTACGGGCGCGGGCCCTGCCGCCTTGGCATCGATCTGTACAATGCCGCTGCCGGGGGCAACAAATTTGTGCCACACGCTGGCCGTGCCACTGTTGTACCCGCCGCAGGAGGGTGCCGGAATGCCGGGTGTGTTGCACGCGCCGCTGCTGTTGCCGCCGGACACCATGGCACCGGTGCAGGCCGCATCCACTACCAGGTCCACCGCGCCGCACGGGTCGCTGTTGGCCGGCCGGTTCGCCGGTGTCCAGCCCGGGTAGGGCAAGGGACCCGCCATCCATTCAAATCGCACCTGGCCGAAGCGCTTCACCTTGGTGCCGCTCGTGGCCTCCTTGAGCGCGTAGAGCCGCACGTACAGCCATGCCCCATCAGGCATACAGGAAATATTGAGGTTGGCGCTTGCAGCAGTAGTGCCAGATGGAGTGACCAGGGTAACCACGCTGCCCACCTCCCTGAAGGTGTTGTAGTCGGAGCAATTGGAGGCCAAGTAGGCGCTTACCCCAAAGCTGCCCACCACGGGATTTCCGCTCCCGATCATGCTGTTCGGGGCCGTGCCGAAGGAGGCCTTGATGATCACCTGCCCGGTGTTGGGCACTTGCAGCTTTACCCACAGGTCTCCCCCGTTCTTTTCGGGGGTGGTGGGCAGAAAGCCCGCTTCATCGCAGGCATACACATAATTGATCACCGGCGGGGAGGTGGTAGCCAGGGAGAAGGCTCCAACTGCCGCAATGGTGCGTGCAGCACAGGGGGTTTCATCGGCGCCGCGGTCGGGCATCAGCGTGCTGCGCTGGCCCCGCACGCAGATGGTAAAACTTGAATTGACCGACGGGCTGCTGCGGTCCCACACCCGCACATAGAGCTTGTTGCCGGCTGTGATGCAACTGGCCTCCACCGTAGGCAAGGTGTTCGTCAGGGATCCCCCGTTGGAGCAGTCCAGCAGGCGGAACGGCCCGCCCGCGTTCGGCGCCTCATACACGGCCATGCCGCCCTTCACCATGGCGGGGCCTGGTGTTGCACTGCCAATGAGGGTGAAGCGGTACACGGCATCCGCACTGGGAAGGTCCATGCGGAACCAGATGTCGTTCGGCGGGGCCGAGGGCGGAGGTGCCGCCTGTGCATAGGCACAGGGGGCGTATGCCAACCCGGCACTTGGTGCGGTAACGCCCGAGACCGTGGCCAAGGAAAACGGCCCGTTCAGGCTGGGGACGGTGCATGTTGCCGGGAATGCCGGGGCGATCGCATCGTTCACGTTGGAGGTCAGCGAGGGTGTAAGGTCCGAGGGATCTTCACTGCCCTGTGCGCTTGCTGCAAGCGGTACCGCAAGGCTTGCGCACAGCCATGCACCCGCCAGCAGTAACCGCCTGCCGTGCCTAAGCACATGGAAAAGCCTTGGCCGGCCTTCCGATGCCGTTGCACCCGGCGAGCGGTCAGGTGCAACCTTTCGTGTGGATGCTATGGAGAGTGGCATGCTGCATGGTTCCAGTGCGGGAGAACACGGAGGATGGTGGGAGAGACACCATCCGCAAGTTTAGGCATTTTCCTCAAGCCAGCTGGTACACGCAGAATACCATCAAGACCTCGTGCCCTTTCTGCCGAAGCGTTTTCGCGAAGGCGTGCAGCGGAACTTGATGACTCAACCTCATTGCGAGTTAGTTCGTGGGGCGCAGGGCGTAGTTCGTAGGGCGTGCAGCGGAACTTGATGCCTCAACCTCATTGCGAAACCGCCCTGCGCCGAAGCCACTACGTCATTGCGAGGCCGCTTTGGGCCGAAGCAATCTTTGATTCCCTTTGCGGGATCTCCATTGAATTAGAGATTGCTTCGGACCTGTTTGGTGTACAGGTCCTCGCAATGACGGGGTGCGTCATTGCGAGGCCGCCTTGGGCCGAAGCAATCTTTGATCCAACACGGGATTCCTCTGTGGTTCGACGGGCTCACCACAGCGGTCCTCCATTGCGAAACCGCACTGCGCCGAAGCCACTACGTCATTGCGAGGCCGCTTTGGGCCGAAGCAATCTTTGATTCAACGCGGGATTCCCCTGTGGTTCGACGGGCTCACCACAGC
>JAFDZY010000095.1 GCA_018266685.1 Bacteroidota bacterium
AGAGATGGCCGGTATTGTCATAAGTGGCGGTGAAGCCGAAATTGTCCGCCGTGCTGCCGGAAAATGAACTGAACGTGAGCACGGGGTCGATCACCAACGGCAACGCGGGATCAAACCCCTTTGGGAATGCAAACGTGACCGTTTCCCCTTGCAACACATACCGGCAAGGCACGCCCCTGCGGCCCTCGGGCAGTTCCTGCCAGGCCACTGGTGCCTCTTCGATCACCGTTCCGGCCGTGGTTTCCACGAACAGGCGCCCTTCCTTCAGCGTGAGGTTTTCCTGCCCCGCAAACCGCAGCTTTATGCTGGCCGGGTCCGCTCCTGCGGCTACCATGAAATCATACTTGATGCCGCTTCCGCCGTCCATCCGCAGGTCGATGCCGGGATACAGGCCCTTCAGCCCCACCCCGCCGAACACGCCGCACCGCGTACCCCATTTGCCGGGATCATTGCCGAGGAAGTAGTTCTCGTAGAACGGCAAGGCTTCATGGCCTTCGGATATGCCGGGCTGTGCGCCCTCGAAGACCACCCGGAATGCATGGGCATGCGCGGGTTCCGCAGGCCCTGCCGCATCATGGGCGTGCTGCTCCCTGGCCCCGCCGGAATGCAGCACGTACGTCAGCGCAGCGTGCTCCACGAACAAGGCCCCGCCGGGCACCAATGCGCGATAGGCCACCTGTGCCGGCCATTGGCCCTTGTTCTCCGTGAAGCGTGCCGCAGGCGGGTCCGCGGCCTGTGCAAGCAGCGGGAAAACGACGAGCGCTATGGGGAAGAGGGGGCGCACCGGGATCAATGGAACCTGAAAGATACCATTTACCATGACCGTGCAAAGCGCCTTGGCGTTGCTTGGGGTTGCCACGGTGGCCATGGAAATGATGGGGCCATCGGGGGGACCCAGTGTACTTTTGCGGCCTTCGCCCACGCCACCAGGCAGGCGGATCGCCATGAGCGACGCGATCAAGCACGAATGCGGGCTGGCCTTTATCCGCTTGCGGAAGCCGATGGCCCACTACCAGGAGCGCCATGGCAGCGCGCTCTACGGCCTCACCAAGCTGTACCTCCTGATGGAGAAGCAGCACAACCGCGGCCAGGACGGCGCGGGCGTGGCCACCATCAAGCTGGACCCGCCGCCCGGCACCGCATTCATCGATCGCGACCGCAGCACCTCCAAGGATGCCATCCAACTGATCTTTGACCGCATCCATCGCGGCATCGGAGCGGCACTGGCCGCCGATCCCTCCTTAGCCAGCGATGCGGAAAGACTGAAACAAGCCGCGCCCTACGTGGGTGAACTGCTCTTGGGCCACCTGCGCTACGCCACCTTCGGGCGCGATGAACTGGAGAACTGCCACCCGCGCCGCCGCCTCAGCAATTGGATCACCCGCAACTTAGTGGTGGCGGGCAACTTCAACATGACCAATGTGGACGAGCTCTTCAACCTGTTGGTGAGCATCGGCCAGGTGCCCAAGGAACGCAGTGATACCATGACGGTGCTGGAGAAGATCGGGCACTACTTGGACATGGAGAACGAACGCTTGCGCGGCCTCCACCACCAGTTGGGGTACAACGAGCGGCAGATCTCGGCGATCATTGAGGAGAAGCTGGACGTGAAGAGCATCCTCCAGCAGAGCGCCATCGACTTCGACGGCGGCT
Organism: Bacteroidota bacterium; assembly: GCA_018266685.1. Classification (GTDB taxonomy): domain Bacteria; phylum Bacteroidota; class Bacteroidia; order Flavobacteriales_F; family PHOS-HE28; genus PHOS-HE28. The sequence continues at coordinate 1,654 of JAFDZY010000095.1, forward strand.
ACGCACTGGCGGGCCTCATCGGCCATGGCGACGCCTTCATCCTGCGCGATCCCGCCGGCATCCGTCCTTGCTTCTGGTACGCCGATGACGAAGTGGTGGTGGCCGCCAGTGAGCGACCCGCCATTCAAACCGCCTTCAACCTCAAGGTGGACCAGGTAAATGAACTAACGCCCGGTTGTGCGTTGATCGTGAAGAAGGACGGCAGCCATTCCGTGGAGGAGATCCTGCCGCCGCTGGAAAAGCGCGCGTGCAGCTTCGAGCGCATCTACTTCAGCCGCGGCAGCGACAAGGACGTGTACCGCGAGCGCATTGCCCTGGGCCGTTCCGTGTGCCCCGCCATCCTCAAGGAGATTGACCACGACCTGGAGAACACGGTGTTCTCCTTCATCCCGAACACGGCCGAAGTATCCTGCTACGGCATGCTGAAGGAAATGGAGGATGAGCTGGACCGCGTGAAGGAACGCCGCATCCTGGAGTTGGGGCCCAAGCCCGACCCCGCGAAGCTCCGTGCCATCTTGGCCTTGCGCCCCCGCTTGGAGAAGGTGGCCGTGAAGGATGCCAAGTTGCGCACCTTCATCACCAACGACACCGACCGCAACGACCTGGTGGCGCACGTGTACGACATTACGTACGGCACTGTGCGGCCTGGCAAGGACAACTTGGTGGTGATCGACGACAGCATTGTGCGCGGCACCACGCTCAAGCAGAGCATCCTGAAGATGCTGGACCGCCTGGAGCCGCGCAAGATTGTTGTGGTGAGCAGCGCCCCGCAGATCCGCTACCCGGACGGCTACGGCATCGACATGGCCAAGCTCGGCGACCTCGCCGCATTCCAAGCCGCCATTTCACTGCTCAAGGAAACCAAGCAGGAAAACATCATCGACGATGTGTATGACCGCTGCATGGCCATGGTGGACAAGCCCATCACCGAACAGTACAATGCCGTGAAGGACATTTACAGGCCGTTCACCGCGGAGCAGATCAGCAAGCGCATCGGCGAGCTGCTCACACCGCCGGAGATCCACGCCGAAGTGGCCATTGTGTACCAAAGCATCGAAGGGCTGCACGCCGCTTGCCCCAACCACACCGGCGATTGGTACTTCACCGGTGACTACCCCACGCCCGGCGGCAACCGCGTGGTGAACCGGGCCTTCATCAATTGGCGGCAGGGGAAGAACGTAAGGGCGTATTGAGACTAGAGCTTAGCGGGCTCCCGCCACTTCCGCGAAACGCCCGATCTCCTCTTCGTTGTTGTAGAAGTGGATCCCCACCCGCAGGCCCGCGCCCCGCAGTTGCACCGGTATGCCCGCCGCAGCAAGCGCCGCTTGCCGTTCCTTACCGCCTTCAATGATCAGGATGCCCGCGCGGGTGGTGGCATCGGTGCCGTTGAGGATGCGCACACCGGCAGCATCAAGCACCTGCACCGCATAAGCGGTTAATTGCTGCACCCGTGCCCACACCGCATCTGCCCCCAATGTGGCATGGCGCTTCAATCCATCGCGCAGGCGCACTTGGGCCACCGGGTCCAAATGGCCTTCGGATAACGCCTTCACAGCATCAAAACCATGGTGCTCCGCCAGTTCAGTGCGCACTTCCGGGGCGAGGTGGAAGAAGCCGTTGCCAAAGCCGCCCAAGGGCCATTTGTAACCGCTGCCGCCGATGATGTCGATGGGTAACGTGCGCAAGTTGATCGGTACGCAGCACCAGCTCTGGGTGATGTCCACCACGGACCACGCGCCGTGGCGGCGGCACAGTTCGCCAAACGCCTGCAGGTCGATGGTGTGGCCCGTGGTCCATTGCACGTGGCTGATGCCAACGAGTTGCGGGCGTTCCTGTTCCATGGCCGTGGCCAGCAATTCCATGGAAATGCTGCCGTCCGCCGCTGGCTTCACCATCACCACATCGAACCCGTTCCATTGAAACGGCCCATGCAGCGTGGGGTAGTCGCCGCCCACCAGCAGCACCTTGGGCCGGTGCTTCATCAACGGTGCAATGCGCGAAAGCCCCGCAGTGAAACTTTGAAACAGCACGGTGCCCGCTGCATCGCCACCAAGGTGTGCGCCCACCTCTCCGGCGATCCGCGAAAGGCCTTCCATCATCCAGTAGATGCCGCGCGTAGAGCCTTCTTTGATCAATCGCTCCTGTTCCACGGTTGCTGCTTCCGCAGTAGATCGCGCCATCAGTCCCATGGAGCCTGTGTCCAAGTACGTTTGGCCGGTGAGGCCGGGATAGTCTTCACGGACGCGGTCCCAATCAATTTGCCTGTTGCCCATGGCGCAAAGTTCGGCATGCCCGTGGGGACCCCGGCTTCAAGGCAAACGCATCAAAACTCAAACACCCAAATCATCCATTTGAGCCAGGGATTTGAAGTTGGCCCTTCGGCTCCGCTCAGGGCAGCGTATCACTAAAGGCTGCTTGAAAACCCTAAACTGCCCTGAGCGGAGCCGAAGGCCAACTCCTTAATATCCGTGGTTTTCGAGGCCTGTTGGACAACCATGTGCGTCATGCGGCCCTATTGTGACTGTTTCGATGCGGTTGCCCTTGGTCCGGCCTGGAGGAAGTCCTGCGCGCTTGTTGCGCAATTTTGCAGGGATTACCTTTGCGGTCGCGATTGTAATTAGAATCAATCTAAATAAGGCGATAGCCAGCCAGATTTGAACAACATGCTAAAAATCAACGGCCTGCACGCCCGCATCGAGGGCAAGGACATCCTCAAGGGCCTCAACCTGGAAGTGAAGGCAGGCGAGGTGCATGCCATCATGGGCCCCAACGGCAGCGGCAAGAGCACCTTGGCCAACGTACTGGCCGGACGCACGGAGTATGAAGTG
>JAFDZY010000096.1 GCA_018266685.1 Bacteroidota bacterium
ACGGCCATGTGCGACACCCTTCGGGGTCGAATAAACCGGAATGCAATGTTCAACGCTGTGCGACGCCCTCCGGGGTCGCCATGGCGCACTGTGCACTGTGACAGCAACGTGTTCATGAGAACGTACAACGACGAGGGAAGTCCTCTGATACAGTACGTTCCAGTTGAAAAACTTGACCCCGGAGGGGTCACGCAACGTTGCGCTCCATGAAGACTTCACTCGACCCCGAAGGGCGTCGCACATGGCCTTGCACAACGAATTCCATTGCAGAGCCACCCGGTTCTGAGCGCTGGCCTGAACAGTCCCTCCGGAGTTTCGGCAAATACTGCGGGCCGCCGGCTCACCAAAGCTGACCAGGGCTCCACGTTCACGACGCTCAGCAGCCATCGCCTTCCAGTTTGAAGGTGCCTGTCACATCGGTGACCGTCAGCCCGAAGGTTTGGGCGATGACGTCCAGGATGCTTCCAATCGGTTCATCGTTGAATTCGGCGGTGAGGCGGCAGTTGGCGATACGCTCGTTGCCCAAGGTGATGCGCACCTGGTACATGGCCTCCAACTGCTCCACCACGCGCGCCATGGGTGCGCCCTCGAACTTCAGCACACGGAGGCCATAGACCTCCATGGGCGGTGCCGGGCGGCGCTCCAGCAGATGGCGCTGCTTGTCGTAGCGCACGTGATCGCCGGCCAGCAAGTCCATGGTGTCGGCGCCAGCCACCACGCGCACATGGCCGTTGCGCACCCGCACGGAGGCGTAGGCCGCCGTGTCGTAGTCGGCCACTTCGAAGGCGGTGCCTAATACGGTCACTCGCAGGTCTCCGGCATCCACGGTGAAGGGGCGTTGCTCATCGCGGCGCACCTCGAAGTAGGCACGGCCTTGCAAGCTGATGGCGCGTTGCTTGCCCATGGTTTCCTTCAGTTTGGAACCGGGGAAAAGCACGGTGCGGCTGCTGTCGGCCAGGAGGATCTGCTCGGGCTGCGCCTGGGCGAGGTAGGTGGTGCTTGCAGGCTGGAAGAACCAGCGGGCGGCAAGCACCAGCAGGGCCACCATGGCCGCCGCGGAAAGCCAGCGGGTCCAGCTGCGTGCACCGATGGAGCGTACGCGCCCTTTCCCTTCAATGTCGGCGATGCGCCCTTCGAGCTTGGCCCAAGCGCGATCCACATCCACCTCGGGCAGGTCGGTTGCCTGGCTGCCCAAGTCCCATACGGCACGCATGCGGCGCAGCTCATCGGCGTTCGCCGGAGCTTCCGCCGCCCAGTGCTCCACGGCACGGCGCTGAGCCCCGTCGGCTTCGCCGGCGAGGTAGCTCGCAAGGAGCTCGCTGGTGATGGTAGGCGTGCTGGACATTAGTGCGCGAGGTTCATCGAATCTGTGACTGTCTTATGTCCGATGTCTTATGCTGCAATCCTTCATAAGACATCGGACATAAGACAGTCATGCTGCTCAATTCCCCCATCCACCCTTATCACTGATCCAAAAAAGCCATGGCAGCAGCGGCACCAGGTCGGCCAGTTCCTCGCGTAAGGTCTTGAGGGCCTTGCCCATCTGGTTCTCCACGGTCTTGGCGGAGATGCCCAGCCGCTCGGCGATCTCGTGGTACTTCAGCCCTTCGTAGCGGCTCAGTTTGAACACCTTCCTGCGCTCCTCGGGCAGCGCCTCGATCGCGGCCTGCACGCGGGCGATGCGCTCGGTGTGTTCGTCCTCGGTGCGTTCATCCACCATGGCCAGGTCTTCGGTCTCTTCGTTCACCACGCGCATGCGGGCCCCGGCCTTCACGGCGTTGAGGCAGCGGTTGCGCACCGCCGCATAGAGGTAGGCCTTGGTGCTGGTGGTGATGTTCACCATTTCGCGGTCCAGCCACAGGCGGAAGAAGAGGTCCTGCACGAGGTCCTCGGCCTGGTCGCCATCCTTGAGGTAGCCCGCGGCAAAAGCGCACAGCGGCCGGTAGTGCAGGCGGAAGAGCGCCTCGAAGGCGGTGCGGTCGCCGGCGGCGATGGGGGCGAAATCCATGGCGCGGCGAAAGTAGCGGGGGATGACAGGAAGTTTTATTGGACAGGATGGACAGGATGAGTGCACTGAGCAGCAAGTCCGCTGCGCGAGACCTTGATCGATCCCATGAATAGTCACTTGCTCCGACGCTGAACACGGGTCCTGAACCGGGGGTTCTTGCGGGGATCGCGGCGGGTATCCCAAAACGTGAGCAACTCCACTTGGTCCACCCCCACTCTATAGATCAGCAGGTTCCATGGCATTACCAACGCCTCACGAATGGCATCGGAGCCTCCGCGTCTTGCACCACGTGGAAAAGTGGAAATTATGGACAGCACATGATCCAGTTGAGTATTGAACCTCGCCACTTCACGTGCGGTCCAATGCTTTTCGAGGTGGCGCAAAATGGCGACGTATGTGCGCAAGGCCTCAGGCGTCCACTTTATGGGTTTCGCCATTGGGCCCGCACCTTCCTGACTTCTTCGTCCGAGACGAACTCCCCCTTGTCAGCCTGTTCGATGCCCGTTAGCACGGAAGCCTTCACCTTGGTCGGCAAGCTGCTCCACCACGCCTCACTGCCCGGCTCCAACAGGCTGTCCATATGGGTCAACAGCCCAAGATCCTCAACTTTCTTCAAGCGTTCGATCAAGCGGGAGCGCGTAATGCGGAGCAGTTCCTTTTCGGACATGATGGTCAAAGTTAATCTCCGCTGAAGAAGCCAACGTCAAACATTCTTCCTGCACTCGGCCCCTCACCGCAACACCGTAAAATAGCCGGATACTTCTTTCCCTTTTCCGTTGCTATCCACCAATTGCAGCACGTAATAGTACGTGCCGTTGGGCACGGGTTCACTGGTCCGGTCGTCGGTTCCGTTCCACGGTTGCCGCAACAAATTGCCGCTATGCACCAATGTTCCCCAGCGGTCATAGACCTGCACTTTCGCGTCCACCGCCCCCACCGCTCCAAGGGCAAACACGTCGTTCGTTCCGTCGCCGTTG
>JAFDZY010000097.1 GCA_018266685.1 Bacteroidota bacterium
ATGGCGTAGCGCGCGTGCTCGGTCATGCCCGTGGCCACGGTGAGGATGTTGGGATCGATGATGATGTCGTGCGGGGCGAAGCCCACCTGCTGCGTGAGCAGGTCGTACACGCGCTGCGCGATGGCAATGCGTCGCTCGTAGCTGTCGGCCTGGCCGGTCTCGTCGAAGCACATCACCACGGCAGCGGCGCCGAGGCGCTTCACGGTGCGGGCATGGTGCAGGAATTCGGCCTCCCCTTCCTTCAGGCTGATGCTGTTGGCGATGCCCTTGCCTTGCAGGCATTTCAGGCCGGTCTCGATCACGGCGAACTTGCTGCTGTCCACCATCACGGGCACGCGGGCGATGTCGGGCTCGGCGGCGATGAGGTTGAGGAAGGTGCGCATGGCCTGCACGCCGTCGATGAGGCCCTCGTCGAGGTTCACGTCGATCATCTGCGCGCCGTTCTCCACCTGCTGGCGCGCCACGCGCACGGCCTCGGCGTAGTTGCCGTCCTTGATCAGCCGCCGGAACTGCGCGCTGCCGGTGACATTGGTGCGCTCACCGATGTTGATAAAGTTGGAACCCGCGAAGATGCGGAGGGGCTCGAGGCCGGAGTAGGTGGGGATGGGCATTTCAATTCAGGTTCACCACAGAGGCACAGAGGCCACAGAGGAATATTAAAGCGATGCGGCACTGGTCATGGTTCATCTGTGTTTCACCGCTCGTTGGACGTTAGAACGACCGATCCAGTACTTGTACAAGGAAGACCCAGCGAGAGCCATCAGTGCAATTGCGAGAAGGCTTGTTCGCACCCATGTGACATTCCATTCGGGCACCAGCCACTCAACCAAGAACAAGAGCAAATACCCTAGAACTCCCAACACCATGATCGTCGTCAGGTATCGATCGACCAAAGCCTTCTTGTTGGACCTGTACCAGTTCTCGTAACTCTCATTTGAGCGGTTACTCGAGAGCAATTTCTGAAAGTGTGAGTTGGAGTCCGCATAGCGCTTCATACGAGCCAAATTCACTGCGATCAAGAAGGTCAGACTCTCGTCATACTGGTCAAACCATTTCGAACGTCCTCTGAGCTTGGGAAGGTCTCTTTCTACTTCACCAAGAACACGCAATGCTTTGGCATATTGACCGGACTGGCCCAATGGATCGGCATACTTCAGCAACTTGATCGGCAACACGTAGTCCAGCTCTTCCGCCCGTCCGGTGTGCAAGAGCTCGTTGAAGAATTCGATGTTCTCCTCGTACGCTTGGATGTACTGCGCCTTGGGGTGTGCAGCATCAAAGAATGCTTGGAGCTTCTTCTTGGTGGTCATCCGAGAGACTGTTGAATGCGCTCCCTGATCAGCTTGCGAAAGGCCGTGCTGCCCGTGATGTTGGTGCGTTCACCGATGTTGATGAAGTTGGCACCGGGGAAGATGCGGAGGGGCTCAAGGCCGCTATATGTCGGGATGCTCATTTCAGGGGTGGTTCACCACAGAGGCACGGAGGGCACAGAGAGTTGAATGACTCTTTGTGGCTTACCGCTGCTTCCATTCCAGCAGCTCGGTTTTTGTAACGATTGAATCCTGGTTGAATTCAAGAACGAGATACTTCGTGTGCACTGGATCTATATCCCACCCGAAGTCTTCCAGAACTTGATAGGTCATGTAGTTCCTTCCATCGACCTTGGGTTTTCCCACCAACTCAACGCGATCTTCTTCACCCAAGAGATCAGATACCGAACGCGTGGTTAGCCCTATCAAAATGTGATTGTGCAACAGGTCCTCGACCATTGCATCACGGCTCGGATAGGCACCGTCAAACTTTTCCTTCCATCCACTTTTCTCGAAGGGTATGGATCGATCACAACCGATCAAGCAGATTGAAAGGAGCAGGAGCATCCGAGTGGGCGATTGCAGCGACAATCGGACAAGAGAAATGTGGAGGGGTTCGAGACCGGAGTAAGTGGGGATGTTCATCGAGGTTGAATACTGATTCGACTGTTGCACTCAGGTAATCATTTGGATCCGCTCATCAATGTCATGAAGGCGACTGATCCAATAGTTCACGGCTTCGACATTGTTCGGCGGAAACCATTTGGCCCGACTGGACTCTCTTTTCCACAGCTCACTCGGGACCTGACTGAGGATGGCGGCGTTCTTGTTCCAATCCTTTTGAAGGTCCGAGTCATTGGATGGCTCTTGGTGATCTCTCCAGAACATCAGATGCTGGGAAAATGCGTTGCGACAGGCTTCCAAGTACTTGAGAAGCGCCTGGGAGTCCTTGGGAATATACCCCGGACCAGAGCAGCCACATGAATGAAAGGTGATCCCAACTGAATAAAGATCTTTGATATGAGACCATGTCTTCATGTCCGATGACTTGGGAGACTCAAAGTCCAGCCCCATGTCAGCCATCGGTCCTCCACATTGCGGACACTTGGCGACTGTGTCACTCCCGTTTTTACCATTGATATCCTCTACTCGCCTTCTCTTGAAGGTTTTACGGCAATCAAAACAGGCGTAGTGCCCCTTGTATTGCTTCATCGCATACCGACACATGATCTATTGATTTGCGGGCAGTTCTTGCGTGAGCCATTGCAACGGAAAGTCCGCAAGCGGGGAGGAACGACGCGTGTGGATCATGGCCGGTGTCCGATTGACCTGAACTTATCCCGAATCCGGGCAGCGTGTTCCTTGGTGATGAGTTGGTCCTTGAACCTGTTCAAGAATCCTTTCGGGATGTGCGGATTGTTCAAAGTGGCGCCACGCGACATCAGGTACTCCGCCCGCTGGTGCAGGATGCGCAACATGCGTTCCGGCGAATATCCATCCTCCCGATCCATGGCTTCGCGGTATTCCGCAGCGGTCCATTGCTTCTTGTACAATCGTTGGGCATCGGCCAGGGAGTAGCTGGGCTTTTTGCCGCAGATCGAGTGAACGTCCTCCATGGTGAGCTTGTGCGCCAACCGCTGGCCCAGCTCGAAGTCGGGCCGGATATAGTTCTCCAACTGTGCGATCCAGGGTTCCATGTCCGTTGGTGACAAGCACAAGCTGGATACCAATCGGGGCTTGTTGCCTGATGAACGCGCGTAGTAGCCGATCACCCAGATCTTCTCGCGCCATTTGCGGATGTGCCCCATGCCGACAT
>JAFDZY010000098.1 GCA_018266685.1 Bacteroidota bacterium
GTGTCGTTGGCGATCATCGAGGTGTCACTGATCAACACCACGTCCGCCGACAGGCGCTGTTTGTTGGCCTTCACAAAGAGGCCGAGGTTGGTGGAGCCCACTGCCTCCTCGCCCTCGATCATCATTTTTACGTTGCAGGGCAGGTTGCCGGTCTTCACCATGGCTTCCACCGCCTTCACGTGCATGTAGAACTGCCCCTTGTCGTCCGCGCTGCCCCGGGCGTAGATGAGGCCGTCCTTTACCACCGGCTCAAACGGCGGGCTGTCCCACAGATCCAGCGGGTCGGGCGGCTGCACGTCGTAGTGGCCGTAAACCAGCACGGTGGGTTTCCCCGGATCCACCATTTTTTCGCCGTACACAATGGGGTGGCCGGCCGTGGGGCAGATTTCCACGTTTTCCAGCCCGGCTTCCGCCATGCGCTGTTTCACAGCCTCGGCGCAGCGGGCCACATCGGCCTTGTACTTGGGGTCGGCGCTCACGCTGGGGATGCGCAGCAAGTCCAGCAGTTCGTTGAGGAAACGGTCCTTGTTGGTCTCGATGTGCGCGTCCACGGATGCCATCTGTTTTTGAAGTGTTTCGGCCAAAGATAGGTGTGTGTTTTTGCGCGCTTTCCCGGATTTTTGTGCCACAGGCAACCTGTTCCACGATAATGAAGTCATAGTGGCATCGCCTATATTGGCCGTTGCTATACCTGTCCATGAGCCCACGCCTCCTCTTCGCTGGCAGCATGTTCCTGCTTTCACCGCTTGCGCAGGCACAATTGAACGTGAGCATTGCAATGACACCGGCGCAACTGGTGCAGAATGTGTTGCTGGGCGGTGGCGTAACGGCCAGTAACATCGTCTACACGGGCGTTCCCGGCTCCCGGGCCTCGTTTACTGCAACCGCTTCCAACCTGGGCCTGGATGCAGGTGTTATTCTTTGTACAGGGGATGCCACCACGATTCCCGGAATGGCCACAGGAGATGTTGGCACTAGCACAGGCGGCGGTTCCGACAATGATCTGCAAGTATTGTCCGGGCAGGCGATCAATAACGCCGCGATCCTTGAATTTGATTTCGTCCCCACAGGGGATTCCTTGAAGTTCCGGTATGTCTTTGGTTCGGAGGAGTATCCCAATTTCGTGTGCAGCCAGTACAATGATGCATTCGGCTTCTTTCTCAGCGGTCCGGGGCTGAGCGGTCCCTTCACTAACAATGCGGTGAACATTGCCTTAGTGCCGGGCACCTCCGTGCCCATCACGATCAATACGATCAATTCTGGAGTACCAGGCGCTGGTGATCCCACGGACTGTAACAATGCAGACCCCAATTGGCAAAACAATTCAATTTACTTTGTGGACAATGCCTCCGGCTCCACGGTGGCCTTCAACGGCTTCACCACTGTTTTAACCGCCTATGCACAAGTGCAATGCGGCCAGACGTACCACATTAAACTGGCCATTGGGAATGGGACTGATGAAAGTTTACAGTCCGGTGTTTTCCTTGAGGCCGGCAGCTTTACCAGCACGGGCCAGGTGGTGCCCAGCTTGACCGCTTTGGGGGCCGGGTTGAGCATGAACGACAGCACCATGTTCGAGGGCTGTGGGGTGATCCCGATGAGTTTTTTCCGGATGGGGGATACCACCGTCACGGATACCGTAGATCTGGTGATCGGTGGCACCGCCACGCCCGGCGTGGACTATTACCCGCCGCTGCCCACCCAGCTCATTTATTACCCTGGTGATACGGTGATCACATTCCCGCTCAATGTGCCTTATGATGCCGACGGCTTGGAAACACTCACCATCACCATTACCCAAAACATTGTGTGCAGCGGTACGCAGGTGGTGAATGACTACATCTTCTACATTGACCAGTACCAAGCCTTGCAGGTGGTGGCGAATGACGTGAACGGGGCTTGCGGGCAATCCTATACCATTGGGCCGCAGGTCAGTTCGGGCACGGGCAACTATGGCTATTTATGGAGCACCGGCGATACCACGGCAACCATCACCGTATCACCGGACACCACCACTTCGTACATCTTCACGGTTACCGATACGTGCAGCGTACCGGCGGTGCAGGACACGATCACCGTGTTCATTCCGGTTTATGCCCCCATGGCCCTCACGGCCAGCCCGGACACGGCCATCCCGTGCTTGGGGAATGCGAACATCACTGTGGCGGCCATCACGGGCGGCAACGGGGTGTACAATTACCTGTGGACAAATGATGGCACCGCCATGGGCACGGGTGCAACGCTGAACGTTCCTGCCGGTGATACCACCTGGTACCGGGTTACCGCCTTCGATGAATGCCAGCACACGGCAACCGATTCGGTGATGGTCACCACGGCACCCTTGCCGGACATCCAGATCCTGTCATGGGATAGCACGGTGTTCTGCATTGGGGACACGGTGCTGCTGCGGCCATTGGGTGTAACCGGGGGCAATGGTGTATACACGTATGCCTGGACCGCCGATACGGGCGCAGTGCTCAGCACCGCCGATACGTTGCTTGTGGGCGTTCCCTACGATGCGGGCTACACGCTGCACGTACAAGACCAGTGCGGCTATTCGGCGGACAGCGTGTTCACCACCCTGATCCCGCACTATGCACCCTTCCGCATTCAGCTTACCCCGGACAGCACCATTTGCGCCGGTGATTCCATTGCCTTGCATGCCTTGGTGAGCGGAGGCTCCGGGGTATACACGCTGGATTGGGAAGGATGGACATGGAGCGACCCCGTGTACACCTATGGCGGTGATCAGGACGCGCAGTTCACCGTGGACGTGCTGGACCATTGCGGGGAGTTCATCAGCGCTGTAAGCAACGTTACCGTGCAACACCCCGAAGCCCACATCCTCATTTACAACCAAGGCCAGGATGATTGGCTGTTCCAGGCGGCCACCGTTCCGTTCGTGGTGCCCGTAATGATCTGGGACTTGGGCGACGGCACCCGTGTGAAGGCCACTTCATCCACCCACAGCTACGTTGACCTTGAGGACCATTGGGTAACCCTGCATACGGTGAGCGCGGAAGGGTGCAAGGCCGTTGACAGCTTGTTGGTAATACCGCCTGGCACCTTGTTCTTTCCCAATGCATTTACCCCGGACGGGGACGGCATCAATGATGATTGGGGGCCCACCTTCTCCTCCGTTGCGGAACTGCATTATGTGGTCTTTGACCGCTGGGGCCATGTGGTTTATGAAACCGATGACCTCCATGGCCGCTGGGACGGCACCGTGAACGGGGGCGACCCGGCCACCACCGGCGTGTACGTTTACAAGTATCGCGCGAAAGGACACTATTACGAGGCCAATGAAAAGTACGGGCACGTTACTTTGCTCCGCGGTTCCAATGGCCGATAACCCCAAACAAAACCCCATGGTCAGGTCTGTCATTTCCGGTCTTTGCGCGCTTGCGCTCCTGCCAGCCTCGGCGCAATTGAACGTGAACACCGCCATGACCCCGGTGCAGTTGGTGCAGAACGTGCTGGTGGGCGGAGGGGTGTTGGTATCAAACATCACCTACAATGGCGTGGTGGCCACCTCGCCGCAGGATGGATCCGGCTCCTTCACCAACGGCAATTCCACGAACTTGGGCTTGAATGCCGGGCTGATCCTCTCCTCCGGGTTGGCCACCTCCATCCCTGGCGTGGCCATGGACTTCGGAAGTGATCAGCTGGGTACCGGCTCAGATCCCGACTTGGTGGCCATCACCACCCCCGGAAACGACATCAACGACAAGGCCGTGCTCGAATTTGATTTCATCCCCAACGGGGATTCGCTCAAGTTCAGCTATGTCTTCGGTTCGGAGGAGTACCCGGACTTCAACTGCAGCGCCACGTTCAACGACGTGTTCGGGTTTTTCCTGAGCGGGCCCGGCATCAGCGGGCCGTACACGAACAATGCCATCAACATCGCGTTGGTGCCGGGAACCACCCTGCCGGTGGGCATCGCCAACATCCACGGCTCGGAGAACCCCAGCTGCCCCCCTTCCAACGATGCCTATTACGTGAGCAATGCCAACGGCACCACCATTGCGCTGAACGGCTTTACCACCGTGCTCAGGGCCGAGGCGGCAGTGACCTGCGGGGAGACCTACCACATCAAGCTGGCCATCGGCGATGCCGGTGATGAGAGCTACAATTCCGCCGTGTTCCTGCAGGCGGGCAGCTTCCAGTCGAACATCCTGCCCACGTTGACGGCCAGCACCTTGTTTGGGGATGGCACCGCTGCCGAGGGATGCCAAGGCGGCCACTACACCATTTATCGCCCCGCCGGCGCGGACAGCGTCTTTACGGTGAACTATTACTTCACGGGCACCGCCACCCCCGGCGTTGATTTCCAAGCTGCACCGAGCCCCTTGGTGATCCCCGCCGGGCAGGATTCCGTGGTGCTGCCTTTTGATGCCGTTGAGGACGGCATCAGCGAAGGCATGGAATCAGCCATCCTGAACGTGTATGTGATCAATGCCTGCGGCGATACGCTGGTGAACTCCGTGGTGCTGGCCATCGTGGATTACCCGCCCATGCAGATCAACACCCAGACCACGTTGCTGCTGCAGTGCGACCAAGACTCCATACCGCTCTTTGCCAACGTTTCCGGGGGCTTCGGCCAGGTTACCATGCTTTGGGGCGATACGCTCCAGGCAGGCCAGGTATATGTGCCCGGCATGGAGAACGGCACCTACACGATCACGGCCACGGATGAATGCCCCAAGACCGTAACACAGACCATCACCGTGGACGCGGGCTGCAAGATCATCATCCCCAATGTGATCACCCCGAACGGCGACGGCGAGAACGACAAGTTTGTGGTGGAGGGGATCAAGGGCCGGGAGAACCGCGTGCAGATCTGGGACCGCTGGGGCAAGGAAGTGCTCAATACGGTGAACTACCAGAACAACTTCTCGGCGAACGACCTGCATGACGGCGTGTACTTCTACGCCATCAAGGTGAAGGACGAGCAGTTTACCGGCAACCTGCAGGTGCTGGGCAGCAAGTAACCGCCCTTGTTTACTGCCAATTCCCGGTACGCTGTGCCCGAGAAGTAAAACAAGGCGTACGCGCAGTCCGTGGCCAAGCTTGCCGTATTGTTTATCCCAGGGCAGACGCATCAAATTGACCAAGCCAGGATTGCATCACGTACAGAAATGTACACCAGGCTTGAAAAACCACCGGTGCTGAACTTGGTTGGCCCTTCGGCTCCGCTCAGGGCAGTTCATGATTA
>JAFDZY010000099.1 GCA_018266685.1 Bacteroidota bacterium
AAAACGGCCAACCCCAACTACAGCCGGATGCTGAAGCTGCTGGACCAGCAGCGGGAAAACCTGCTCAATTCGGTGGAGAGCTTCCGGGAGAACACGCGGATCAACATGCAGAACCTGGATGCCCAGCGCAAGGAACTGCAGGCCAGGCAAAGCGCGGTACCGAAACTGGACCGGGCACTTATGGACAAGGAGCGCGACCAGCGCACCCAGGAAACCGTGACGAGCGCCTTGATGGCGCGCCTCAGCGACCTGAACGTGCAACGTGCCGCCTTGACGCCCGAGGTCTCCGTGGTCACGCCGGCGTACCTCACCAACTTGGACCCCTCCTTCCCCAATGTGCTGCTGTTGCTTGTTGCGGCCGTCTTTTTGGCATTGATCGCACCCTTGGTGTTCCTTGTGGCCCGGTCCGTGCTGAGCGACAAGATCACCGGGGCCGGGGACCTGTACAAGGCATTGCCCGACGCCCCACTGGCATCCACGGTGCCCTACTCTTCCAACTTGAAGACCCCGAAATTTATTGCAAGCACCGGGAGCGCGGCCACCGTGGAAATCGCCAAGCTGGCGGCCTGGCTCGAGCAACAACCTGCAACCCGGCCACAAGTGATCCATGTTTGCGGCGCCAACGGCAGGGAAACCGCCGCACTCCTAGCCTCCCGCCTGGCTTGGACGTTGGCACACCGGGGGAAAAAGGTGCTCTTGGTGAGGGATGGGGAAGCGCCGCCCTTCAAGACTGCACTGCCACAGGGACTTTCCATCTCCCCGATGAACGGCAATGACCTGGGCACCATCAAGCAAAAAGCCGGCAGTGATGGAACCGAATTCCTGGTTGTGGAAGGAACCAATACCGATATGCTGGCGATTGCGCCGTACGTGAACGAAGTGAACCAGGTCCTGGTAGTGTGCCAACCGGGAAGAACCACGGTGGGCGACCTTGAAAAACTGGCAACCACACGGGCCAATGGGCAATTGCCGCCGGTGGCACTGGTCTTGGACGGAGTAAAGGAAAAGGCACTGCCCTGGTTCGGGATGGTGCGGAAAAATGGTGAAAATAGATTGGGCTTCTGCCGGTTCTTCCGGTATAACTGGAGCCGGGCCGTAAGTTGACAACATGCGCTCCCGGCTGGTCTTCATCACCAACCAATTGCCCTATCCCCCACAGAGTGGTGGCGTCATCAAATCCTGGCGACTGCTCTCCTTCCTGGCCGGCCGGTTTGATGTGGAAGTAATCTCCCCGCTCAAGGGCGACGATGCCCTGCACGTGGGCGAATTGCAGGCAGCGCTCCCCGCAGTAAAGATCTGCGCCGCCCCGGTGGAACGCCCCCGCACGGCCCTGAATTTCCTGCGCAGCCTGATCGCCGCCCCAACGCTCAATGCCTACCGCACGGCCAACAGGGAACTGCACATAACCGCCGCAAAGGCCATTTCAACCGCGGATCTGGTACTGGTGGACCACCTTGAAGCTTTTCCCTATGTGCCGAAGGATACGGCAATACCCGTGGTGCTCCACCAGCACAACGCCGAATTTGCCATGTGGGAGCGCTCCCGTGCCGTGGCCGGCAACTGGTCCCAGCGCGTAGTACTGTCATTGGAAGCTGCGCGTGTGAAGCGGTTCGAGGTGTACGCATGCCGCCGGGCAACCATGGTGCTTGCCGCACCCAACGACCAGCATGAACTGGCTTTGGCCGGAGTGCCCTTGGACCGCTTCAAAACAACCTTTCATCTGGGTGATGACGGCGGGCTTGCCGCTCCCCCGCTGCAATACGGGGATGCAGGTGACAACCTGCTCTATGTTGGAACACTGAGCTGGCCCGCCAACTCCGATGGATTGATCTGGTTCCTTGCCGAGGTATGGCCCTTGCTGAGGGCCGCCCGGCCGGCAATTACCCTGGACATTTTGGGGCGGGGCGCGGACGACCGCCTGAAGGCAGCAGTTGCCAAGGCCGGCGGTGCAACCATCCACGGCTTCGTGGATGACATCGAACCCTTCTACCGCAAAAGCAGGGTGTTCATCGCCCCATTGCGCTTCGGAAGCGGGACCAAGGTCAAGGTTTTGACAGCCCTGTACCGCGGCCTTCCATGTGTAACCACTTCCTATGGCACCGAAGGCCTGGACCTGGTACCTGGCACGGAAGTGCTTGTTGCCGATGATGCGGCCGGCACGGCCGCCCACATCCTCGCACTGCTTTCCGACCGCAGTAAATGGGAATCGTTGCGGGACGCCTCCCGGCAGAAAGCCGCGCATACTTATAGTTGGAACCTCATGTTGGAAAGCCACGTTAAAGATTTCTTGGGCCTCATAGGCCGCCGATCGTGACCGCCGATGTTGTTCAACTCCGTTGATTACCTCATCTTCCTGCCTTTGGTGCTGGTGATGTACCACCTAATTCCCAAGGCATACAGGTGGATCATGCTGCTGGCGGTCAGCTATTATTTCTACATGTGCTGGAAACCGTTCTTCGCGGTTTTCATGCTGCTTTCCACCGCCGTGGATTTCTGGGCCGCGATCCGCATGGAAGCCGCACCGGACCACGGAGCAAGGCGCAATTACATGGTCGCAAGCTTAGTGGCCAACCTGGGCCTGCTGTTCTTCTTCAAGTACATGAACTTTTTCTCCTACAACGCCGAAGTGCTGTTCGGGAGCATGGGCGTGTACTACGATTCACCCGTGCTGGACATCATACTTCCGCTGGGCATTTCCTTTTACACTTTCCAAAGCCTGAGCTACACTTTCGATGTCTACAAGGGCAAGGACCAGGCGGAACACCACTTCGGCTACTTCGCCCTCTATGTAAGCTACTTTCCGCAACTGGTCGCGGGCCCTATAGAGCGGGCGGGGAACCTCCTTCCGCAGTTGCGCGCACACAACCCGGCCACCCTTGACGATATTCGCTACGGCATCAACAAGATCCTCCTCGGCTTCTTCAAGAAGGTGGTGGTGGCGGACAACATCGGCCCATTTGTGGACCAGCTCTATGGCAACGTGCCCAGTGCTTCCGGCCTGCAGTACGCCATCGCCGCCGTCCTATTTACCGTGCAACTTTTCTGCGATTTCAGCGGATATACGGACATTGCCATGGGCTCCGCCCGCCTGATGGGCGTGCGGATCATGGACAACTTTGACAGGCCCTTCCTCACCACAAACCTCAACGCGGCCTGGGCCAAGTGGCACATTTCGCTCACCTCGTGGATCGGTGACTACATCTACCGGCCCTGGATCAGGAGCAAGCCCCACCGGGCCAAGATCATCACCATATGCGTGTTCGTCATCATCGGCTTTTGGCATGGGCCCACTTGGAACTTTGTCCTTTTCGGCCTCTTCCACGGCATAGCCATGGTGCTTCAGCGCATGTATATCCGCATCAAGCCCTTGCGCCCCTTCAACAACTCCAAGCCCATGAAGGCGTTCTGGACCGTTTGGAACTTCGGCCTGCTGGCGTTCTCCTGCATTTTTTTCCGCAACAACGTCGCCGATGCGTTCACCGTGATCCACCACATCTTCACGGACTTCCGTTTCTCCATGGCCGACCTCCGCTCGGGCTACTTTTCCCAAATGGTCATGGCTTCCTTTTTCGCAGCCCTGGCCGTGGCCACCGCCCTATTCCCGAGAAGCATGCGCTTCAAGTATGACAATTTGTACATCGTGGGCATGCTGATCCTCATCTTCACCTTCGGTTCCGATGCCATGAACCAGTTCATCTATTTCCAATTCTGAGCATGCGCACGCTGGTCCGTGGTTCAGCCTTCTTCATCTTTGCCTTCGTGGCAGTGGCCTTGGGCATGGATGCGCTGATGCAGCACTGGGCCATATTCAACGACCCGGGCGCAAACCCCGCCAAGGTGCGGCGCCTGGTGCAGAGCGAAGACCCGCTTGAAATTCCTGTATTCGGCAGTTCAAAGGGAAGGAGTTCGTTCATTCCAGACAGTTTGGGGCCCACGGTGTACAACTACTCCATGGAAAGCAGCAACTTCGACGTGATCGAATTCCTGCTGGAAACCGAACTGGCCAAGCCGCGAACCACCCCCGTGATCGTGGAGTTCAACCACCGCTTTTTCATCCACGCCCCCGGCCACACCATTGATGCGGCCACCTTCATCCCCAACATCCACCTTCCCGGAGTGATCGATTTCCTGGAACGCAACGGGCGCTTCGAACGCCGCTTCCTGGTACCCGGCCTGCGCTACTTCGGCAGCGTACAGGAATACATCCGCAAAGGCATGGACGAGAGTGGTTCCGCCACCCGGAAATCAGTAAAGGGCGGCATGTTCACCGAGCGTGCGGCCACGCCTGCCCAGCTGGCCAGCCAAGTGGCGGCCCGGGAGCGTTCCATTGCCCTGCGCGAAAAACTGGTGCATGCAAAGAGCGACGTGGAAAAATCCATTTCTGCGGAGGACCGCAAGCGCTTGGAAGTGCTCAATGCCTTCCTGCTGTTTTCCGCCCCCAAGGACCGGGTGGCGCGCTTTGGTGAGCTGGTGGCCAGCCGGCCCGATCGGCAGATCCTGGTGGCCTACACCCCGCAGCACTGGAGCGAAGTGGAGGGCATAGCCAACTTCAGCGAGATCACAGCGCTCTTCAGTGCCTTGGAGGCACGGCACCCCAACCTGCACTTCTTCGACTACTCACGCATGCCTTTGCCGGACGATGCCTTCAAGAACAGCAGCCACTTGAACAACAAAGGGGCGCGGGCCTTTTGCAAGGCATTCCGGCGCGATGCGGCGCAATACCTGAAATTGCCTTGATTCCGGGCGCGGAAAACCCGACCTTTGCCGCCCGTTTGCGCCAAGCTATTGGCGCCTGCATGAACACCCCGGCCAACATTCATCCCATTTCGCACCGCCTGCTGCAGCGGGCGGACAAGGAAGCCCTCCTGGGCCAGCACGGCTGCGTGGTGTGGATGACCGGCTTGAGCGGCAGCGGGAAAAGCACCGTCGCCATTGCCCTGGAGCGCATGCTGCACGCCGGAAGCCGCTATTGCGTTGTGCTGGACGGGGACAATGTCCGCGCAGGCCTAAACAACAACCTGGGCTTCAGTGAAGCGGACCGCACGGAAAACATCCGCCGCATCGCTGAACTGGCCAAGCTTTTTGTGCAGAACGGCACCGTGGTGATCTGCTGCTTCGTCAGCCCCACAGCTGCCATACGCGAACAGGCCCGCTCCATCATCGGTGCGGATGATTTTATCGAAGTATTCGTGGACACGCCTTTGGAAGAATGCGAACGCCGCGATGTCAAGGGCCTTTACGCCAAGGCGCGAAAAGGCGAGATCAAGGACTTTACCGGCATCAACGCGCCGTTTGAGGCCCCTACCTCCCCGGCTTTACGCCTCACCACCATCAACCGGAGCGCTGAAACAGCTGCGGACCACCTGCTCCAATTCCTTTTGCCGCGCATTCAACGGACATGACCTCCATGCATTCCTACCGACTGACCCACCTGAAGGAACTCGAAAGCGAGAGCATCCACATCCTGCGGGAAGTAGCCTCCCAATTCGACCGGCCCGCACTGCTTTTCAGTGGTGGAAAGGATAGCATCCTCTGCTTTCACCTGGCCCGGAAGGCATTCTTTCCGGCCAAGGTGCCCTTCCCCCTGCTGCACGTGGATACCGGGCACAACTTCAGCGAAACCATCGAATTCCGCGACCGGTTGGTGAAGGAGCACGGTGCCACGCTCCTGGTGGGCAGCGTGCAGAAAAGCATTGACGAGGGCAAGGTGCAGGAGGAAACCGGCTACTATGCCAGCCGCAACAAATTGCAGATCAACACGCTGCTTGAAGCGATCGAAACGAACAAGATCGACTGCGCCATCGGCGGTGCCCGCCGCGACGAGGAAAAGGCGCGCGCCAAAGAACGCGTGTTCAGCCACCGGGACGAGTTCGGCCAGTGGGACCCCAAGAACCAGCGGCCCGAACTGTGGAACCTGTACAACGGCCGCAAGCGCCCCGGTGAGCATTTCCGTGCGTTCCCCATCAGCAACTGGACCGAGATGGATGTGTGGCAGTACATCCTCCTGGAGCAGATCCCCATCCCAAGCATCTACTTCAGCCACGAGCGCGAAGTGTTCCTGCGTGACGGCGTGCTCTACGCCAATTCCGATTTCATGCGACTGAAACCCGATGAGAAGCCCTTAATGAAACGCGTGCGTTTCCGCACCATCGGCGACATGAGCTGCACCGGTGCCGTGGATTCCCCGGCTGCCACGCTGGAGGAGATCATCGAGGAGGTGGCCTCAACGCACACCACCGAGCGCGGCAGCCGCATGGACGACAAGCGCAGCGAAGCCGCCATGGAAGACCGCAAGAAGGAAGGATATTTCTGAACCAGGAAGCAGCAGCCCCCCCCAACGATGGCAACGAACGGATACTTGGACATGGACCTGCTCCGCTTTACAACAGCGGGCAGCGTGGATGACGGAAAAAGCACGTTGATCGGGCGCCTGCTGTACGACAGCCGCTCCATCTTCGACGACCAAATGGAGGCCGTGGAGCAAGCCAGCTCCAAGCGCGGCAACGGCGAGGTGGACCTGAGCCTGCTCACCGACGGCCTGCGCGCCGAGCGGGAACAAGGCATCACCATCGATGTGGCTTACCGCTACTTCGCCACACCCAAGCGCAAGTTCATCATTGCCGATACGCCCGGGCATATCCAGTATACCCGCAACATGGTTACCGGCGCCAGCACCGCCAACCTGGCCATTATCCTGGTGGACGCGCGCAAGGGCATCCAGGAGCAGACCAACCGCCACGCCTTCATCGCCTCGCTGCTGGGCATCCCCCACATCGTGTTCTGCATCAACAAAATGGACCTGGTGGACTACGATGAGTCCGTTTTCAAGAACATCCAACAGCAATTGGAGGATTTCAGCAGCAAGCTGGAAGTGCGCGACCTGAACTTCATCCCCATCAGCGCGCTGAAAGGTGATAATGTGGTGAACCGCAGCACCCGCATGGACTGGTACCAGGGCAGCACCCTGATGTACCTGCTGGAGAACATCCACATCGCGGGCGACCGCAACCACATCGACCGGCGCTTCCCGGTGCAGCATGTGATCCGGCCCATGACGGAGGAATGGCACGACTTCCGCGGATTCGCAGGCCAGATCGCCGGGGGCATTTTCCGCGTGGGCGACGCGGTGCAAATACTGCCCAGCGGTTTCCAAAGCACCATCAAGTCCATCCACTTGGGCGAACGTGAAGTGCAGGAAGCCTTCGCGCCGCAAAGCGTGGTGATCACCCTGGCCGATGAGATCGACATCAGCCGGGGCGACATGATCACCGGCGTGATCAACCCGCCCAAGAGCAGCCAGGACGTGGAGGTGATGCTCTGCTGGCTCAATGAACGCCCGTTGCAGCCCAACGGAAAGTATTCCGTGAAGCATACCTCACGGGATGCCCGCTGCATGATCAAGGAGGTGGCCTACAAGATGGACATCAACACCTTGCGCAAGCACGAGGAGGACAAGCACATCGGCATGAACGACATTGGCCGCGTGATGGTAAGGACCACGGTGCCCCTCCATTTCGACAGCTATGTCCGCAACAGGAACACCGGAAGTTTGATCCTGATCGATGAAGCCACCAATGAAACGGTGGCGGCAGGCATGATCGTGTAAGCGGAGCTACTTGCGCCGCACCATCCACAGCAGGCCGAGCAGGGCACCGGCCGCATCGGCCAGCAGGTCCAAAACATCACCTTGCCGACCATCGCCCATCAGCGATTGCAATACTTCAACGGCCCCGCCGTACGCAATGGCAAGCACCGTTGCCATGACCAACAGGCCGATGCGGTGCGAACCGGGACGCATCTGCAGGAAAGCCGCCGCCAACAGTACGCCCTGCACGCCGAACAGGAAGGCATGCACCCATTTGTCCAACTGCACGCGTTCCGCCCATGGCCACGCAGGAACATCGCCGGCGGGCATCAGCGTAAGCACCAGGATGCCCAACGCCCAAAGCACAGCCCACAGGACCGGTGATCGCCACTTCATGCCCGGGGAAGCGGGGAATGGCCGACCCTAGCCAAGGATGGCCTTGTACTGGTCGGCGGAAAGCAAGTTGCCCAGTTCAGCGGGGTCCTTCAACTTGATGCGCACGATCCAACCTGCACCGTAAGGGTCTTTGTTCACTGAACCCGGATCGTCAGCCAATGCCGTATTCACGGCAAGCACCGTGCCGCCCACGGGCATGAACAGGTCGCTCACCGTCTTCACGGCTTCCACCGTGCCGAACACTTCACCCTGGGCCACATCCTGGCCTTCGGTGTTGATGTCCACGAAGACGATGTCGCCAAGCTCGCTTTGCGCATGGTCGGTGATGCCGACCACGGCCTCGCCGCCTTCCGTGCGGACCCATTCATGGTCCTTGCTGTACTTCAGTTCTGCAGGGATGTTCATCTGGTTGAAATTGGAGGGTGCCGCTTTCGGCCCCGCAAATATGCGGTTTACTGGGTCAACGTGAAGCGCAGGCTGATGCCGATGTTGGTGTTGGCGCTCGGGAATGAGGTGCTGATCACCGGCTTGTTGATCACCCGCTCATAGAATGCACGCAGGTTCAGCCGCTGGTCGATGGTGTAGTCCGCGCTGGCCTTCATGGATATGATGTCCTGACCGGCTGTCACCTGGTTCTGCTCCTCCTGCAGCTTGCGGATCACGGTATTGTTCTGGCGCCAGCTGAAATCAAGCCTCAGGTTCAGGTCGCTCTTAGGCGTCTTGCCGCCTATTTGAAACGGGAACTTCACGTTCTTGAAGCGGTAACCGCTTCCGATCACGTATTCCTTGCCGCGCACTTCGGTAACCTGGAAGTTGGTGAGGCCAAGACTCAGGTTGCGGTCGCGGTTGTATTCAAATTTGGCCAGCAGGCTGTTTTGCAACGTGGCGTCGAAGTTGATGAAGGGGTGCATCACTTCGGAGATGGTGACCACTTGGATCTGCTTCTCCGGCAGGAAGTTGCCGCCGGCATCCAGTACGCTTCCGCCCGGCTCATACAGCAGGTTGGTCTGGTAGCCCCCAATGTTGAACGTGCTGCGGTAGCTGTGCTTTACCGTGAAGGTGCGGAAGAGCTTCTTGAAGAGGTCCAGTTTGGTCAGGCCGTCGTAGGTGATGTCCCAGTTGGGCAGCGGGAGCAGCTTGAAGGGATTGAGCTGCACTTTGTTGGCGTTCTTGCCGGTGTAGGCCGCCATGAAGGAGCCGATCACCACGTCCTGGCTCGTGGAACCGTAGCCGGCCCAATACACGCTATCGGTGGGCATGCTGCGCGGATCGGCCTTGCCCAGCCGTTCGCTGATCAGCGGCCGGTTTGCCAGCATCTGCGTAAAGATGCTGTTCACGAAGTTTTCGTCGTCCCGCGAAAAGGTGGTGGCCCAGTTGATGGTGCTCACGCTGAAGTTGCCGAACTCCCGCGGGCTGTCGTTCACATACCGGTTTTCCGTGGCGTTCCAACGGAAGAATGAACTGCGGTTCTCGCTCAAGGTGCGCGTGGCCATCAGTTCAATGCGCATGCTCTTGAACGGTTCCAGGCTCAGTCGCCCGTTGATCGTTTCCGTCCGCGTGTTCGTGTAGGGATTGAAGATGCTCGGTGTCTGCACCAGCCAACCGTGGCCTGCCGCCTCACCCGCAAAATCCCGGATGTAGTTGCCCCCCAGGTCCTGGTTCTGTTCCCCGAAAAGGAATCCGAAACCGGGCGCGGTAAAGCTCCGGTCCATGCCGATCACATTGGCACCGCGGTCCCAGCCGGGCAATAGGATGCCGCTGTTCTGGGTGTACGTGAGCGTACCGGTCCGCACCGTCATCAGCAAGCGGGCCAGGCCTTCCAAGGGGTTGATCTTCAAGCCGCCATCCTTGGTGCCTTTGTCCTCCTCCTTGTTGTCCTTCGCGTTCTTGCCGCTTCCTTTCTTGGCGGCCTGCTTTCCACCGCTGCTGCGCGCCTTGTCGTTGATCTTCTTGAAGTACTTGATCTTGTTGTACAGGTTCACGAAGTTGAACTGCCCGTTCAAATTGATGTTCCTGGAATTCTGGATGGTGTTGCCCACGCTGTCCTGCGTCAAGGGCGCACGGTCCCACTGGTAGCCCGCGCCGTAGGTGGCGGTGGCCGTGATCCAATCGGTTGCCGGCAACTTGTCCAGCGGCAAGGTGTAGGTGATGTTGGCCGTGTGGTTGTACGTGGTGGTTTCCCCGAAGTGCCGCAGGCTGGTAAGCACGCTGTCCTTCCACAGTTTGTACTCGTCGTGGTCGTCCGCGTTCACACGGCCGGCGGGCTCGCCGATGATGGCGTTGTTGTTGGCGGTGAAGTCCACCTTCAGGTTCTTGGTCACATCATACCGGAACCCGTACTGGTTGCTCCAATTGAACGTCTTGTTATAGGTGGGCGCCGGGGGCAGGCTCTCAATGTCCGGATTGGGGCGGATAAGGCGTTCCAAGTAGCTGCGATCTATTGCCGTGCGCGCGGTGATCTGCTTGAAGCCCAGGTTGAAGTTGAAGTCCTTGACGAGTTTCAGCCATTTGCTCTTCCCAAGGAAGGCCACATTCTCAAAGGGCTTTACCGGGCGGGCTTTCGGGTTGTGCTGGTAAGTGAGCGATCCCCGGTAGGTGCGTGTGTTTTCATACTGCGTGTTCACATCATGGAACTCCTGGTCGCTGTAGGCATAGGAGAGCCCGAAGTTCGATACGTCGAAGAAGTGCTCCGTCTTGTTCCCCGGCGCCTTGTCCTTGTGGATGTTGGTGAAGTTGATGCTCCGCCTCCGGGTGTAGGTGCGCAGCTCCTTCAGGCGCGCCTTTTTCTCGTCGCGCGTCAGTGACCGCGTGGCATCATTCCATTCGATGTCCGGGTTCAAGGGATCGTACTGCGGATTGATGATCTGCTCGGAATAGCCGAGGTACATGGGCACCTTCACACCGCTCTTTTCCGGAAGGAATTTGCTCATCTCCAAATTGGCGCTCACATCGATCCCGTACCGCGTGTCGCGTTGGCGTTCGCTGACTTTCTTGTCGATGCCGCCCCAGCCCGGCGTGCTGTAGTTGCCCGCAACGCTCAGGGTGCCCAGGTCGGCCAAGGTGGTGTTTACCCGTGCAATGGCCGCCCAGCCGCCGCGCTGGTCGAAATCCGTAAGGCGCAGTTCATTCACCCACACCTCCACGCATTTGGCCGAGCCGTCGTCGTTCGCCCACGGATTGGCCTGGTCCCCGTCCTTCTTCGGGTTCCGGATGCCGATCATGATGGTGTTCATCTGGCTCAGGTTGGGGTTGCCCACTACCGTCACCCGCCGGTCGCCGTCCATCTGCGTGAAACGCTGGTTCACCGGGAACCCGGCTTGGTTGCGCTGTATCTTGATGTCGTTGAGCTTGGCGAACTCAATGATCATGTTGTTCACATCCGGCCATACGTTGTATGGATCATTGTTGTAGAACGCCGAGGGCACTGCGGGAACTTCGTACTCGTAGTAATTCTGCTCATAGTCGTTCCCCAGGCGGATGAACACGCTCACATCCCCGTAGGCAATGGGGTGTGCCGGGTCGGCGGACTCGGCATGCACGTACATGCGCAACTTTTTGTAGCTCCGGATGTCGAAGTTCACGTTGCGGAACGCTGCGCGTGCATCCCCGTCGCGCAGGCCGCAAGTACTGAGCTCCAGGGATTGTTCGTTCAGGCTGCGGAGGTTTGCACTGGCGATGTCCGTTTCCTGGTTGATGCCCGGCGGCAGCACGTAGTTGATGGGCACGCGGTTGCCGTTCTCCTCGATGTTCACGGCGGCCACATCAAAGGTGGTCTGGTCGGGGTCGCCGCCGATCACTTCGCCCGGTGCTTCCAGGCTTTGGGTGTATTTGCGCCATTCGCCGCGCACAAAATCCAACCTTGCAAAACGCAGCACCACCGGTTGGGCCCACCCTTTCACGAACAACCGCATGAAGCGGATGGAGCGGAAGTCCTGGATGCCGTTCACCGCCTTTTCCGGTTGGCGCACGGGCACTTTGAACTGGTACCAATACACCTGCTTCCCAGAGGGCGAAACGCCAAGCACACGGTCCGTGATGAAGTTCTGGCCCACCACCATGTTGGCCGGGCGCAGCTTGACCCGGTACTGGAAGTAGGCTTCGCTTTCGCTGAGGTTCTGGTCCTGGTTGATGTCCTCCGTGGTGGGCAGCGTGGTGGCCTGGGTGGGATAGTCCTCCGGGCTGTCCTCGTCGGTGATGGAGTTGCCCTCCAGTCCGTTGAAGCGCTTGTAGCGGGCCAGGATGGATTGTGGCGGGCTGTCCCAGCTGCTGCCTCGGAAATACTTGTAGTCATCCGCCGAGGGGTCTCCCTGCCAACGCGAGCGCGCACCCGGGTTGAGGGCGTTGAGGTAGCCTTGGAAAAAGGTTTGCTCATTGAGCCCGGGCTGGAAGGCATCGGCATCGGTGTTGCTCAGCCCGTCCATGCCCACGTCCTGGTAGCGGTAGGTGTTCTGGTCGGTGATGGCAAAGGCGTTTACTACGCTTTGGGTGGTGGGCACCACGCCCCAATTGGTCTGGGCCGTGGTGGCCGCCTGGTCACTGGGGCTTTTGGGCAGGCCGTTCTCAAAGCTCTTCCGGCTGTCCCGCAGCACATCCTCGCTCAGGTTGCCCAAGTTGATGTACAAGTCGCCGCCGGTGGTGTTGTTGGCATCCACGTTGCTGGCGGGCTCGCCTTCGGAGTTGCTCACTGCAGGCGAGAAGGGGTCCATCAGCCAGAACTGCACCGTTTCGATGTTGCTGGCCTCGAAATCCGTGGTGGTGACGCGCCGCTCGATGCCTGCCCAATTGTCCTCGGGGTCCGGCAGGTCGCCACTCGCGTCCAGGTCCGTGTTGTAGTTGTACGGTCCTCGCTCGGACGGATAGTAGGCCAGGTCCAGCACGGGGATGTTGCTGGGGGTGCCGGTGGCCAGTTGGCGGTTGGGGAACACTTCCTTCTCCAGCACCTCGCGCGAGCGGTTGTCCGTGTCGGACCCGTCCGGCAAAGGCGGCTTCAGGCTGTTGTTGTTGAAGAACAGCGGATCGATGACGTACCAGGAGAGCAGGGCGCGGTGGAAACCGGTGCGCAGGTCATTGATGTATTCACCTTCCGGAAAGAGGTCGCCCGTTTGCCCCTGGGGCGTGGCCGCCATGAACCATTGGCTTTGCGTGCGCATGTCGATGTTGCTCACGCTGCCCTCGAAGTCGTCAATGTAGCTGGTGCCCGCATTCCCGATGGCCTTGCTGTGGCCGGGGATCAAGTAGGCGGCTTCCGCGCTGGCATCGATGGCGCTGGTTTGCTTGGTTCCGAAGAACGGTAGTTTGTCCACTAAACGGGTGATGAAGCCGCTCTCCTTTTTCCAGTTGGCATCCAGGCCGAGGATGGTGTTTGCAATGGGCTCGTCGCCCACGTTCACTTTCTGGGTGAGCGGGCGTTCGTACAAGTTCATTACCGTGCCGCCCAGTACCAGGTCCTTGTTCACTTTGTAGTCAAAGCGCGCCCCTGCCAACGTTTTGGTCTGGATGCTGAACAGCGAATTGCTTTCCAGGCTGATGTTGATCGGGGTGCCGCTTTCAAGGATGCCTTGGTTGAGGATCTTCACCCGGCCCAGGTTGTAGTCCACGGTGTAGTCCTGGTTCTCCACCAACTTCACACCGCCGGCGGTAACGCTTACCGAGCCTTGGGGAATGTTCACCGAGTTGAGGCTGATCACGTCGCTGCTCGCGCTCTTGAAGCTGCCCTTCAGTTTGAAGCGGTTCAGCTCCGGAAGGTTCTCCGCCGCGGTTTTCGTGCTGTCATACAACTGCTGGAACACGATGTTCTTGCGCACAAGGGTGTCCGTGATGGGCGTTGCAGGGTTGGGACCGACCAGCTTTTTGTTCAAGTAACTGCCGAATGGCTCCAGCACGGGGAAGAAGATGCGCCCGTTCTGGGCATTGATGGTGCCGCCCAGCGTGGCCGCGTTGTCCACCCAGTCAAACGCACCGTCAGGCGTGGGCGCGCCCTGCTGGTCCAGGCGGTCCAGGCCCAGTGCCTGGATCAAGGGCACTTGATCGATGGGCGGCCGGGGGATGTAGTTCAGGTCTACGCCGGTGGTAGGGTTGTTGTACAACAGCTCCAAGCGGAAATCCTGCGGGTTCACTTGGAAGGCTCCCAGCGAGTAAACGTTTTTCATCATCAGGTCCCACAGCGGCTGGCGCGGGTCCGTGATGGTGGCTTTCAGCAGGCGGAGCATCAAGGCCTTCGGCGGTGCAATACCATCCGTGCTGAACTCGCCCACTTGATAGGTTTGTCCTTGGTAGGTGTATTGGTAAGCCACGGCCAGCACTTCGTCGTTGTTCAGGTTCTGGTTCAGCCCGATGAAGCCCAGGCGCTCGTTCAAGGTGTATTCGCTGGGGCTCAGCAGGCGCGCGCT
>JAFDZY010000009.1 GCA_018266685.1 Bacteroidota bacterium
AGCAACACCTTCAAAAACCCTTCGTTCATGCGTGCCGCGGCATCCTGGCGGTTGCGTTCATAGCGCGAACAGATCGACATCATCAGCGGGTACAGCTCGCGGTACAGCTCATGTTCGGCCTTGCCATCCTTGCGGATGCAACGCGCTATGAGGCTGTCGTGGACCATCGCCGGTATGCGGAAAGGTGCCCGCATGGCCGCGGGCACCTTTCACACAATTGTCACCAAGTTACGGGCGCACCTTCAGGAAGCGCTTGGTGATGCTTTGCGCCCCGTCGCCAATGCGCACCATGTACAAGCCTTGCGAGAGTTTTTCCACGGGCAGGCGCAGCACGTCCTCACCGCCGCCCAGGATGTACGTTCCACGCAATACCATGTGCCCGGCCGGATCGATCACGGCCACGGGAGCCGCGCCACGCTGGCTGCTGTGCAGCGAGATGTTCAACAGGTCGCCCACGGGATTGGGCCAAACGCGCAAGTCAGCGAACGCAGGCTGTTCCGCAATTCCCGAAGGGGTACCTTGGATCACGTTCAGGGTGAAGCCGCCGTCGCGGATGTTCGTGGCAGCACCGTGCCCTTCCACGGCCATGCCTACGAGGATTCCGTTGGCATCCATGGCCAGGCTATCGCAGTAGGTGTCTGTGCATCCGCCCGTCGCCGGATCGCCGGAGGCCATGGTGAGGCAGAGCAGCCAAGGTCCGGGGCCGCTATAGTCATGGGTGGGGAATGCTTCCGTGGAGCTGGTGCCGTCACCGAAATCCCAAAGGAATTGGTAGGTGCCGTTGCCGCCGCTGCTCAGGTTCCATACCCATACTTCATTGGGGATGGGCGTGATGCCGCCCGATGTGCTGTCGTAGGCTTGAATGGCCCAGAAGCCGGCTTCGCAATTCAGCGCATTGGAATCCGGTACGCACACGCAATCCGCGCTCCAAGTGCCTGCGATCATCGTACCAGGAACCGTACAGGCTGTGCCGGGCATGGCATTGCCGTTCAGCACGCCGAGGCAGTCAGTCGTTCCGCCTCCTTGTCCTTCACAGATGCAACCTACCGTCCACGTGTCGCCCGTTGTGGTGCTGTCTCCGTCATTGCAAGGTGTACCAGGTGTGTTCGGCCCCCACAAAACGCCTTCGCAATCGTACCAAGCTGGTGCGTTGGAAATGAAGCCCATGTTGTCCACGACCAAAGTGTCGCACTGCGTGGATGTACAACCGGCCGTTGCAATCGTGAGGCAGATCCCGTAAACGCCCGGTGCATTGAAGATATAGGTGGGTGCAATGTCCGTGCTGGAGCTGCCGTCCGGTAGCCACCACGTGTAGCTGATGGGCGCAGGGCCGGATGAGCAGTTGGACGTACTGATGCTCCATGGCGTACCACCTGTGCCGTTGGGGTTGGCACCGGTTTGCGCCACGGTGAAACAGGCATCACACTGGGCGGTATTCGCAATGCATGCACAGTCCACGCTCCATGTGCCGGGTTGCCCGAGGAAGGTGGTGCATGGCGTGCCCGGTAACGCCGTACCTCCCGGAACACCAAGGCAATCCGTCGGTCCGCCTCCACATTGCAAGTTTAGTTGAATGAGACCCGGTTGTGGCGGAGTAAGGCTGTAAAAGCCGGAATCCGAGGCCACCATCCCATTGCCGCAACTGCCCATGATCCTGAAGCCTCCGGTCAAGCTGGTCACCACAGCATCCACTCCGAAGGAACAGCTGTCGGTTATATATGCAACAAGTGTTTGCTGGGGTTCAGTACCGGGAAGCGATTGAACGATCACACTGTCCCCGATCATTGCGGGATTGCAGGGAATAACGTTTCCGTACACAGTGACGATATAGCCCTGGGCCATGGCCGCAATTCCCATGGATGCCGCACAGGCGACGGTGAAAGTTCGAAGAAGTTTGCGCATGAGCGTGGTTTTTTTGGTGTTCAACCCCATACACGGATCACCGGGTGCAAGGGTTGGGTGGTGCCGTAATTTTTTTTCTCTTCCAGAAGACGCACCCTAAACGGCAAACGGGTGCCCACGCAACTGCGCAGGCACCCGTTCCCCACCAAACACACAACGAATTATTGCAGTTTAACAAAACGGTGCGTGACAACGGAATTTTCGGAGCCGATGCGCAGCAGGTAGAGACCTTGTGCCAAGTTGTCCGTGGCCACGGGCAAAGTATTGGCGCCAACCGCGATCGGTAAGTCGCGCCGCAACACCACCCGGCCCGTCTGGTCCATCACCGCAACAGGCAACGTGCCGCCGTGCAGGCCGGAGAGGCTGATGTGCAACTCATCCTCCACGGGGTTGGGCCACAATCTCAAGTTGGTGAAAGCAGCGCTTTCGTGAATGCCAACGGGTAATGTGGGCACCACGTTCAGGGTGAAACCGCCCGAACGGCCATTGGGTGAGCTTTCCAGGTGCGCACCGTGCCCGTCCAAAGCCAGGCCGTTCAAGAAGCCGTCTTCATCCACGCTTACACTGTCGCAGAAGCTGCTGGTGCAACTGCCGTTGCTAAGGTTGAGGCAGAGCTGCCACGGGCCCGGCCCATTGTACAGGTGGGTGGGGTAGTTCTCTGTGGAAGTGGTTCCATCGCCGAAGTCCCATGCGTATTGGCTGCCGCCAGCGCTGCTGATGCTCAGGTCCACCACCCACACCTCATTCGGCACCGGCGATACCAGGCCGCCGCCGGCGCTGTCCGTGTACGCTTGCAGCACCCAGAACCCGGCTTGGCAATCCGGCGTGGTGCCGGCGTTGTTGACGCTGCCGTCATCGGCCACATAAACCGTGTCGCAAGCCACGCTGCTGCTGCCGAGCGCATCGTTCGCCTGCATGCAAATGCCGTAGATGCCCGGCTGGCTGAAGGTGAAACTGGCGTTGTCCCCAATGCTGATGGAGCCGTCCGGCAACAGCCATACGCAGGTGTACGGCGGTACGCCGCCACTGCTGCAACTGGTGAACTGTGCGGTGAAGGGCCCGGTTTCCGCCGTGTTGATGCAGGCTTGGCAAGCATCGATCGCGCCGCAGCCCATGTTCAGGGAAACCATCGCCGTATCGGGGACAGAACCGCTGAATGAATAGGCCGTGGAATCGCCCGTGGAGGTGCCATTGGTGCATGTGGCATAGGCAAACACGCCACCATTGGCGGTGGTAAGCCCCAGCACCGCGTGGAAATTGCATTCAACGTCCACGGGTACCACCGTGGATTGTGCAGGAAGGGTGCCTGGGACCGTTTGCACCACCACCATGGTGCTTGCCGTGCAACCTGCCATGTTGCCGTTTACGACCAAGGTGTATGGGGCTTGGCCGAAGCTGATTGCCGTGATCAATGAAAAGACGCTGGGCAGAACGGGGTGTAATCGTGATGCCATGGGTTGTTGGATCAAGATGCTTGAAGGAAGGAACGACATACGAATGTAAGTGGAATCGGAAGCAATGTGTCAAAGTACCTGCCGGATCTTGGTGTTGATATACAAGTCCACCGGGATGGTGCAACAACTTGGGCGGTGGAAAGATCCCACTGGAAATCAACGCCGGCCGCAGCCTATGTGCTTTCAACCCTAGCGTTATGCCCAACAGCCATAGCCATGTTCAAACACCACGATCGGTATGCCATTACCCTCCGTGCCGGTAGTACCGGATGGTCTTGAAGTCGATCAGGCGGTACTCCAGCACCTGCCCAACACCGATGTACTGCTTTGCTGTTCTGTGGTCAGGCTTTACCGATGGCTGTGTCGATCAGCTTCTCCCCGGCTTCGTTGGCCATCGTCACCTGCAATCTTGGCTCCCGCTTCATGGCCTCGCGGATGCTCCATTGCGCGTTGGGGTTGCGGGCCCAGGCGCGGCGGGCGATGCCGTTGTTCACGTCCCAGTGCAGCATGGCCTTGAGGCGGCGGTCGCTGTCGGCGCTGCCGTCCAGCACCATGCCGAAGCCGCCGTTGATCACCTCGCCCCAGCCCACGCCGCCACCGTTGTGCAAGCTGATCCAGGTGGCGCCGCGGAAGGCATCGCCCACGAAGTTCTGCACGGCCATGTCGGCGGTGAAGCGGCTGCCGTCGCGGATGTTGCTGGTTTCGCGGTAGGGGCTGTCGGTGCCGCTCACATCGTGGTGGTCGCGCCCCAGCACTACCG